>WBXK01000018.1 GCA_008933055.1 Verrucomicrobiota bacterium | reverse complement strand
GGAAACCGTGCCCGTCGCATAGAGCTTGCCGCCGCGTTGCACCCACAACGCTGCGCAGTCCACAGGAACTCCAGGGGAGCTGATCAGGTTGCTCGTCGCTGCCTTGATCACTGTTCCAGGCTCAATCACCAACACCGCGTTCGTCTGAACATAGATGATTTTTTGAAGTTGATAGGTATTGGTTGAATACCACGTTTCGACGGATGCGACGTCATTGCTGACGACCACAGTGTCGCCTCGAGCGCTCAAGCAGCCGATTAAAGCTGCAACAGCGAAAGTGCTGATCTGTTTGATTATACGTTTCATTTGTTTTTTAGGTTTTGTTACTGCTTCAGGTGGTTATTCGGTTTGGAAAAATCAATTCCACTACCTCTGACTCAGGATAAGGAACAACCGTGCACTATTATCCAGAGGTATGTTAAGGCCGTGCGGCGGGAATGTTACGTTTCTGAAACGGGTCAGGGTGACCCGTAGGGGCCGTCTAGAATTCGCAGGTAAGCGTGAGTCCGAACACCCGACCTTTCGTGTAGGAGCGGACCTTCACTTCTTGGGTGATCCAGTCCTGCGTCGTGTCGTAAGAGGGGTCTAGGAGATTTTTTCCGGAGAGCTTCAGCTTCCAATGCTTGCCGATGGATTGGGATAGCAAAAGATCCAGCTGAGGTGTGGGTTCTTCGTATTCGTCAGGCGTGGCAAGGCCGACAACGGTCAACCGTCGGCCTACAATACCACTAGAAACCGTGATAGCAGTACCGGTCGGCTTATGATCCCAGGTGAGATCGGTGTTCAAGATATACTCCGGCTGGTCGAACATGGGACGCTTGGTGGTGGACTGGCCGACAAATAATTGTTGGTTCAAATATTGTTCCGACGTTCGCAGCACTTCGGATTCGATGTAGGTGAAGTTAAATCCGAAAGACAATTCTTTTGTGAACTGCGACCAGCTATCGAGATTTTTCCGAAATTCAAACTCGAACCCCTGTACATCAGCTTTGTCGTAGTTGTTATACTGGATGAATTCATTGTTCACGTCAGTGGATCCTTGTTCGATAGGATCTAAGATGATTTTTTTGAAGAGCGACAAGGAGATGATTTCACTTGGGCGAGGAAACCACTCAAGCCGAAGGTCAAAATTTTCACTTGAAGAAACCTTCAGGTCGGGGTTGCCGATGTAGGTGCGCCCTTGAGCGGTATCGTACAATTCAGCTTCGCTAATCTCTCGGTAGGTTGGGCGGACAACCGTCTGTGACCAGGATGCGCGCAATAACAAATTACTCCGTATTGAAATAACACCACCGAGTGAGGGGAGAACATCATTTTGCTTGATTCCACCCGTTTTGGGAGGCGTAGATGTTCCGAGATTGTCGTAGGTCACTTCCAAATCAAAAGCCTCAAACCGCGCGCCGCCGAGGATCTGCAACCACTCCAAGGCATATAACTCTGCCATGCCGTAGTAGCCTTGCACCGACGTCTTCCCATCGTAAACATAGCTGCCGGGGAAGTTGTAGTAATCAATGAATCCTAGGTTGGTCGAAGCCAGATAAGAATTGGGATCGCCATTGGTGAGGAACGGATGATTGTTGCTTGCCCTCACGTCGAAAGTGCGGGTTTTATAATCACGCTTAGAATCGCTGAAAGATGCGCCGGTTTTGAAGGCGTTGTCTTTAGTTGTATGGGAGGGCAAGGGGATTTTTAGATCCCCACGGAAGAAAACATTGTCTTCGGCCAGTTCCCGCCAGATGCGGGTGGGGCGGGAAGGTTTGGTGGCGCCGTTTGCTGAGTAAAAATTGTCATTCGGATCATTTGGATCGCCCGGCGCAGCCACGAATTGGAAGATACGCTGGTCTGGAGAATCTTCAGTCGTCTTAGCCAATGAACCAACCCAGTCGAACCCGACGTCATTCAAGGCGGGGAACAAATGGTTTCCTTTGAACTGATAGACGTCCATGGTTCGCTCCGTCCACTGGAGAAGCGACTGGTCGAGATAGGTGACTCCTGGCTCGGTGCCAATGCCAGCCGTGTCTTGGCCTTGTAAACGCCGAGCTAAATCTTCTGCTGTAGAAACGTGCAGGAAGTTAAATGCTATATCGTGGTCTTCCAGCATCTCGTATCCGACGGTTGCCATGCCGCCGAGCGTGTAATTGATTTTTGATTGCGCGTCCGTCTTTGTATCCACTTGTCCATTGCTTCCGAGCACGTATTTGCCTACCTCACCGTCAGAGTACGAAGCGTAATCTTGTTTGTAGTAGATTCCCGCCAAAACGCCAAGCCGGCGATCCAACACCTTTGCATTGTCTCCAAAAGTCAGAGACATGCTCGAATTCACGGGCGACGATCCAGCGACTGGGGAAAAGCGGCTTGATTCAAAACTCGACTTGATTGCTGGATTTAAGGGGTTTGACGTGCCGTTTGGATTCGCGGCTGCGGCGACGCTGGACAATGCGCGCGTCCCATCATCCCGGGCCAACCAGTCTTTGGAGCCATGATCCGTGATCAAAAAGTCATCACGCAGATTAGAATTGGGATTGTAAGAAGTCCCGATGCTCAGGCTGATCAGTTGCTTTTCAGGAAAGGTCTTCGTCACGATATCTATGGCCCCACCTGAAAAGTTTCCCGGCATATCGGGTGTGAACGTCTTGCGCACATTCAACTGATCAATGAATTGAGACGGAAACAAGTCGAGTTGGACGGCGCGGCGGTTTGGATCGGCGCTGGGAACGTCGCCGCCGTTCATCGTGGTCGTGGTGTAACGGTCTGGCAAACCGCGCACGACGGCGAATTTTCCATCTGCAATGCTGGCGCCGGTCACCTTACCCAGTGCGGCGGCCGCATCTCCGACGCCAAGTTTTTTGAAATCCTCCGAACCCATAGCATCCATCATCCCGCTGGACTCCTGACGTTCGATCATGATCTGCTCGGTCTGCTGCGTGAACTCTTCTGCGGTGACCTCATACTCCTCCATCTCATAAAACTCGGGGCGGAGATTCCCGTTCACAGTCGTCGTCTGCCCTGTGATAACGCGGACATCCGTCACAACTGCAGCCGCAAAACTGGATTTGGAGATACGCAAGACCTGATCTCCAGTGGGAAGATTTTTAAGCTCGAAGCGTCCTGTGGTATCGGTCTGGGCGGCTAACGTTGTGCCGCGCACAGTGACGGTAGCTCCGGGGATTGGTTTGCCATCGAACGAATTAATCACCACGCCGGAAACGGCCCCGCCATCCTGTGCCGCCGCGCTAAACGCCGAAATCAAAACGATAAACCCTAATGCAACAAGTGCGCGCAGGGGAATCGCCGATCGAGTTCTGGCGGTAAAGGGTTCTTGGGGCGGATGGTGTTCCATGTCGCGTGAAATGTTAGCGGACGATTGAACCAGATTTAGGACCGTGCCGTGCGTCCGAGCTGTTCAACCTTTTCCAGATAACGCTGAACATTGTCCCGCTGTTTGACCTTTTGCGCCTTCTTCAATAACTCCGCAGCTTCGATATATTTTTGCGATTGAACCAGCAGTTGTGCGTGCTTCACATAAGCATCAGCCTCGTAGCCCGCAATGCCTGAGGCAGTGCGATAACGGAACTCCGCTTTCTCCTTCTGATTATTCTTCGCGTAATAATCTCCGGCGAGCATCAACGCTTCCGCATCAAGCGGGTCTTTCTGGATGATCTGCTCCAGAGTTTCGATGGCTTTAGCGCCTGCGCCGGTAGACATGGCCACTTTGGATTCCAGCTTGAGCAACTTGAGATCGTCTGCTCCAGTCAACGGCGTCGCTGATGCGCGAATCTTGGTGAACAGCTCACGCGCCTCACCCCATGCGCCCCGACTGACGAGAATCTGCGCTGGGCGCAAGGCCTTGGCAGGATTCTGTCCGTTATCTTTCGCCATCGCTTCGATGTAAGCACCGAGCGCGAGGTCGCGGGATTCCTGAGCCATGTAAAGATCGCCGAGAAGGTTAAGCGATTGAACATTGGCTTTGCCGAGGCGACGGAGCATTTCCAAGCTGATCGCGGCTTTGGCGGGTTGTTCTTTCTGGATGAAAAGATTGGCCTGCAAGGTCCAGAGGTTGTCCTTGTCTGGATATTGTTTAATCAACTCATCCAATATCGAAAGTGCGTAATCATAGTTGGCCGTTCCTACAGCGCTTTTCACAAGACCGAGTTTGAAGTCCAGATTCTCAGGCTCGAACACCAGTGCCTGACGATAAGCAGCCTCGGCTGAGACATTCCTGCCCTGGCTCAAGCAGGCGAAGCCCAGCAGCCCAAACACTTTCCCATCACCACCACCCAAAGCAATCGTGCGAGTGAGAGGCTTGATAGACTCCGCATATTTCCCGTCGCGAACCAAGGCAAATGCAAGATTCTTTTGCGCCCTCCGGTAGTCAGGGAATTTCAGGATCGCCATTTCAAAATGTTTTGCAGCATTCGTCAGGTCTTCTCTTTGGAAATAGACGTTGCCGAGCGTGAAATCTAACACAGCGCTGGCTTTGGAGTTGGCGAGGCCTTCGAGCGTCGCTACGATCTTCTTTGAATCGCTGTTTGTGAGAATTGGAATCACCACCGTGCGATACTTCTCCAGTTCGTCCGGCTGCAACTTCGGCTCGACCTCGGAGGCGAAACCGTAGCTACCCACCAAGCGACGTTGAAAGTCAGCATCGTTCCAGACCGAAGCCAGTTCGTGGTCTTTGGCGAGAGGGGCGAAATTGTTGGGTGCGGATGTGTTTGTCTTTTCAGCTTTGACAGAGCACGGAGCAGAGACACCGAGCAATAGCATCACAACGGCGAGCCATGTTTGTTTTCTGTTTCGATTCATAAAATCAGTTTTATCTGTTTCAGCAATTCAACCCGTCGTCACCCTGAAGCGCAACGGTACGCGGATATAGGTCCGCACGGCCTGACCATCCTTTTGTCCTGGGCTGAAGCGCCATTTACGAATCGCATCCAGGGCAGGCTTCTCAAATTCGGGGCGAGACGAATTTTCAACTCTCGGATCTTCAACGCGACCGGTTTCATCCAGCACGAAAATTAATGTCACAACGCCCTCCACCTTTGCTTTACGCAAGGCCTCAGGATAAGTCGGTGCAACCTGCGAAACGGGCTCGGGCCGCTTCTCCAAATCAGCGACATCAAACGTGTCTTCCTGCACGGCTTCCGCTGCTGTGAGCGACCTGATTTCTCCAAAACCAGCCAAAGCACCGCCAGAACCTGCGGCAACTTCCAAGTCTGCACTCAGCGGAATCTGCTGTTGAACTTCAACAAGCTGGGGCTCCGGCGCGGCCTCGGGCGGTTTTTCCGCTTCAGGAGGAGGCGTCTCGACTTTCTCCTCTTCCTTTTGTTTCAAATCCGTATTGGATATTGGCATCAAGCTCTGGGCTTTCTCTGGCTTAGCGATGCGATGAGCAAATGGGATGAATCCAAATAAAACCGCGGTGAAGCCCACCCCAAAGATTATAGCCACCGGCAATCGGGCAATCTTACTTTCGTTTTGATAGACTTTTCGCATCGATCTCGATCTTTGAATCAGATTTTATCTGTGGCCAAATTCACCTCTTTAGCACCACCCAACTTGGCCTCGTCAATCACGCTAATGAGCAGACCGGAATTCGCGTTTTCATCAGATTGGATCACGACTGGAAGCTCATTTCCTTTTGGCGAGAGACGCGTGACAGTTGGCCTGACACCGCCAAGACCTATCTCTTTGCCGCCATAAGCAATTTTTCCATCTGCTGTCACTGCAAAGATGATACTGTTTTTGTCCATCTGCCGGGCCGTAGCCGCGCGAGGCTTGTTCACTGTAACTCCTGGCTCTTCAATGAAGCTCGTCGTCGAGATAAAGAAGATCAGGAGGAACATGATGATATCAATGAGCGGAATCAGGTTCAGCTCAATGGCTTCTTCAGGTTCTTCAAGTTTGCGACGGTGTTTCATGTGGGCTTGGCTGAGAGCTGGTTAACAGAGTTACAACGCAGACTAACTCCGCTCGGATGCGACACTGACATCTTTGGCTCCGCCCATCCGGGCTTCATCAATAATCCGGATCATCACACCTGATCGGGATTTATCACTGACTTGAATGACGACTGGTTTTGCCTGCTCGGCACAAAGCCGTTTAACCGTCGGGCGCACGCCACTCAACCCGATCTCTTTACCCTCGTGACTGACCTTGCCGTCTGTCGCCACCGACAAAATGATCGATGTATTTTCCCCTGAGCTGCTGCCAGCCGATGACTGCGGCTTGTCAACAAAGACGCCCTTTTCTTGCATCATGCTGGTCGTGGAAATAAAAAAGATCAGCAGGAACATGATGATGTCAATAAGCGGAATTAGATTCAGCTCAATGTTCTCATCTGGCTCTGCAAGTGTCCGGCGAAATTTCATGCGTTTACAGCTTCCGATCTAACTGTCGCTGCAATGGGGCTGGTGCCTGCTTCTGGTTTGCGCGTGAAGAAACGGGTCATCCCATGAAATTCGGGACGGAAATGGCGCAGCGTCACGCTCTCCAAACGCGCTATAAATGCGACGTACTCGTTCCTCCACCGCTTCGCGATACTGGCCATCACGAGTCCGGGAATTGCCACCATCATTCCAGTTTGTGTGGCAACGAGCGCTTCGCTGATACCTTTGGCGATGATTTCAGATGCAGAACTACCACCGATGCCGATAGCTTTAAACGTAAGCAACATTCCCAATACTGTGCCCAACAACCCAAACAGCGGCGCTGAAATCACAAGCACATTGAGAAATGAGACACGCCGATCAAGATCTGTTATTTGGGATGCTTCAACTTCACGAAATCGCCCTTCGATGTCCTCGATAGAATGGATTTCATCCTGAGTGTAGCGAACAAGTTCACGCACACTTTTCGGGGCTGTGTCTGGCTTGGCAACCCATTCCCGCAAGACACTGTCCGTGGCCTTGGTCAATCCGCGATGATAAGCCGACATCAACAAGTGTCCTGCGCTAATATATATCGTCAGGGAAAGAAGGACCATCGCCCACATGACCCACCCACCTGTTTGCCAGGTGTGCAACATTGTTTGGAATATTTCATTCATGATATTTTTCCCAAGTTCTTAACCGAACTTTGGCTTATCATCTTGAGGAACACCGTTTACAAATCCCACCGCGGTCTGCTCCATGCTGCCAAGAATGCTCTTAGCCTTGCGGCTCAGAAACGCGTGTAACAACAACGAGGGAATGGCCACACCCATGCCAGTGGCGGTGGCCATCAACGCTTCGGAAATACCCGACGCGAGCATCTTGGGATCGCCGCTGCCGAAACTGGAGATGAGCTTGAACGTCGCAATCATACCCGTAACTGTTCCAAGCAAACCGAGCAGCGGACCAGTTGTGGCGGTCAGCGCAAGAAACGGAAGCCCACGCTCCAACCTAGTACGTGCACCCAGCATTTTCTCATACAAAATCTCTTCAATGTATTCCTTCTTCTCATCCACATGCTGAACAGCCGTGGCAAGCAATTCACCCGCGATGCCTGGGATTTTTTTGGCGTGGCTTAACGCAAGATCAGGCTTCTCCGTTTCAATATGCTTAAGAACCGTTTGAAGATCGGATTCTGTCGCAAGGCGCACACGCGAGAATTGAATCCATTTCACTAACGCGAGAATCAGCGAGGCAAGGCCTAAACCGAGAAGAGGAATCATCACCAATCCGCCCTCGGCTAGCTTGTGATACAAACTTGTATGCATTCCTGACAACTTGAACGCATTGCCAAGTGTGGGATCTAGAACCATCTGACCAGTGCCTGTTTTTGCCATGGTGCGACTCAGGTCAACCAAGTGCTCTTCGAGTTGAGCGATCGTAGGATCAGCCTTGTTCAACTCCTGCTGCAGCAATCCCGCTGCGTTGCCTGAAGCGCTGGCAAACATGCTGACGGGACCGAACATCACAACTTTACCGGATTGCACCAGCCCTTGCTTGTCGAGGGCTTTGCTTTCAAATGACTCACCACCCTGGGCGGCCTCAGCGCGTTGAAGAGCTGTTGCAAGCAATGCGGATCGACGCGTGAATTTTTCCTTGGCCGCCAGATCGGCATTCGCTGCAACGTTATCGACTTCTTTCAAAATGTTTTCATATCGCGGCTGCTCGATGAAATTAACACGCGTTCTGAACGTGCGAGAGTATTCTGTGATGAGTGAGTCTATGTATTTAACTTCATCTGCTTGGCGCTTGGCATCCGCTTTCAGGGCATTCAACTCAACAAGTTGGTTTTCCTGGAATCGCTGAGCCTTGGCTAGATCAGCCCGGCGGTTGATGAGTTGCTGCTCCAACTCGGTCACCTTACGGGCCAAAGGCAGACGCTCCGCCTCTATCGAATTTCGCACGGCCGTCAGTTCCCCGCCTGCCTTTTGAAGATCTTCGCCAGCTGTGGACAACAGACTGTCAACAGACTGCGCTTGAGTGGCGACTTGAGCCGCGAGCAGGAATGTAATGCAGATTGAATGGTGGAATTTCGTCATTGTGAAAGCGTTTTGAGTAGCGATGGTCAGCGCACTGTAGCGGGCAACGTTACGAACCGCGCCGTCTTCTCACTGCGATAAATTTTTACGACTTCTTGGACAGCAGATGCGATCTCTGGCTTATCGGACCACTCCCAGCCACTTGCGCCTGAAGTGCCAGTTCCGGCGAAATCCGCCAAATCATTTACGAAGTAAGCTGCGCCGAGCCCTATATAAATTGTTTGCACCGCAACCTCCTCACCCTTCGGATTCTTGCGCTTTTCATTAAACAAATTCACGCCGTTGTTAAACTTGTCTAGTTCGTTAAGAATGCTTACAAGAACCTGCAGGCGCTCGGCGGCGAGCATCTTGGTATTTTTTGAATCAGCGGGAAGCCGGGCGAAGTGGGGCTTCAGTATATCTTGAAGAGGCAAGGGAAGTTTTGGTAAAAACGCTTTCACCTTCGACTCAAGCCCTGCGGCAAAAGAACGGCCCACTTCCAAGGTTTCATTGGATACCTTTTGCAAAGTCGTTGCCTCCAACATCTCCTTGGTCACTTGAAGGCTGTTTGTGGAAACCTTCGACATCTGGTCTTCAACAGACTTCAACTCCCGCTCGTAAAGAGCGATGGTTTGCTCGATCGATTCCTTGTCCGATTGCCAGTCGCTTCGAGTCTTGGAAATCAGTTGTTTTGTTTGCACCCACTGCTCAAGCGTGGAACGCGTTTGCGTCAACGGGGACGCAACCGGTTCAACGGCTTTAACCGAGAAATATCCCAGCATTACCGCCACCACTATAAAAATAGAACGATTCATCTCCCCCAAATCTTCGTAGGCCTGTGTAACAGCTGCATGACGCAATTGTTACAAACAAGTGACAACGAATTCTGCGCCATGAATACTTGCGATAAGTCACCGCTTCGTAACTGCAGCGTCATAGGAATGACCTTCAGATCGTCTTACATGAGGTGGCTATGCGTTCAGTTCCAATATCGAGTTTCGGAACAGTTTCCTTTATCACCCGGGTGACAAAGGCAAGGGCGGGTCAGGCTTCGAACCGTGTGGGCCTTCGACCCGCCCCCCCACATTTTCCTGGCGGAGAACGCCTCCGCTGCATGTTGATGATTCGATCCGCTGTCCGCAAAGATACCAGTTGCCTTATCTGAACCATGAACTCCACCCGCAAACCTCCCGCTGTCTTCCTAGAGCTTCTCGCACATCGCGAACGCAAGTCGGCAAAATTAATCGCGAGCCCAACCCAAGGTGACAAACTGTTCTTGGGAAAATCGAGTCACATGGGGTTTGCGGAAGACAATAAAATGGCAGCCGCAGCACGTAAAAATGACGCTGCACCTTGGAAAACGTCTCGAACATTCAGGCGCGGTTTTCAACTTTGTAACAATTGTAACAATCACGACACGCAATTGACATCTTGAGAGATCAAAATGCTATCGCCGCGTTGAAGTTCAAGAGTTCACGGGCGGGTCGCACCGTCCGAACGCGCAGCGGGGGAGTCGCGAGACTCCTCCGTTTTTTGTTGGGCGGATTTTAAAAAAACGAAAGAAAATTGAGAACTTAGACACGAATGAACCTCAATCCACAAGAATCGGAAAAGGCCAAAAGTCATTAACACAGATGACAACAAACCCTTCTTTCACGGCTGCTCTTTCGTGTCCATTCGCGGCTTCTTGATTTCAGCTGGCTTGTTGATGCGGTGTGGTTTCAATTCGGCGTAGATGGATTGGGCGAGACCCGACTTAGTAAAACCGATCACCTTAGTGCCTTTGACAGAAAAGAACTCTTCTAAATCGGCCTCCGTATAACATTGAACCACTGGGTAATGCATGTAGTCGCGCAGGATTTGCTCGCGGCTGCTACCAGAGATGTCTGTCGTAATGAGGATAAAATGCAGGTTGCTTTTACTGCGTGCGAGGATGTCTCGCCCAACAATGAATGCGCGAGACTTCACCACGAACGGAAACAATCGCTCGACGGATTTTTCTGGGGCGTTGTCGCTCATCTCATTCACTATCTACCAGGCTATGTGAGTCAGCCGTAACTTTTCAGAGTTCAAATAGAGCGAACTCACGTCCGCTGCTACGATCTTTTAAATCACGCCACTTTGACTTTGACCTTGTGACCTTTGATCTCCGCGCGATTCAACTTGGCAATAATGCTGTTGGCGTGTTCGGCAGAAACATCTACGAACAAATGACGATCTCGCACATCCACCGTGCCAACCACTTTGCCAGGCAAACCAGTGATTCCCGAGACCGCATTAACGACATCAATCGGCGTTACAGCCATCGCTTCGCCAAGGTTCATCCAGAGACGCGTGTGATCGGGAGGCGTGGCGCGGCTGGGTTTACCTTTGACAAGCGGAGAGGAAGCTTCGCGTTTCTTTTCTGCCCCCGGCGCGGTTTTTGGTGAAAACGTTTTCCTCACAGCTGGCTCAGGAGTTTTCACGGACGCGAGTATTTCAGCGTCTGTAAAAGTTTTCACCGCTGCGGGCTTCGCCTGGGCTTCATGTTTTACTTCCGTCTTTGGCACTTCAATTTTTTCCGCAGTTGCGGCAACAGGCTTCTGACTGGCTGGTTTGGCAAGCGGCGTCGCAGCGGCCACAGGTTTCACAGGCGTGGCTGCCACAGGGCGAACCCCTTTGGTTACCGGCGGCGGACGGAAGGTTCGCACGGAGGGGAATTCTCCCTGCGGCGCACGTTCCTCGAAACGATTCGGACGCTCATTGCGATCACGGCTGTCGAAACGCGGCGCACGGCGATCGTCCTGACGATCACGCGGACCATCGCGGAAATTACCGCGCTCTGGAGGACGCTCATCGCGTTCGGGGCGTTCGTAGGACTCCGTGTTTGGCTTCGATGCGCCTTCACCACCTTGCAGCAAGGTCAGACACGCGGAAGCAACGTCGGTGGAGGAGAAACCCTCCTCCAGCAAGCGTGCGATGAAGTGTTCGTTCTTCTTGAAATCTCCAGCGGCGAGTGCGGTGCGGATTTTTCCGAGGAACGCATTCTCGCGGGCGTCGCCGACCTCCGCTTCGGTTGGGATGCGGGCGCGAGTAATCCGCATGTTCGTATAACGCTCGATGTTGCGGATCTGAAACAATTCTCGTCCGGATACAAATGAGATCGCGCGGCCTTCGCGGCCTGCGCGCCCCGTGCGCCCGATGCGATGCACGTAATCTTCGCCGTCGTAAGGCAGATCGTAGTTGAAGACCACTTGCACGTCGTCCACGTCAATGCCACGCGCGGCGATATCCGTCGCAACGAGAAACTCGAGTCCAGACTTGCGGAACTTGTTCATCACACGATCACGCATGGCTTGCGTCATGTCGCCGTGCAAACGATCCGCCATATAACCCTGCGCTTCGAGATGATCCACCAGATCATCCACCATGCGCTTGGTATTGCAGAAAATAATGCCGAGCTTGATGTCGTGGATGTCAATGAGCCGCGTGAGCAATTCGATCTTGAACCGACGATCCACTTCGTAATAAACCTGCTCTACAGTCGGCACGGTCATCGCCTTCTGCTCGATCTTCACGTTCTCGGGATTGCGCGCGTATTTCTCGATCAAGTCGCGGATCGGCCGCGGCATCGTCGCGGAGAAAAAAACTGTCTGACGCTCCTTGGGCGCGGCTTGGAGAATGAGTTCGATATCGTCGCGGAATCCCATGTTGAGCATCACGTCGGCTTCATCGAGGATGGCCATCTTGAGATTGTCGAAGCGCAACGTGCCCCGCCGCATGTGATCCATGATGCGCCCCGGCGTGCCGATGACGATCTGGGCGCCTTGCTTGAGACCGAAGAACTGGCGCTCGTAAGATTGACCGCCGTAGATCGGGAGCGCGTTGATGCCACGTTTGAACAGGGCTAACTTGTGGATTTCTTCCGAAACTTGGATCGCGAGTTCGCGCGTCGGGCAAAGAATAAGCACCTGAACCGCGCGGATGTTGGGATCAACTTTTTCCACCGCCGGGATGCCGAATGCGGCGGTTTTGCCTGAACCGGTCTGCGATTGGCCCACGATGTCTTTGCCCGAGAGCAGCAGAGGAATGGACGCAGCTTGAATCGGCGCAGCTTGCTCAAAACCCAGTTTATCAATGGCTTTAAGCACTTCGGCGGAGAGTCCCAGTTCGGAGAATAATTTCGGTGTCATACGATTTGGCGATATGCCATCCGAAGCATAACTGAACCGCACACGGAACGAGAGCTAAATCTTGGGGTGGGATTCCTGGCGACAAACGGCTTACTACAAGTCGAACACCAGCGTGGTCCGCGTGTTCGCCTGTACGTTCTCAATCTCCATCTCTTTCAACTCGTGGCGACCGTTTATCTTTTCGGTTTCGGTGGGGCGGAATTCCTTGAGCAATTTGCCGCGAGCATCGTAAGCCTCAGCCTGGATTAAACCACCCGTCTCGGTATGAATCCATGATAACACACGGGAATATCCTCCAGCATCCGGTTCAGGATTTCGGCTTTCGAGAACCTTGCAGCCGAAGCTGCGTTTGATCTCCCACTTCACCACGCATTGATCCGGCCAGTGGAAAAATTCTAACCCTAGATCGGCCAGAGAGAAGTCTGATCCAGCGAAGGAAACCGCAATCTGTGTTGCCGTGAGAAGATTGGTGCGGTCGTCAAAATATCGATTGGCTGCGCTGGCGCGGTGTTCAACAGAAAATCCCGGCAGCACATTTGTGCCTTGGCTAGCAGAATAATAACTCGTCCAGTTCGTTTCGGTCACGCTGACGCGGCATTGGTAAGCCACTTCATGCCGCTGTTTCTTCGGGCCTCGAATGATGAGTTTACCGGTGTTGGTGAAATTGGATTCCGGCTTGAGAGAGAGAAGTTGCTGAGCCAAGGCGCGGCCCTTGGCCGGGGCAGAATCTTTGGTGGTAGCCGCAAACGATCCTGTCACCAGCAATGCCGCGAGCCATACAACGATTACTCGGCGAGCGCTCATTTGGCTTCGAGCGCTGTCTTTATGACCTGGGAGATGTGACTGACAAAGTGAACCTTGATCTTCGCGCGCACTTCGGCGGGGACTTCGAGCCAGTCCGGTTTGTTCTGTTCGGGCAGGATAACGTTCTTCACACCAAATCGAACTGCAGCAAGCACCTTTTCCTTTACTCCGCCCACACGCATCACGCGTCCACGCAAACTAATCTCGCCGGTCATCGCTGTATCCGAACGCACGCGGCGATTCATGAGCATGGAAGCGAGCGCTGCGACGATGGCCACGCCTGCGCTTGGGCCGTCCTTTGGCGTCGCTCCTGCGGGAACGTGAATGTGAATGTCCTGCTTAGAGGCGTCCTGAAGGTCGAGGCCGAGTTTATCCGCTTGGCTGCGAAGATAACTGAACGCGGTCTGCGCGCTTTCTTTCATCACTTCGCCAAGCGAACCAGTGAGCAGGAATCCGCCTTTGCCCGCCATGCGTGAGACTTCGATGAACAAAACCTCACCGCCCACTGGAGTCCAGGCGAGCCCGGTGGCGATGCCGTATTCAGAAATCTTTTCCGCAGTCTCTGCGACGAACAACGCGTGACCGAGTTCGGCCTTGAGCGCTCCGGGATCGAGTTTAATCGACTTGGCATGACCGTTTGCGCTGACGAGTTTGCGCGCTGCTTTGCGGGCGAGCGCTGCGATGTTGCGTTCGAGTTGGCGAACCCCCGCTTCGCGTGTGTATTCCTGGATCAGGCGGCGCAACGTCGGGTCGGGCAGAGAAAATTCGTGCTTGCTCAGGCCGTGTTCTTCCAACTGGCGCGGCACGAGATAGCGGCGAGCGATCTGGAGTTTTTCGGTTTCTGTGTAACTCGGAAGCTCGATGACTTCGAGACGATCTCGCAACGCAGCATGAATAGGGTCCATCCAGTTCGCCGTGGCGATGAACAACACGCGCGACAAATCGAACGGCATGTCGAGGTAGTGATCGGTGAACGTGCTGTTCTGGGCGGGATCGAGCACTTCCAGCAACGCGGATGCGGGATCGCCACGGAAATCCGAACCGATTTTATCCAGCTCATCTAGCAGGATGACGGGGTTGTTACTTTCGATGCGGCGGAGCGTTTGCAGGATGCGTCCTGGCATCGCGCCGACGTACGTTCTGCGATGGCCGCGAATCTCTGCTTCATCGCGCATACCGCCGAGGGCGATGCGAGCGAACTTGCGGCCCAGCGCGTCTGCTACACTTTTGCCGAGCGAGGTTTTGCCCACGCCTGGTGGGCCGACGAGACAAAGGATCGGGCCTTTGAGAGCTTTCTTACGCTTGATGACGGCGAGAAATTCAATGAGCCGATCTTTGACCTTCTCGAGACCGAAGTGCTGCTTGTTGAGAATCTTCTCGGCGGCAACGAGATCAATCTTGTCATCCGTGGATTTCTCCCAAGGCAAATTAAGAATCCAATCAAGATAATTTCGCGCGACAGGATATTCGGCGGCAGCGGGCTGGATCAATTGAAGCCGCTCCAACTCTTGCGTGGCGACCTTCTTCACCTCAAGGGGCATCGGGGTCTTCTCGACTTTTTCACGAAGCGTTTTGATCTCGTTGGAATTGGATTCGCCCTCGCCGAGTTCGCGTTGGATGGCGCGGAGCTGCTCGCGCAGGAAGAAATCCCGCTGCGTCTTGGCGATGGAGCTGGCGACATCCGTTTGAATCTTGGAACTCAGCGTCAAGACCTCGTGCTCGCGGTTGAGCATCGGAAGCAACTTTGTCAGACGATCCTTGATAGAGGCTGTGCCCAACAATTCCTGACGGTCTTCAAGCGAGAGATTGAGATTCGCTGCGATGAGATCGGCGAAGTGTCCAGGGTCTTCGGTATTGAGCGCGGCGACTTTGACTTGTTCAGCAAGCGCGGGGGAGAGCTTGACGATCTCCTGGAACTGCGATTGCGCCGAACGCATCATCGCGGAGACTTCGATCGAGTTGTCGCGTTCGTCGCGCAGCAACTCGAACTTGGCGCGCAGATACGGATGGGTGCTGGAGTAGCTCTTGACCCGGATGCGCCACAAGCCTTCGACCAGCACGCGAGCGGTGTTGTCTGGGAACTTCACCATCTTCGCGAGACGCACCACACAACCGATGTCATAAAGGTCTTCGGGCGCGGGATCTGGAACTTCGGCACGACGTTGAAGAATCGTTCCCATCAAACGATCTCCTGCCACCGCTTCATCAATCAGCTTGATGCTTGGCCCAGTCTCTACGAGCAATGGCGCGACAGCACCGGGAAAAATCACGATGTCCGAGAGGCCGAGGATGGGGAGCGTCTCCGGCAGCGAGCGCGATGAGATGCGTGAGGGTTCATCGGGATTTCCCGTTGTCCCCATGATGCTGATAAATTCTGTATCGGACGGAGTCATCTTCGCTTTGGTAAAGGGCTACTGGTTGGAATCGCCACCCAGCAAAAGTTCACGCAAATCTATTGTCCATCCGTGATGGGGAGTTTGGTGCTTTTCTGGTGAGCAGCCGGTGTGACGGGCGGCACTTCAATTCTGAGGAAACCGTTCAAGTAAGATGCCTTGGCTTGGCCAAGATCATAACCATATGGCAATTCCAGAATGCTCTCGAAAGGTCCATAGTTGATCTCCATCACGAGGAAACTGGCTTTTGGCGCGCGGCAAGTATCGGGACGATCCCCGCTGATGCGGAGGCGATTTCCCTCCACAATAATCTCCAAATTTTCGCTTCGCATCCCGGCAAGTTCCACCTTGATCACAAGTCCGGCGTCGGTGGAATAAACATCAGTATTGGGAACCCAGTGACCACTCGCGGCAGCATCACGCCCGCCCATTGCGGAGGCGCGTGTGACGAATTGGGTTGAAGAACTGACTTTGGTTACGGCCATGCGTCGTGAAGCTATCGCAGCATTTCGACCCAAGCAAGAGCGGCTTCAGTTCTTTTTCATCCGACTACCTGCGACAAAAACCGACGGTACCCAATGAGTGCGCGACTTTACGAGGATCAAGAATCTTAATCTCTCCTCCAGCAGCGGTTACCTCCCGAGAGTTCGCCAGACGGCTCACACGTTCCTGTGTCGTTGCATCCGGCCAGGTTACAGGAGGTTTCGCGGTTCATCCCCACCCGCTGCTGCCTCTTCATTCCGCCGGCCGCCGGGGGGACACCCAAACGTGAGCGTAACTAGCGGCGTCACACGTGTGAGAAGATTGCAGGCCCGCCACCAATCAGCAGTAAAGCAAAAATCTAAGCCTTTCCCACCTCACCATCCTCACGAAGTATTTACTCCCACGCCTGGTATCCGGTTTGGACAAAAGAAGCTTTCTCGCATCCTGTTTTTTGTATTCAATTTGCAAGCACATGAGTCAGGCCCATTCTCTTACAACCACGGCGTTTGAACTGCCGGGTTTTCGCATCACGAAATCGCACGGCGTGGTACGCGGTATCGTGGTGCGTTCGCGTTCGGTCATCGGCAACATCGGGGCCAGCATCCAAAGTTTCTTTGGCGGGAATATCACGCTCTACACGGAGTTGTGCGAACGCGCGCGGGAAGATGCTTTCAATCAGATGCTCTCGGATGCCGGTAAAGCAGGCGCAAACGCCGTCATCGGCGTGCGTTACGATGCCACGGAGATCGGCAACGGCATTACCGAGGTGATCTGTTACGGCACCGCGGTGTCGGTGGAGCAGTTAAGTTGATAGATTTACTTGAGGATTGGGAGATGGAAGACTGACGGAAGGTGATTTCCATGATCGATTCAAAAAAACGACCCAGCAGCGGCAATGCACAGCCGTCACTGGGTCGTGAGGAACCGAGGTGAAAAACCTCTCACTGAGGGGACGCCTCAAGTGTAATGCTAGGCTATATGACCGGTGAACGAAGTCAATGTCGGGGTTTGGTGGTAAACGACGCGGCCGGTATTCCACGTCACTCCGTGCGTGCCGTATTTTGTCTGGCCAAAATGGGCAATTACGGAGCGATCTGCTCTGCCAGCAGGCTGTTTTACCTTGTCGCTGCAAGCTTCATATTCATGACTGGGTTGCTGGTTGCCCACGCCACTGATCCCGAGACGCACGCGGGGTTACTCTTTGATTCCCATCCGTTGACGCTGGAATCAGGCTGGCGCAGAGAAGCGGTCGGCCCGTTCTATTATCGCCAGCAGACAGAGTTGGAAAAGCTTTGGGCTGTACCGCCGCTCTTTTCGCAATCAGTTACAGATGGAGACTCGGAGGAATACGACGTTCTCTATCCATTGCTTACCTACAATCGCGCTGGGGCAGAATACCGCTGGCAACTCTTCCAGCTCCTCAGTTTCTCGGGGGGCCAAAGTCAGGATGAAGTCCCGCGAGACCGCTTTACGATCTTTCCGTTGTATTTTCAGCAACGCTCACCGGACTCGAATCAAAATTACACCGCGCTCTTTCCCATCTATGGCCATCTCAAGAACCGCATCTTCCGCAGTGAGATTGATTTTGCGCTTTGGCCGTTGTACGTCAAAACCATTCGCCGTCCTTCGGCCAGTCCGTTGCCGAACGATCCGTTCCTATCACTCGGCAATAGTTGGCTCAGTTCGCGGCGCGGCGACATGACCACTTACAATTACGCCTATCCGTTCTTCCATCTGCGCTATGGCGAGGGTTTGTTCGGCTGGCAACTCTGGCCATTGCTCGGGCACGAACAAAAAAAACTCACCACCAAGACAAACAACTGGGGCGATCTCGAAACAAGTTTCGGTCACGACAAAAAATTTTATCTCTGGCCGATTTATTCGCAGTCGCAACGCGGCATCGGCAGCACAAACCAGGAAACTGATCTGCTCGTGTTTCCTCTCTATCGCCAGTTCCGTTCGCCCGCGCGCGATTCAACCAGTTACTTTCCTCCTGTCGGTCTGACGATCACAGAAGATCGTGCAAGGAAATATCGCGAGATTGGCTTCCCGTGGCCGATCATCGTCTTCACGCGGGGGGAAGGCAAAACTGTGAATCGCGTGTGGCCGTTTTTCGGACAGGCAAAAAACATTGCACTCGAAAGTGATTACTACCTGTGGCCTCTCTACAAGTTTAACGCCATCGGCAGCGGTCCTCTCAATCGAGAGCGCACTCGCATCCTACTGTTCCTCTACTCGCGAACCGAGGAGACGAACAAGGAAACCAAAGCGACGAAGACGCGCACTGACCTCTGGCCGCTGTTCACGCACCGCACTGATTACAATGGCAACTCGCGCCTTCAAATCCTCGCGCCTCTCGAGCCATTCGTGCCCGCGAGCAAGAGCATCGAGCGCAACTGGTCGCCACTCTGGAGCTTGTGGCGTTCGGAGAACAATCCCCGGACCGGGGAGGCGAGCCAGTCGGTGCTTTGGAATCTGTATCGTCGTGAAGTTTCGCCTGAGACCAAAAAAGGCTCGCTCCTGTTCGGTTTAATCCAGTATGAATCCAGTGCTGAAAAGCAAAGCTGGCGGCTGTTTTACCTTCCGCTGAAAAATTCCAGTAAAGTTTCCGATCATGTTCCAGAACATCGGTGAAATAGCGCTCCTCTTTTGGCGCACGGTGCTTGCGTTGCCGCTGATCTGGCGTCAACGCGCGAAGGTGCTTGATCAGTTCCACGAGATCGGCAACGCCAGCCTGCTCATGGTCGCGGTGCTGTCCTTCTTCCTCGGCGGAGTCATCGCGTTGCAGACCGGGCCTGTGCTGGCGGAACGCGGGTTGCACAGCGCCATTGGTGGACTCGTTGGCATCTCGATGGCGAAGGAACTCGCGCCGATCATGATGTCCATCCTAATCGCCGGACGCATCGGCTCGGCGTTCGCCGCGGAAATCGGCTCGATGCGCGTCTATCAAGAAATTGACGCACTGCGAACGATGAACATCAATCCCGTCCACTTTCTCGTGATGCCCCGCCTCGTCGCCATCGCCATCGGCCTGCCGATGTTGGTGACGTTTGCTATTCTTGTCGGATGGCTTGGAGGCGCAACCGTCGCCCAAGTTACGACTCAGATAGATGTGCCGTTTGAATCGTTCTTCGAGAACATGAAAAACGTCGTCGGTATCAGCGAAGTGCTACATGGCGTGTTCAAAAGCTTTTGCTTTGCGTGGATCATCGGCGTGGTTTCCTGTCATCAAGGATTGACCACACGTGGGGGGCCGCGTGGCATTGGTCGCTCCGTCACCAAGGCTGTCGTAAACTCCATCGTGCTGATCGTGCTGTTCGACTACGTACTCACCCGTCTCCTGCTTCACTGATGAACGACAACGGCACAACCCAACACGGCGTCAGCGTGCAGGTGCGCGGTATCCGTCGCAGTTATGGCGCGCAGGAAGTGCTCAATGGCATTGATCTCGATGTGCGCCCCGGCGAAATCTTCGTCATCATGGGCGCTAGCGGCAGCGGCAAGAGCGTGCTGCTCCGCCACATCATCGGCCTTGAAGCTCCGGACGAAGGTGAAATCCTGATCAACGGCGAATCCATTCATTCCGTAGATGTCGCCAGTAAATACCGCATGGCTCTCGTTTTCCAATCAGGCGCGTTGCTCAACTCCCTGACCGTCGGCGACAATGTGGGACTTTACCTCAGCGAGCACAGGCTCAAGTCGCCAGATGAGATTCGGAAGATTGTCTTGGACAAGCTCGAAGTGGTGGGACTCAAAGGCACTGAAGACAAGTTGCCTAGTGAACTGTCCGGCGGCATGAGGAAGCGCGCCGCCATCGCCCGTGCTCTGGTCATCGAACCCGAACTCATTCTTTACGACGAACCCACGAGCGAGCTAGACCCGGTTTCCTCAGTCGTCATCGGTGAAGAGATTTACAAACTCAACAAGCGCATCGGCGTCACGTCACTTGTCGTCTCGCATGATCGCGACCTCGCTTTCGGCATCGCAGATCGCATCGCAGTGATGCATGAGGGGGAGATTGTTGCCCTCGGCTCTCCTGACGAGGTTAAACGCAGTCATAATCCAATCATCCGCAAATTCATCCATGCAGATTTCAAACGTCAACCCAAAGCCTGAAAACCTATGAAAAGCACAATCGAAACCCGGCTCGGCTATTTCGTATCCATCATCATCATCGCAGCCGTGTTCATCATGGTCATCGTCGGTGGCTTTGAAAAATTTCAAAGCAAACTCCGCGTCCATGCGCTGTTTGATTCCGCACAACAACTCAAACCCGGCGACCGCGTCAAACTCGCCGGCGTGGAAGTCGGCAAGGTCAGCTCCATCATGCTGGACTCGAACAAGGTCGTCGTGATCATGTTGCTGCACACGGATGCACCGGTGAAAGCGGACAGCTTGGCAAGCATCCAGATGGCGGGATTGATGGGGCAGAACTTTGTGTCGCTGGAATTCGGCAGCGTGAGGGCGGGGCCTGTTGCGAATGACGCGCAGCTCAACTCCTCCGAGCAGCCGGACTTCACCGTCATCATGAAAAAATTAGACGGCGTCGCCTCCGGAATGCAGGGACTCACCAAGACGCTAAGCGGAGAGAAGATTGATAACCTGCTCGTCCCGCTGACTGCCGCCGTCAACGACATCAAAGCCACCAGCGCGCAGATCGCGTCGGGCAAGGGCACGATCGGTAGATTGGTTTTTGACGAAGCTCTCTACAAAACCGCGTTGAACACGGTTTCAAACCTTCAGAGCACGAGCGATGAAGTGAAAGCCGCCGTCGCTGAAGCCAAAAAGACGTTTATCGGAATCAACGCTGGCGAAGGCACTATTGGCAAGCTGGTAAAGGATGAAAAGCTTCACGATGAATTGACCTCTGCGATCACGAACATCAAAGAGATCGCGCAAAAAATAAATCAAGGCCAAGGCACGATCGGCAAGCTCATCAACGAAACCGAATTCTATAAGAACGCCAAGATCACGTTGCAGAAGGTCGACAAGGCCACGGAAGGATTGGAAGACCAAGGGCCGTTGAGCGTGCTGGGAATCTTGTCGAACCAGCTGTTTTGAGCGGTGGGCGCCTCGATGCACTCCACAAAAAGATAAGGAGCGGCTTTCGCCGCTCCTTATTTCGTAACACCAACTCAAAACAAGCGTTCAGTTCTTCTTTTTGCTGCCCGGTCCGCGCTTCTCGCCATCGCCGCCTCCATTGGCAGGACCAGCACCAGGACTGCCCGGTCTGCCGGGGCGACGTTCATCGCGAATCTTTTCCCACTTAGCGTATTGTTCAGCGGTGAGGATTTCTTTCATCTTGGCGTTCATCGCTTCGCGGGTTTCTTTCATCTTCTCGCGGCGCGCTTCGGGCGTGAGATCTTTCATGGCTTCGCGCTGCTCTTTGAAGGTTTCTTGGAGTTTGGACTTCTGCTCTTCGCTAAGTCCGAGTTCCTCGGCCATCTTTTTGAGCATGTCACCGCGTTGGCCGGGCGTGCCGCCGCCGGGACGTTCAGAACGATTCGGGCGATCGGGCTTATTCTCAGCGCGGAGTGTGGGAGTAAAGGCGATGAACGCGCCCGCTGCGAGAGCAGCTAACAGACTAACTTTGTGCATTTTCATAAGCTGGCTTTCTTTCTTTTTGGCCGCGCCTTCATGACGCAGCAACTGATTACAGAGACGCAAGCGGTGGAAAATGGTTACAGATGATCCAACAAAAATCTCAAATGTTTCCTCTGCCGGACATTTTACATATCGTCTCGCCCGCACGAATGAACAAGCGCGCCCTCATCCAGAAGATCATCGCCAAGCTCAACGAGGAGCTTGCTGTCTATTTCCGCGCTGCACAGGCATCGCGCGCCGAAGCCACGCACGAGTCGAGCAAGGCGGAAAACAAATACGACACGCGCGGTCTCGAAGCCTCTTATCTCGCGCGCGGCCAATCCAAGCAAGCGGCAGAGCTAGAGACATCCATCGAGGAGTTCGAGAAATTGCAGGCGCGAAAGTTTTCCGCGGGAGACGCCATCGGGATCGGCGCGCTCGTGCAATTGGAGACCGGCAGCGAGGTTTCGTTTTATTTCATCGGCCCGCGGGCGGGCGGCACTGAAGTGGTGCAGGACAAGAAGGAAGTCCTCGTCATCTCGCCGCAATCACCACTTGGAGCACAACTCATGGAGAAGAAACAGGGAGATCGTCCTCAGCTATTGTTGGCGGGACGGAAACAACAGGCGCGGATCGTCTCGGTGGAATAGGCGCTTGGATTGTATTTCGCCCGCCTTGCGTCGCGTCGTCGCGCTCGTTAGCGTGGAGTGTGGTCGAAAATCTCCAAGAACTATACGACGACGCGATGTTTGCTTTCAGCAACGGCGACTTTGATGACGCCATTGTCGGGCTGAACGCCATCCTCGCGATTGAGCCTGCGTATTTCGACGCGCAACTCGCGCTCGGCATGGCGTTCTATCGGAAAGGTGATTACGCAGCCGCGATCGTACAAGGTCACAAGGCCGAGCAGCTCAAGCCCAAGGAACAGCTCGTCCACACGAATCTCTCGCTGTTCTACATGAAGTCTGGCGACAAGAAAACCGCTGAGCATCACGGCCTTCAGGCCCGCATCGCATCGTGGCGGGAAGACAAGTCCACTCCAGGTAGCGCGCCTGTGGGCGATCCCGAGTTGGCGTTGGCCAAGCCCATAGCTCCAGTGCCGGCACAGAAGCCGCCGGAGAAGTTTCCCGACATGCCGTGGAAGAAAAAGGCGCAGTGACAAATCTCCAACTAAATTACCCAACATGAAATCCTCCTACGAACTCACAATGGAACGGTTGAACAAAACTGCACCAACTGTCAAACTCACCGCAGCGCAGAAAAAACTGATCGCCGGACTGGAATCCAAACACAAAGCGAAACTCGCTGAGCGCGAAATTGCGTTGAAGGGCGAGATCAACAGCGCTGCCGCGGCAGGAGACTTTGAGAAACTGGAACAACTCCAGAAGCAACTCGTCGTAGAGCGGAAGTCATTGCAAGCCGATCTCGACGAGAAGAAGGAGCGCATACACAAGGCTTGATCCATAAAGCAGTGTAAATGGTAGTGATTCAAGTGCCGTCCAATGCCCGCAGTGACTAACTTGACAGACGAACGCGGGAACTTATAGTCCCGCGTGTAAACGATGCAAACCGTGAACGAGTCCCCGCTTCGAGCCAAATCGCTCAAGGAATTCAAATCGCATGGACGCGGTTTCTGGCGCGACATTTCCCATAAGGACTGGAACGACTGGCGTTGGCAGCTCAAGAACCGCATCACTACGCTGGAGCAACTCCAGCGGTTGATGCCCACGCTGACGCCGGAGGAGTTTGCTGGGACGCAATTAGCCAGCCAAAAGCTCTCGCTCGCCATCACGCCGTACTTTTTCAACCTCATTGATCCGGCGGACGAGCTTTGCCCGATACGTCGCCAGATGATACCGCGACTAGAGGAAACCCACACGGCAGCATGGGAGATGAGTGATCCGTGTGGCGAAGATTCACATTCACCCGTGCCCGGCTTGGTGCATCGTTATCCGGATCGTGTTTTATTCCTTGTGACGGATCGGTGCGCTTCCTATTGCCGATATTGCACGCGCTCACGTCTAGTGAGCAACGCAACGGGTTATGACTTTCACCCCGAGTTCGACAAGCAGATCACCTACATCGAGCAACACCCGGAGATTCGCGACGTGCTGTTGAGCGGCGGCGACCCGCTCTTGTTCAGCGATGAGAAACTGGAATATCTACTGAGCCGCTTGCGTGCGATCCCGCATGTGGAGTTTCTCCGTATCGGCACGCGCATCCCAATCTTTCTTCCGCAACGCATCACGCCGGAGTTGTGTGCGATGCTCAAACAATTTCACCCTCTGTTCGTCAGCATCCACTCGAATCACCCGCGCGAACTAACCGTTGAGGTTCGCGATGCGTTGGGGCGACTCTCAGATGCGGGAATCCCGCTCGGAAACCAATGCGTGCTGCTCAAGCATGTGAACGACGACGTAGAGATCATGCGCGCGCAGATGCAAAAATTGCTTATGTGCCGCGTGAAGCCCTATTACCTCTACCAGTGCGATCTCATCGCCGGCTCCGCGCACTTACGTGCGAGTGTGCGCAAGGGTTTGGAGATTATGGAAGCCTTGCGTGGTCACACAACAGGCTATTGCGTGCCGACTTACGTAATCGATGCGCCGGGCGGCGGCGGCAAAGTGCCAGTGAGTCCCGAATATGTTTTGAGTCGCAACGATGACCGAGTGGTGATCAGGAACTACGAGGGCAAAGTGTTCGAGTATCCTGAAGCTGCTGATGGCACCCCGACATTCGCCGCACCGAGGGAGATTGAAGAATCAGAGCTGGCTTAAAACTCTTCAACCACTCAGAGATGCGCCCTCAGAGCGACTTATGAGAGCCATCGCAAAAGCAACCGCTCTTAGAATGTTTGCAACCACACCATGCCACCTTTTTCTCCTCGGCGATGTCTACTTTTATGGGTGAGAAGGTTGTGCCTTTATGCGAGCCATCACAGAACGGCTGACCTTTGGAACGTCCGCACGCACACCAATAATAGCTACCGGGCTTGACGGTCTGAACAGTGGGGAATTTTTGGGCAACGACGGGTTCGCTCATAATATTTTTAAGTGACCAACCTGAAGGGTGTTGCAACGAACGCATCCAAGGGGATAGCCGACAGCCTACCTCAGTGCTTTGAATCATCAGGACCAGGCTCACTGTCTTTAGTGAACCACCAAACAACGAGAGCGGGGCCGAAACAAAGCGTTAGGCCAATCGGCATGCCAAAAATACTCCAGAAAACGTCCATAAGTTGACGCGAGATTTGCGTTTGAATCGAAAAATGTAAAGCACGTTTTCAAACTCAACGGTGACTCATGTGGTCGGAGGCGGACGCAGCCAACGGAAAGTTGGATTCGCCACTTGAAACTCCACGCGTCGCTCGCGGCTCACTTGGGTGAAGATCCAATACCCATGCGGCTTGCATTCATAATGCCCGGACTGCCAGCGGCGGAGTCGGAAATGCGCCACGGCCAGCGGTGCTAACAGCCTCATCCAACTTGGTGCGGATGCGTGGAAGGCTTTGCGTTCGCGGGAGGCGTTCGTGCCGAGATTCATGTTCACACCCGTCTCTGTGAACACGCTTACCAATTTCGGCAATACAGCGGTCTTCAGCTCGGCTTTGACAATCCTCAACGCCCAATCCTGATCGCCAGCATCACGAAACTCTGTGTTAAACCAAAGTTGATGCTGCTCCAAAACGCGGCGACGGATGAATGTGGCTGCGGTGAGAAACGCCAGATTGCTCGCAGTCCACGTGTGGAGCAATTGAGGCGTCAGCGAGCGGCGTTCGCAGATGTATTTTCCATCGCCATCTACCACAAGGCAATCACCGAATAAAATGTCTATCTCAGGATGTTTCTGGAAATAATTCAAAACGGCCTGAAGCGCGCCGGGTAGATATTGTTCGTCGCAGTTCAGATAGGCGAGAATTTCGGAGGAGGATTTGCGATAACCACGGTTCACGGCGTCGTACATGCCGCGATCTTTTTCAACCACCGCCGTGATGCGGGAATCCTTCGCGAGCCAATCCAGTGTGCCATCATCCGAGCCTGCGTCCTGAACGATGTGTTCGTGCGACACGCCTTGATCCGCCACCGACGCGATACAGAGCGGCAGCCACTTCCCGCTGCGAAAGCTAGGGGTAACGATCGAGATTTTCGGGGCACTGCTCATGTCGAAAT
>WBXK01000017.1 GCA_008933055.1 Verrucomicrobiota bacterium | reverse complement strand
TGGTTATGTCGCTGGTGTGAGCATCGAGCCGCACATGGTCACAGTGTTTCACGATCCGAAGGCGAAGACGAGAACCGCTAACGACGCTGAACGTAAAAACTTTGTGGAATACGGCAAGCGCCTAACAACGCTCCTAGCCTAGCCTAAACACAGAGGACACTGAACAGCGCGGTCGCTTTTTCCGCACTTGCCTAAACCCTCAGCGCTCGCTAGTTGTGAGCCGCGCAATCGTTCATCAACCCCATCTCATCATGTATAAAATCATCGGAGCAGACGGAAAAGAGTACGGGCCGGTCAGCGCGGAGCAATTGCGCCAGTGGCTCACCGAAGGCCGCGTGAACAGACAAACGCCGGTGACGCTTGAATCCGGCGGCAACTGGTCATTCCTTTCCACATATCCGGAATTAAACCCCACTGGCGGGTCGCCACCCATACCGCCGCCAAAGACGTCAGACCGCGCTTCCAACAAGATCGCCGCTGGCGTCTGTGGAATCTTACTTGGTTGTCTGGGCGTGCATAAGTTCATCCTCGGTTATACGTTAGCAGGATTGATCATGTTGCTGGTATCCGTGTTGAGCTGTGGCTTTGCGGCGCCGGTATTCGGCATCATCGGACTCATCGAGGGAATTCTTTACCTCGTTAAATCCGACGAAGAATTCGTGCGAATCTACGTGGACGGGCGCAAAGAATGGTTTTGATCGTAATCGCAATCCAACAAACTGGAACATATGTATAAAATCATCGGAGCAGACGGAAAGGAATACGGGCCGGTCAACGCGGAGCAGTTGCGCCAGTGGCTCACCGAAGGCCGCGTCAATCAACAGACACGCGTCCTAGCCGAAGGCAACACTGAATGGAAAACGTTCGGCGAATATCCTGAATTTGCTGAAGCGACAGCTACCCCATTGCCGCCATTTACATCCCAGTCCTCTGCAGGCATCAACCCCGAACTCTTCGAGCGAGATTACGATTTAGACATCGGCGAGTGCATCAGCAAAGGGTCGAAACTGCTCCAAGCCAATCTGGGCCTGCTGATCGGGGCAACATTGATCTATGTCGGCAGCCAATTTGTCTTCGGCGTTTTGGGGATGATCCCGATCATTGGAGGACTTTTTTCGATCTTGAACCTGCTCGTATCGGCGCCGTTGATGGGTGGGCTTTTCTATGTCACTCTAAAATCGATCCGCAGCCAACCCGCCTCGGTGGGTGATGTTTTTGAAGGGTATCGCAGAGCTTTCATGCAACTCTGCTTGGGCTACATCGTCCCAGCAATCGTCACGGCTCTGTGTTTTATTCCTGCTGGGATTATAGCCGCAATACTACTCCTGCCGACTCTATCTAAGCACTCGCAGCCTGATCTTGGAGCAATAATGACGACGGTTGGAGTGGGTCTGGTTTGTTTGATACCAGCAATGATTCTTTCTGTTAACTGGATGTTCACCCTTCCATTGATCGTTGATAAGCGACTCAATTTCCGGGCTGCGATGAAAACAAGTTGGAGGAAAGTGATCCAACATTGGTGGCAACTCTTTGGTCTCCTTTTTTTCGTGGGCCTGATCAACTTGGCCGGACTTATTTTATGCGGTGTAGGCTTGATCTTCACCTTACCCTTAGGAATTGCAGCTACAATGTATGCCTATGAAACCCTCTTCTCGGACACGCGGTCGTAAGTTTATTACGGCAACAATGGATCACGCCAAAACTAATTCCGACACGGCGCAACGGGGCTGGTTGTTGGGCGCGGCACTTCTTGGCGCACTTGGGGTCTTGTATTTCTTCAATCCAATCGAACACGCTTTTTATCCGGCCTGCTTTTTCTATAAGCTGACGCATCTCCACTGCCCCAGCTGCGGCGGGTTGCGAGCGATACATCAACTCACTCACGGCAATTTCACGGCAGCGTTTCATTCCAACCCGTTGCTCACGTCATCCATTCCATGGCTAACATGGCTGGGGATTTCCAAGTTGCGCGATCGCTCAGGCGGGGCACTCGTGATTCAACCCGCCGTAGCGTGGACACTCTTGGCCATCGTCTTGCTATTTGGAATTTTACGAAACCTTCCGTTCTCTGCGTTCGCTTGGATGTCGTCGTAAGCGAACGCATGTTCTCATTCAATAAACCTCTGACACCCGCTTCAACCCGCCACGCTGCCCTCATCAATCAGCTCGCGACGCCAGGGCTCGGCACGCTCATGCTTGGAAGGTTGGCTCTCGGCATCGCTCAACTCGCTCTCGGCATCGCTGGATTCCTTTTCATCATCACTTGGTTCGCGATAATCTTTTTCCAATACTACGGACAGATTTCAGGAAACGTGGAGGTCAAACCTGTGGGTTGGATCGGCCTCACCGGCGGGATACTCTTCATCGCCTCTTGGCTCTGGTCCCTCATCACGAGCATCGGGTTCATCCGTAAAGCCGAACGGTCGAGCCAACAGCTGCCCGCCGTCCCGCCCCGGATTTCATCGTGACCAAGCCGAGCTTTTCTGGCATCTCATTGGGCGTGGACAAACTCACCGCCCCCCAGATCAAGACTGCGCTTGCTGCAGCACCCGCTTGGCTGAAGCGTGGCAACACCATCACGCGCAGTTTCGTGTTCGAAGATTTCCCGGCTGCCATCAATTTCGTGAACGCCGTAGCCAAGCTCTCCGAGAAAGCGTGGCATCATCCTGACATTGATATCCGCTCGAACAAAGTCACTCTCGCTCTTACGACACACGACAAAGGCGGGCTAACTGAAAAAGATTTCACTCTCGCACGCAAATTTGATGAAAAGGCTAGAGGCTAGAGGCGATGGGCGATAGGTATGGGCAAACAAGGTTTCAAGGAATTACAGGTTTGGCAGCGGGCAAAGAAACTCGCCGTCAACGTGTATAAGTTGACCACCGGAGGTTCGATGGCCCCGCAATATGCCCTCGCCGAACAGATGCGCCGCAGCTCAATCAGCGCGCCTAGCAACATCGCCGAAGGCGACGAGCGAGATACCGACAAAGATTCAGTTCGTTTCTTTTACATCTCCAAAGGCTCGCTTGCCGAACTTATCACCCAGCTTGAGATCGCCCACAAGGTTGGCCTTCTGACCGCAGAACAAATCACCCCGCGCTCTGCTGAGTGTCTTGAAATCGGTCGAATGCTCGGCGCACTCATCAAATCCCGCAGCCTTGCGAATCCCACCTGCCGCCCCTAGCCCATCGCCTATCGCCTTAAATTAATGCAAGACACACGCTCACTATTCAAAAAGCATTTCAACCAAACGCCCACTCACGTCGTTCAAGCGCCGGGTCGTCTGGAAGTTCTCGGCAACCACACGGATTACAACAACGGCCTCGTCATGGCAGTGGCAGTGGATAAATACATCCACATCGCGGCGTCGCCACGCACAGACGGGAAAGTGGAACTCGTCTCGAGCGCGTTTGCTGCGCCGGAAAAGTTTTCTGTCAGCGACATCAAACCTAATCCTGCTGCAAGTTGGGCGAATTACATAAAGGGGGTACTGTTGCAATTGAAGAAACGCGGCGTACAGATCAGCGGGTTCAACGCCGCCATCCACAGCACGCTGCCGATGGGTGCTGGCATGAGCAGCTCCGCCGCGCTCGAAGTCGCTACGGCAATGACGGTGAGGCGATTGCATCCCTTCATATTAACCGATACTGGCCTCGGCGTGCCGCCTGTGCCAAACGCGAAAGGAGAGCTACCTCCCGTCAACAAAGTCGAGCGCATGAACTTCGCCAAGGTCTGCCGCGCAGCAGAAAATGAATTCGTGGGGGTACCCTGTGGGATTTTGGACCAAACCTCCTCATTGTTCGGCAAGCAATCGCACGTGATGGAGATTGATTGCGCCTCCCTCACCGTGGAACACGCACCGCTGTTCGGCATAGCCATGGTAGTGTGTAACTCAATGGTAAAACATGAACTGGTCGGCGGCGAATACAAGGAGCTGCGCGATAATTGCGAAGCCGCTGCCCGCAAGCTGGGTGTGAAATTCCTTCGCACGACCGAGATGAAACAAGTTCTTGCCGCGAAGTCATCCCTCACAGAACGGGAGTTTACCTGCGCGCACCACGTCGTCAGTGAGATCGCTCGCGTCGTCGCCGGAGAACGCGCTCTACGGTCGAACGACATGGCGCAGTTCGGCCAATACATGTTCCAGAGCCACGAAAGCTCGCGCGATCATCTCCGCAACAGCACGGAGGAACTCGACATCCTCGTAGAACTCGCGCGCAACCACCCAGCGTGTCTCGGGGCGCGGCTCACGGGCGGAGGCTTTGGCGGCGCGACAATTAACATGGTGACGCATCACGAAGCGGAAAGTTTCATGGCGCACATGGAGGCTGGTTACGAGAAACAGACCGGTGTGAAGATGAAACCCCTCGTCTGCATGGTCGTGGACGGCGCGAATTGAAAGTGCGCAAACTTTTCCCTGTGGACACACTCAAATTTAAACTCACCATCGCCTACGACGGCGCGGCCTATCAAGGTTGGCAGGTGCAAAAGATCGGCACGGGTGTGCAGGAAAAAGTTGAGGAAGCTATCGGCAGTCTCTTCACGAGCAAGCCGCGTCTTCACAGCTCGAGCCGCACCGACACGGGTGTTCATGCGCTAGGCATGGTGGCGCACTTTGAAATGCCGCGCGCCGAATTCAAGATGCCAGAACGTCGGCTCGCACTCGCTATCAACGCCAGATTGCCGGATGACATCCGGGTGCAATCGGCAGTTCGTGTGCCTAAAAAGTTTCACGCTCGCTTTGATGCCACCGGCAAACAGTATCGCTATCACGTCTGGAATCATCCCGCCATGAATCCCCTGCTTCGCCACACCGCGTGGCAAGTGCCACGCACTCTGGATTTCAGCGCGATACGTCAGGCAGCGAAGATGTTGGTGGGACGACACGACTTCCGTTCGTTTACAGCGAATCGCGGCGACAACCTCGAAGACGCCGTGCGGCGACTCACGCGCTGCGATATCAAACGCAGTGGCGCCCATGTGACATTCATCATCGAAGGTGATGGATTTCTCTACAAGATGTGTCGCGGCATCGTGGGCACACTGGTGCAGATCGGCTATGGTCGATTTCCTGCGAGCGAGATCAAGACGATGCTCGAGCACAAGAATCGTTGCTCAGCAGGAATGAACGCACCCGCGCATGGGTTGGTGTTGGTGAAGGTTTTTTATTCAAAGCAAAGGCGCAAAACAGTAAAAACGCAAAGCAAAGCTGCCGAATGAACATTGTCCTGCTCCAACCTGAAATCCCCCCGAACACAGGCAACGTCGCTCGCCTTTGCGCCGCGACACGAGCGACACTGCATCTGATCGAGCCTTTCGGGTTCAAACTGGACGATGCTTCGGTCAAACGTGCAGGCATGGATTACTGGCAACACGTGGCATGGTATCGCTGGGCGAATTGGCGCGAGTTTGAGGCAAAACTTCCTGCGGACGCGCGACTTTGGCTCATCGAATCCGACGGCCCGAAACTCTACTCGGAAGCCGAATTCGATCAAAACGACTACCTCGTGTTCGGACGCGAGACGGCGGGCTTGCCGAAACAACTGCTCGAACAGAACCGCGAACGCTGGTTGCGCATTCCGATGTTCAATCCTGAAGCGCGTTCGCTGAATCTGTCGAACTGCGTAGCGTTGGTTTTGTTTGAGGCCTTGCGTCAGTCGGGATTCTCAGGCGGCAAATGAACATTCCGAGGTCAGGCGAATCCACGAACATCGTCTTCTATGACGGCTTATGCGGCTTGTGTGATCAGACTGTGCAATTTCTATTGAAGCGAGATAGCTCGCAGCTATTTAAGTTCGCTCCCCTGCAAGGCGAGACTGCAAATCGACGCACCGACCTGCCAGGTGATTTGAGAAGCATCGCGTTCGTAACGAATCACGGCACGGCACAAGAACAACTCTATTTACGATCGGAAGCCGTGCTGCGAATCTTGAAACAACTTGGTGGTTTTTGGCGCGTGGTATCGTGGCTGAGAATCGTTCCACGCCCACTGCGGGACGCCATCTACAATGGCATCGCTCAGCGACGTTATCGATGGTTCGGCAAATTCGATATGTGTCACGCCCCACCTCCTGAAAACCGTGGGCGTTTTCTCCCGTGAAATCATTTTGAGCCGCACCGCTCGACGCGTAACTCATCAAACCAGATCGGTGTTCCGGCGAACGGACTGCCCAGCACCGATGCCTTGCCCGAGACGGGCTCTTCCTTTTCGTCGGCTGAAACCGTCCACTCTTTTGCCTGAATGCCCCTTTGCCATGCTTTGCCTTCGATCTTCCACCCGCCTTCCTTAATCGCGCGAATCTGCAAACGGAGTTGCGTCCACTCGCCGGACTTCCAATCGAAACCCATCGTCGCCTTCACCTCCGCATCACGCAAAAGTTCTACTGCCTTTTTTCCCGGCGACACCTGCAACTTCCATCCGCTCACGCCGCCGAGCCCCACGCCAAACGTCGGCGAACGACGCCCTTTGCTCGTGCCGAAAACCTTTGCGCCCACAGCGACGCCTTGTTTCTCCGTCGGCCCGAACTGCGCCGCAAAGCTGTCCAGCGGCGCGCCCGGAAGCTCCAACACCTTGTTGGTCCCGTCGGCCTTCACCACGAACTCTCCGCCCAACACCATGATCTCCTCCGGCATTTTGCCGACCTCCGCCTTCTCAAAATCATTTAGATAAACTGGCTTGCTCGCATCCTCGGCAAATGAAGCGCAAGCGAACCCCAACAACCCACAAAGTAAAATTGTTTTCATCTGTGTTAATTCTCGAAATCCGAGTCTGAGCTTATTCATCCCTCAACGTCCTCAACAAATCTCCGCGCACCGCAAACTTCGTCGCTCCCCAAGTCCATGCCGCGCCATTCAACAATACCGCGCCTAAAGTGATCGTCAGCGTCATCACGGGCAGCTCTCCGTTCGCCGAGAGCAACGCAGGTAACACCGCCACAGTGGCCGCGATGATTCCGAGCGCAAGTCCAGCCAACAACAACCCGCCGTTCTCGAGCAATAACAGCCGTTGCAACGTCGCCTTTCGGAAACCGACAGCCATCATCACCGCCAGTTCGCCGCGACGTTCCAAAACATTTCGCAATACCACAATTCCCAAGCCTACGCTGCCGAGCAACAGTCCAAGTCCGCCCAAAACTTGGAACGTGCCGAGATACGTATTCTGCACCGCGTTGAATTGGTTGAGCCGCGTGACCGTCGGCGTCAGCTCCAACCCCACATCCTGCATCGCGCGCGACAGCGTGTCTGACACCTTCGACACGGCGTTCGACGGCACATCCATGAGAAACATTCGATATCCACTCTCACCGGGAAACCGGTTCACGAACTCAGCTTCATCAATGATGAGTTGCCCCTGCAAAATCGAGCTCGCCAGCGCGCCGACGATACGAACTTTGAACGGCTGCCCGCGCTGGTCCACGTAATCGATCGTATCGCCGACCTTCTTGTGCATTCCCCATTGGATGGAATTGGCGTCCCCGATTGCGGGGATTTCATCTAACAGCAGAGGAATTTCTTTTTCCTTAAACCAATACAAATCCTTCAATGACTTCCATGATTTTGGGTTTTTTGCGTTCCTATCACCCTTTGTGAACGCAAACCTTCCATCCAACATCTCCGGCTTCACGCCCAACAACCTCGGCATCTGCGCCGCGTTCAAATTCAAGCAACTTGCCTCGTCTCCGGCGCGCACGCGGAAGGGAACAAAATTTACGCCTAACAAATCCCCCTCGTTCAACGCGAAGAAATCCCGACCCGACGCCGTGTTCAAATCCTGCACCACCGGCAGCGTCGCCTCACCGATCAGCGCAAACCCGCCTGTGCCAGACTCACGCTTTGTCGAGTCACGATTCGCATCTAACCGGAACACGCCGATGCTCACGATGAGAAAACTTCCACAGGCGAGCATCGCCATCGTAGCCAGACTCCGCCTCCGCCGCCGCGCACAACCGCGCACTGCAAGTGACGCAAGCGTCATTGAATCGCCGATGCTCAAGCGTCCAAGCCGCGCGTTAGCAAACGCCAACCCCGCGATCAAAACCAACGCACCCGCGCCAAAGAACGCCCCTACGTTCGGCGTATCGCCCCTCGCCAAAGCCCAGCCCACCAATCCCAGCGCACCAACCAACGCCACGACTGCGATGACTTTTGATTTTGCGCTTTGGGCTTTGAACTGCTCGGGGTGGATTTCACCGGCCAGCAATTCGCGCGGCGTACGCCTTACGAACTTCCGCAAGGCCAGCCAGATGGTGATCGTCGAAACCACGACGCTTGCGAACAATCCCATCACGAGCGTTTGACCCGTGACGTGAAAACTCAACGCAGTTGCACCCACTGCATCCCGCCAAATCGTGCTCAAGCCATGGATCATCGCCTTGGCGTAATAGATTCCTCCCACCCCGCCAATCACACCACCAATGGACGCCAGCACCACGCCTTCTCGTAGAAAAAGTTTTCGCACCTGCGCTGGCGTGAATCCCAGCGCGAGCAACGTGCCGATCTCTGGCGCGCGTTGTTCCAATCCGAATTGAAACAACATCGCCATCAACAACAACGCCGCGATGATAAGGAAGAAGCTGAAGCCGAGGAACAGCCCACCGAAGTCCTGGGATTCTTCCACCGCCTTGAGCGCCTGTTCTCGGACCGGTTCAAAGCGCAGACCAAGCTCCTCTGGCTTAAGGTTGGCGAGGATTTTTTTTTCGAGAGTTTCCTTGTAGCTAAGCCTTGAGCTGGCCTCATTTGTTGGAATTGGAAACCGGATCGCGGTCAGATTACCAAACCGATTGCCCCACATCTTCTGTCCGGCAGCGAGCGTGATGAAGGCCTTGGGCATGCCGCGATGTTGCTTCCAGTAATCGTCATCCTTTGGACGAACCTTGTAAGTCAGAGGAAACCCCGCATCCCAGTCGCTTGTGCTTTCGGCCTTCTCGATGCCCGCAAAATCCGGCATGAGCGTGCGATCCGCCCACGGCATTCCCAGTGGCACGACGCTGTGAACGCGGAACGTGTTGGTGACCTCCTCCAGCTTTGCGCCCGATTCCGGCAGAAAATAACTCTGCGCAATTTCATCGCCGGGCTTCAACCGTAAATCGTCCGCGAGCCACTGACTCACGACGATCTCGTCATCGCGCAAATCTGACGGCGTCCACGGAGCACCAGCGGCGGTGACCATGGAATAAGGCGCGGCGTTCGTTCCAGCACGAAGCAACGTCGCGAGGTACGTGAGAAGGGGCTGGGCGTTGGGGTCAGTTGCGAATGAAGATCGAACGATGGGTGAATCAAGGAAGATGCGGGAAGACTTAAGCTCGTATTGGGACTGGTCGTCAATCGACTTCAACGAGAGCTGGATGTCGCGAAGCCCCCAGTGTCCCGTAAGGATCTTGGCCAGATGTGCCGGATCGGAGGGGCGTTTGGCTGACCCATGCGAGAAGGGAATTGAGGCATAGCTATTCGCCATATTCGTTACGCCTACTGCTCGACCCAGTGTCCAGATTGAGAGGAAGGCATTCAACGGATGCGATGGGGTTGAGTGGAAACTCAAGTTGCCCATTCTGGCCGCTGCCACGATTCCACTCACCTCCAAACGCAACGCCACTTCACCGCCTGCCCTGGGCGACAAGGCCGCTTCGGACGACAGGTTTGTAGGCTTGGGAAGGCGAACAATGATTTGATCCCCGACACCCACATTCAACTTTGCTGCAAGGCTTTCGTTTATCTGGATTGCCCCCCCGGAATCCCACTCGCCAATTACTACTCTGTTCGTATCAGTGGAATTGATCTGAACGGCGGAATCCGCGGTCAAAAACAACCGCGCAATTTCATCGCAGCCGAAAATGTTAACATTGTTGGCTCGAGCTTTACCATCGGCCCTCGCGACAACAGCGTTGAGCCTTAAAAGCGATTCCACACTTCCGTGATAAATCTGGTCGGTGGGCTTTTCTCCTAGGTGATACTCTAAGCTGCTTTGACGGGCCGTTTCGATTGAGATCAAACGATCGCCCGCATCTAGAATGGTGTCGAATCGGCCCAACCGCTCCAATGCACGCTCCCGCAAACTCCCCTTCACCGAATCCCCAACCACCAGCGCGCCGATAAGTGCCGCGCTGCCTATGGCTGCGCCCAGCACCACCCCCAGATGCGAGCGCCAGTGAAAGCGCAGACTGCGACGGATGAGCGTGCGGAAAGTCATTTGAGTGCGGAGTGCGGAGTGCGGAGTGCGAATTTGTCTGTCATGCCAGACTCCATCAACTTTCCATCTTCAATCCGCACCACTCGTCCCATGCGCGTAGCCAAATCCATCGCGTGGGTCACGACGATCAAGGTCACGCCTTCCTCCTTGTTCAACTCGACGAGCAATTGACCGAGCGAAGTCGCGGAGGCGTGGTCGAGAGCGCCGGAAGGTTCATCGGCGAGCAGGAGTTGCGGACGATTGATGAGTGCGCGGACGACAGCAGCGCGTTGACGTTCGCCGCCACTGAGTTGGCCAGGGCGATGGTGTAGGCGTTCCCCAAGGCCGACGCGTTTAAGTAAGCGCATAGCGCGGGATTCACTCGTTTCTACCTTCTGCCCTCTGCCCTGTGCCCTCTGGCGGGCCAGCGTCGGCACGAGGACGTTTTCCAACACAGTGCATTGCGGCAGCAGGTAATGAGATTGAAAGACGAAGCCGAGTTGCCGGTTGCGGACTTGGGCAAGTTGCAAGTCGTTGAGCGCGGCTAGATTTTTTCCGTCGAGCAAGACTTCGCCGCTTGTGACGCGATCCAGCGTGCCGATGATTTGGAGCAAGGTGCTTTTGCCTGAGCCGCTCGGTCCAACAATCGCAAGAGATTCGCCCTTATCAACAATAAGCGAGACCTCAGCAAGAACGCACACGCTACCATAAGATTTGGTGACATTTCTCAATTCAATCAGTTGTGCGGGCACAGACATGGCTTAGTTGTGCTGGAAATGGGTTCTGGAAAACAGAAAAAAACATACAGATTCAGACGTATGCTGCGATTCAGGATTGAAACTATCCCCAAAAACAGAATCATGTGTCCAGGTGCGAGGCCGCGCGACCACAGGACCTGGACAACCGGTAAACGCATCTCAGATACACCAAGAAAGATTTGAATTGGCGTGGGAATGCGCCGTCCAAGCAAGAACGAAAACACTCTATGAAACCGAAAACATCATTTCTCAACCGACTCAAGACAGTTAGAACGCTCGCGGCATTATCGCTGGCCTCACTGGTCACAGCAGCAGCCTTCGCTGAAGGCTCAGTTCGCTATGAAGCCGTGCCCAATGGCAACAAATGCACCATCGCCGGCACGTCCACGGTTCATGACTGGACGATGGACAGCAAGATCATCAGTGGCTTCATCGAAGCCGACGAAAAGTTTCCTGAGTCAGCGTTGACCGATGCGGCTGCTGCAAAACCGAAGACAACTGTCTCGATCCCTGTGCGCTCATTCAAGAGTGGCAAGTCTGCGATGGACGACAAGATGCAAGTCTCGATGGACGCAACCAAATTCACTAAGATTGAATATCGACTCATCGAGTTGAAGCCAAAATCCAAGGCGGGTGCGACTGGCAAACTGGAATTCGAGGCCACCGGCGCGTTGACCATCATCGGCAACACTGTCACCAACACGATGCCAGTGACTATCGAGAAGAAGGGCACAAATATCGTCGTCATCGGTAGCGCGCCGATCAAGATGACGCATTACAAGATGAAGCCGCCCGTCATCACGTTGCTTGGAGTTGACGCCCTGAGCGTGGGCGATGACTTGAAAATCACCTTTGAGTGGCGACTCGCGAAGAAAACGAAACCCGAGCCTACGAAGTAATTCTGCATTCCAACAGACGCGCCCCGGCTTTCGCGAGAAGGCCGGGGCGTTTTGTTTGTGATGACTCAATCCCGCAGGCAACGATAGACGTAGGCCGGGGGGAGATTGCGCCAGATGATCGGCGTGGTTTCCACGCGGGCAAACTCCTTGAACATCAACTTCCGAAATCGCAGTGTCGTCGGATAGTAGCGAGCGTGACTGTAGGCGAACGCCACGAATTGCCCGCCGGGTGAGAGCGAAGTCGTGATCGCCCTCATGATGCGATCCTGCATCGAGGGCATCATGTTGCCCCAAGCCAGCCCGCTCACGACACAACGTGCAGACTGCGGCGCGACATGTTTTGAGAGATGCTCTGCGGAGTCGAAATGGATTTCCCCCTGCGGAAACCGGTGGCGCAACACATCCACATTGGTCGCGCTCAACTCCAACGCCACCAATCTCCCGCTTCTGTCCAGCCTTTCCAAAAGCAACTGAGTGAAATTTCCCGTGCCGGGGCCAAGCTCCACCACCGTGTCCCGTGGCTCAAAGTTGCACGCGCTCACCACCGCGCGCGACAGAGTTTCAGAGCTGGGCCAGATGGCGCCGACCTTGAGCGGCTCGCGTACAAAGGCGCGCACAAACTTCCACGCGCGTCCGCTCTCTGCGCTGGCTTCGGTGGCAGAAGGACTTTCACTGACTTCAATTGTTTTCACGATCTGATCTGGCTTGTCTGGAAATCAAAGCCGTTTCCGGGGACAACGTCCTCTGCTGAGGCGACGTGCGGAGTTCACGCTGATTCCTGTGTGACTCTACATGGTTGAAGTGCACACTTCCAAGCACCAAGCCTTCTGAATTGTGATTTGAAATGTCGAGAAGGAGTGTTGCGAGAATCCTTAACTCACCCCATAGGGAAAATAAATAACTCCTCCCACATCACGGCACAAGGCGGGCGCGATAGTAACGGCGCGGCAGTCCAGCCGAAGTGGTATCCACATGATCGTAGAACGTCCCCGAGATCACATTGGTTTTGATCGCGGTCCAATTCGCCAGATTAGTCGTGGCATCCAGCGACCAGCGCGAATTGCTCTGACCGTTGACGCGCAAGAGCGACCAACCTTCTCCGGTGCGCCCCATAAGTTGCACCTGTGCAGGCGGCATATAAGCGGTGATCGTATAGTTATCGAAGACCATGTAATTATTGCCGGGCGCATTTGTGCCGCTGATTTGATTCACTAGCCAGACGGCGTCCACATCGCCTAGATTAAGTGGCGCATTTGCGGTCGTGATGAATTGATTGGTAGCAAAGACGACATTGTTCAATGAAGCACTCCAGCGGTTGGATGAGAAATTCATCGTGACGGTCAGCGTGTAGGTGGTGGCGTTAACGAATTTGTTCGTGGTGAAAACAACCTGGTTCGTGCCATCGAGAAGATACCCGATGTCCAGAAAGTCGTTATCGAAATCCAGCGAGAAGAGGCGGTTACCCTGCGTGTTGTAGATGCTCCACCGGAAGATGTCGTAACGCCCGTTGGCAGAGTCCTGGATCTGCATCTGCGTCGAAAACGTCACAGCGGGATAAGCTGCGGCGACGGCGTTGAAATCAATCGGCTTCCAGACCACCAAGCTGTCATCGGTTGGATTCGGCGCTTCGAAACCGATGTAGGCGGATTGTCCCTGTCCGGGAATGGCGTTGGAGAGAAGTCCGTTGCCGCCAGTTCCCGACCCGAACCAACCAGCCTGCCCGATCAAGTCCAGGTTGATGTTGTAGCCCTGCGCAGCTTCAAATTGGGTGGAATAAACATTCGTAGTGACGGCAAATGTTGGCGAGATTCCCTGCAATAACAGTGATGAGACTACCCAAGTGAACAACTTTAATTTCATGGCCTGCTGATGTTAGCACACACTTAGCGGTCACGCTTAGGACGATTTGAGTCGGACCTAGATTCACCGCGAGCTTCCGAACGAGTCTCCGAGCGCGACGGTTCAGAACGAGAGGGCGCGGGTTGCGATTCCACGCGCGGCGCAGGCGGCGGTGTGAAGGCAGGAGAGGATGGACGCGCTACCGGAGTCGGTGTCGGTGTGAAGGCTGGTGCTGCGGGTGACTTTAGAGGCGAGGGGGTTGAGATCGCTGGTGCGACACTCCGCCCCTCGGAACGACTGCGGGATTCACGCTCGACAGAGATGGCGCGGCTCTCGCGCTCGAGCCGTTGCTCGATCCGAGAATTGTTTTGCGGACGGTAGTCCGCCGCCGCCGGGCGCGATGGCTGAATCCCCTGAACAGCCTCAACCTGCGGCGCACTTTCGCGCACGCTCTGGTTGCGCGACGAACTGCGGTTGTTGTATTCCGGCGCACTCGCGGTGGGTGCGGGCTGTGTCGTGGGGGCGGGCTGAACCTTTGGCGTGTTCCACACGGAGTAATCGCGATTGGCAGAGCGATTGCGGCCATCTCCGATGACAGTTGTGGAATTTTGCGACGGGGTGACCACCGGGCGCGAGGGCGCGTGAGGTGCGGTTTCGACGACAATCGGTTTGGAGAAGATCGGAGTGGTGATGCGCGCGGGAGTGGCGGGTGCAACGACCTGGATGGATTGGTTGCGCTCGGAGGATTTTTTTTCCACTTTGGACTCACGTTCGCTTCGACCTGAGTAGTTGTTATTCACTTGAGGCGCGGCGACAACGGGCGGCTTAATCGCGGCGGGGGCTGTCACCGTGCGCTCGTGACCCGACTTGCTTTCGGGGCGATTCTCACGCGTGCCTGTGGGCGTGAGTTGAACAGCCGGTGGTGTTGCCGCAGCGGGTGTTATTGAATAAACACGCGCATCACTCTTTTCCAATGGCGAACCGATCCTGCCCACGCCCGGAAGCGGCGACAACGGGCGCAAAATCGGACGCGGCACGACGAGCGTGCGCCCGCCGCTTTCGAGTCGTTCGCTGCGGACTTCGCCTTTGCGTGGGCGTTCGTCACGGATGCTGACGGTGCGGATTTCCCCTCGCGAATGTTCACGGACGCGATCGGTAGAGATACCGCGATTGATGACCGTGTTGTTGTTTCCATCACCGTAGTTGTTGATGATCGTCGTTTGGTTATAAACCGTATTCACACGGTTGCGCGGGAGGCAATATTGATAGGGACGAGGATCGCAGAATCGTCCCCATTGAACGAACGTGAACGCGTCCACTCCGATTCCAAAATCGAAACTGAAACCGACATTGCGATCGCGGTAGTAGAAACCCGAACCCGCACGGTAGTAACTCAGCGGCGGCAATGGTGCCCAGCCACAATGGTCATTGTCATAACGCCACGAGACCCAAGACGGGGCCCAGACGTTGTCCGGCCACCAGCACCAACCCATGCGCGGGTGACTGAACCAGCGTCCATAGTGGAATGCTACAGATCCCCACGAATAATCGGACATCCAATACCATCCAGCGTCTGTGTGAACCCAGTGTCCGCGATCGACGTACGGCCGCCACATCGGACCGGTGATCGCCACCGTGGGACGCCAGCAACGTCCATAGCCTTCGACTTCGATCCATGTTCCATAAGGCGAGAGCGAGTCATGGAAATAATTCTCCGTGACGTAAGTTGGTTGCGATTCCTGCACAACGACGGGTTGCGGCGGGTTCACATAAGTCGGCGCAACGGCGATGGGCGGCGCGGCGGCGGCGGCTTTTTTCAAACCCTGATCGCGCTGCATCAGCGCCGTGATGATGATGCTGTTGACGCCCAGGTCGTTGAGATAGACGATTTCCTCCGCCCCTAATGTAAACATCGCCGCCGAGTTCGTGATGTAAGTGAGGATCACGCCTTCATCCACGCCGGATTGGGCGAGTCGGATGACTTCGCTCAGCGGTTGCGAGATGCGGAGTTTTTCAGGAAGAACAACTGGCGCTGCGGCGACAGATTCACCAGTCGCTTGAGCAACTTGATTGGAGATTTCAGGAACGACAGGCGCAGGATGGCTCGGAAGCGTTGTCCCAGCAGGCGCAACATGCACGATAGGCGGCGCGACGCTGCTGGTGGTGACGTAAGCGGGAGAGTTGCCTGCGCTCTGCTGGGTGCATCCGTTGATGAGTGGCAACACAGCCAGGCCGAAAGCGGCAAGAACTTTGTGCGCAAACCTAGTTTTCATAAGTAAAGAATGGTTATCTACACTTCATTGATCGTCACTGGTTGTGACGGGCTAGAAAGCGCGATATTCACAGCATGCCGGACCACTTGGGATTCAGAGGGTTGTGAATGATTGAAGTCTCCATCTGAAATCCTTAGTAGGCTTCATCTTCACTCCGTGCGCTCCGCACCAAATAACCTTCACCCCCTATGTTCTCCTATCTATTCAGAATACAAAATTATTTTCGTCACTCTGCCGCTGCGCGCCCAAGTCGGTCCGCGACGCCCCGCCACTCGGGCTGGTTCGGCAATGCCTCCACAATGATGACTTCCGCTCCTGCTTCATCACAACGGTGCAGCTCTGCGTATATGGCACGCGCAAACGCAGCCACATCGCGTGGCATCACGCTGACTCCACCGAAGCCGCCAGTGGAGGGAATGGATGTGTGGGCTATAATATGGGCGCGTGATGAGTGGTGCATCATGCGCGACTTTAATTCGGCGTCGCTCTTCCATTCTAGAATCAGCAGTTTTGCTTTCGGCGAATAATGCTTCCTCAACATGCCAGGGCTTCGGAGTGTTCCAGATTTGTCTCCTGCACTTTCGTTCAGCACGCCTTGACCGATGACGGCCGCAATCGATTCCGCGTGAATCATTCCCGGCCTGAGCACGCGGTGGCCTTGTGTCGAAAGATCAATCACCGCACTCTCGATGCCGACTTGTGATGAACCCCCATCCACGATGAGTCGGATTTTTCCGGAGAGTTGTTTACTGACGTGCTCGGCGCTCGTGGGTGAAATCGCATTGGAAAGATTTGCGCTCGGCGCCGCCAGCGGAAAACCGCACTCGCGAATCACTGCTTGAATGAATGGATGTGACGGCAAGCGGACACCCACCGTCTCGCCTCCAGCAGTGACGATGTCAGGGATGCTTTTCGCTCGCGGCAACACCATCGTGAGCGGCCCCGGCCAGAAACTATTCGCCAACTTCTCAGCACTCGTGGGCCATGCGGCGACGCAGCGTTTCGCCATCGGCAGATCGGAGACGTGAACGATGATGGGGTTGTGAGAGGGACGACCTTTGATAGAATAAATCTTAGCGACTGCTTCGGTGTCGAGTGCGTTCGCCGCGAGGCCATAGACCGTTTCTGTGGGCAAAGCCACCACCTCGCCCGCCGTGAGCAGCTCAACAGCACGATAGACTGCGTGGGCAAACAACTCCTGTGTGTGTGTGGAAAGAATCTCGGTCTTCACTCAAGCCAACTTTTTATTGTCATTACGGATCCGGGAGCGACTGGCCAACAACTGTCCGATGCCCACGAGCAACAGCATGGTGGCGATCCCAAAATAAACTGAACCACGCGACGCATCGTGGGATTCAACCGCAGCCGTCCGTTCAGCGCAGGTCTCGATGGTCGCTGGAGGTTTGCCGGAAGCAGAGTTAGCGGCCTTCGCTTCGTCCACAGCTTTTTTAAACGGGGCAAAAACCCTTTCTGCGCTCTCTACATTTTCTCGCGCGAACCAATATCCTTTCAACGCTTCCACTCGCCGCGATTCGGCGCTCACATCGTTTTCGGCAGCGGCAAGTTCACCTTGAAACCGAGTCAAATCAGCCGTGAGGCGCACGAGCAGGTTTGTGTCAGGCTTCGCAGCTTTCTTGGCAGTTTCCAACTGCCTTAAACGCGACATGACCTCGATGTTGGCTTGATTACGGCGTGACTGCGCGGCGTGAAGCGTTTTGTTTTCGCCCGTACGCACCTGCGGTGGATTGGCGCGGATGTCGACTGCGAGCGCAGCCTGAGCAGCTTCAAGTTTCATCCCCGCAGCCTTGACCCTCTCCAACGGCTCTCTGCAGATTTCAATGAGGTTGTTCGCCGTAGTTTCAGCGATACGTCGCCGCCGATCCACACGATAATCGCAGTAGACTTGAGCAACTGCGTTGGCGAGCTTCACCGCTTCATCCGCACCTTCCCGCGTGAACTCAATCTGAATGAGGGCCGAGTTTGGCACTGCCGTGACGTTGAGACCTTTCTTCGCGATCTCGCAAGACTCCGTCGTCTTGAGCTTCTGACCCTCTTTGTAACGCTTGCCCCACACAGTGTTCAGATCAAGTTTTTCGATGACTGACTTGAGGATGAATTCCGAGCGGATCATGTCCGCCTCAGTTTGCAAGACGGCTTCCACTTCAGTCCCGACGGGCGATCCAGCTTCGATCCCTGACAAGACATGAACTGTGGCCGTGGCGCGATGCATGATCTGCTTTTGGCTGATTCGAAGCACGCCGACCACCGCCAGCACGACGGCCAGAGCGATGAGGAATGAACTGAGGAATTTTGCAGACGCAAGTTTCATCAAATGTCCAAGGATTGTTCGTGAACTTCACCGCTTTGACAATCGCGGATGTGCGCATGCTCAAAATCTGGCCGGCCTGTATGAAACGATCTGCCGTAACATCTCAACTCCACTATCCGCCTATCTGGGCGATAAAACAATTTCTTCAGTAAATCATTCTGCTGGTCACATTTTGCAGCCAAGTGATTGCGCAGACCAACTCCATCGAAACTTAGCGCGCTGTCTGGCACGCCGCCAAACGGAAACGCGCGATGCAGCAGCCAGCCACCGATTCCTAGAGCGTCATCAATCGTCCACGCGATGCCTACTTCACCAACGACGAACTTGAACGGCTCAATAGCGAGTCATCAATCTGGAAGCCTCGGCTCGACGATGTTTTTGCCCGCTTGAAAATCGCCTACCAGCACATGACGGGCACTAAAGAATCCAGCCCCATCGGCCACACCACCGCAGAAGCGCGGCAGCTGCCGCTTGATCACTTCAAAACTCGGATCAATTCCTCATAACATTCAAACAGGGCGATCATATGATTTTTTCTGGAAGAAACAAACGAGGAGAGCCAAGTGACGAAAAGCTTCAGCGCTTAATCCAACAACGCTCCAAGGCGCTCTAGGACGCCTACCTGAGCGACGATGCAAAGGCAAAGACGTGGCTGACGAATGATTTTAATCACGCGCTTCATGACGGAGGGGAATTCGAGATGAAATTGAAACAATCATTCTGCGATTGTGCTTTCTTTGCCCGGCGCAAATAATCTGTGCAGCTCTAACTATGAAAGCCACCAATCACCCATCCGAAACCAAACCGCGATATGTCTGGCCATGGTTCATCGCTGCGGCGGTGATTGTAGCGGTGATCATAGCCGTGTTCGCCATCCGCGCCGAGGCCATCCGCGTGAAGCAGCAGCGCCAATTTGCCATTCCCGAACAGACTAAATAATCCAGCTACTGCCACCACAGTCGGCGACACTAGAAGTCGGCAAGCGGCCGGGATTGATGAAGACCGCGAGCGTCACAGGCATCTCGCGGCGATAGATTAAATTGTCGAACACGAACGGCACGCGATAATCGCCGCCTGGCCCTACAAACGCCTGACCATCCTGAAACACCATCAGACATGCGGCATTTGTGGAGTAGTATTGTGCGGGCACATAAACCCAATAATGCCGCGTCGTGTGGGTGAAGACATCGCTTGGCCGCGTTAGCGGGCCGATGACATTGCCCTTTGTCACCCCAGCGTGCGGCACAGAATCCGGCCCTAGCAGGTAGACATCGTCCGCAGGCCCGGCAAAGGAGTTGCTAGCCAAGGTTACAGCAAATCCAAGCGACAGAGCGTGACACGAAAATCCTAGGATGCGCCGGTGAAAATATTTTTCCATGGCGGTGATTTCGTTTGTTCTGGGTGGATCAAACAAACAATCAGCACTTGAAGCAAGCGCTTCATTTCACGACTTAATGAACTGGCAGATCGTCTAGGGAAAACTCCGAGAAGGAACCTTGATTTCGGCTCCGTGATTCATTAAAAACCACACTTACCAAACGGTAACAAACCAAAAAAACAAAAGTTCACGGAATGAAATTGTTCATTAAATCACTGGGGAGCACCGCAGCAGCATTGTTTGTCGGCTGCACGGTTGCTTCATCACAAACCGCAGCACCCGTTGCAGCCCCCGCCGCGAAGTGGGAAACCACTGCCGCAGCAGGTCTGTCACTCACTCGCGGCAACAGCGACACTGTTCTCACCACACTCGGCCTCGATAGCAAGCGCAAGTGGGATTCGGACGAAGCACTCCTTGGCATCTCCGGGGGATACGGCAAGAGTCAGGGTGTGCGCAACACCGACTTCGTGCAGGCGTTCGGCCAATGGAATCATCTCCTGAGCGAACGGGGTTACGGCGGTATTCGCGCGGACGGCAATCATGACGGAATCTCGAAGCTCTCGTACCGCTTACGTGTATCACCGCTCGCGGGTTACTACTTGATCAAAGAAGAGAAAACCTCGCTTTCAGTCGAGGCCGGTCCTTCGATCGTCACTGAGAAGTTTATCGATAATTCTGTAGACACTTACGCCGCAGCTCGCTTCGGTGAGAAGTTTGAACACAAACTCTCCGACACAGCGAAGGTCTGGCAAACGGCGGAGTACATCCCGCAAGTGGATCGTTGGGTTGAGAAGTACATCATCGCTGCCGAAATAGGCATCAGCTCCGCAGTCACCAAGCAGTGGGACATGCGAGTCGTGGCCCAGGTCAATCACGACAGCGAACCCGTGCAGGATCGCAAGCAGAACGATTTCCGCCTCATCGCAGGCACGGGATATAAGTTCTGATCTGCGTTGCCGCTGAACACGCAGCAAGCTTCAACTCCGGGGAATGGTCATCCGAATGACTGTTCCCCGGTTTTTTAGTTGGATGCTGTTTCAACCAAGTCGCTTCCGAAATTCAGCGCATGCCTTGGCTACGTCTGGCGCGTTGAGAATCGCTGAGACGACGCAGATCCGTTTTGCCCCGGCTTCCAGCACTGCATCAATTGTCTGCAAATTGATCCCGCCGATGGCAAACCATGGCACTTTCACGTGAGCTGCTGCCCAGCGGACATATTCGAGCGTCACCGGCTTGGCCGTCGGTTTGGTGCCGGTGGCGTAGATCGGCCCGATGGCAATGTAATCTGCGCTGGCTGCAATGGCGCGCTCGGCCTGTGCTGAGGCGTGAGTTGACAGGCCGATGCGGAGTCGGGAGTTGGCCGATGTGAGTTGGGAAATGTGCGTATGGCCGGCATCAAAGAAATCTTCCTGCCCGAGATGGCATATGTCCGCGCCGACGGCGCGCGCGATGTCGATATGGTCATTGATGACAAGGCCTATGTTGGCTTTGCGCAGCACGGGAGCGATCGCCTCAGCCATGCGCTGCGTTTCCGCCGGAGAAGAGTTCTTGGCACGCAGTTGAATCAAATCTGCGCCGCCATCGCAAAGTTGTTGCGCCACAAATTCCGGCGCGCGGCCATTCAGATAGGCCGTGTCCACGAAGGCGTATAGTTTGCAGTCAGCGAGGGGTTTCATCTTAGCTTTGTAGCAGTCGCGACACTCACGCCAGGTTGGCGATTGCAACCAGCCCCTCTTGGGGAAAGTGAGCAAAAAAACGAGCTCTGTGTTCTACCAAGCGCGCTCCATTAACAACAAGAGCCCCCTCATCCACGACTAGCGGGTATAACTCAAGCTCTCCCGTTCCAAACAGAGCCTCGTGCAATAGCGCGCGTCCAATTTCAAAAGCGCTTCTCTCGAACTGCACCTCATGATTCACATGCTCATCGCCATCTGAAAACAATACTGTTGTTTGCATGGGGGGTTGGCCTAGCTATTACTCAAGGAAGAATGGAGATGCGTCTCAGAATCCTCCGCGATAATCACTGTGCTGTTTCTTCGGCAGGCGCGGCTTCCGCAGGCTTCTCATTTGCCTCTTCCAACTTCAATTCTGCAGGGGCAGCGGTTGCCAAGCCGGGATCAGCCGTGAGCGGAGCTTCTGGTTTCTCAATAGGGATGCGACGCAACTCATCGGCGGCGGGCAAATCTTCTAATCTCTTGAGGCCAAGATATTCGAGAAAGGCCGTGGTAGTCGTGTAAAGAGCGGGGCGACCGATGACTTCCGCGCGACCGCTCTGTTCGACGAGGCCGCGTTCCAACAAAGTCTGCATCGTGCCGTCCACGCTCACGCCGCGAATCTGCTCGATCTCCGCGCGCGTCATCGGCTGGCGATACGCAATGATGGCGAGCGTTTCCAGCGCGGGTTGCGATAGGCGCGACGGACGCGCCTTCACGCCGACGAGAGCCTTGAGCCACGGCGCGAATTCCGGCTGCGTCACGAACTGCCACGAGCCCGCCACGCACACAAGGCGATAGCTACGAGCAGCGGCTTCGTGTTCGTTGGCGATTTCTTCGAGCGCGGCGATGATGTCAGCGTCCTTGGTCTTCTTGAGTCCTTTGACCGTGGCGTCGGCATCCTCAACCGCAGCAGCGTTGGCGAAGATGTCGCGCAGCTCAGGCGGGCTCAGCGGCTTTTGCGCAGAGAATAGGAGCGATTCGAGAATGAACTTCAGTTCCATAGCGGAAATTTACGAGGTGGGGGATTCAACGTCTCCGGGTGTTGTCACTTCTGTGGGCTTGGCTGAGGTCGCATCAGGCGTTGTGCCCACCGGAACGACTGCGTCCCGCTTGCTGATTTCAATCTCACCGAAGTCAGATGACTGGCCGCAGACGAGTTGCTTGAGGCGGATCAATTCGAGCAACGCGAGGAATGTGCAGACGACTTCACTGCGGCTCATAGCGTTCTCAAACAATTCCGAGAAGCGGATCGCCGCGCCCTTTTCCATGACGCGCACAATCATTTCGATCTTATCGCTGACGGTCCATTTATCCTCAAAAATTTCTCGCGGGTTATCGCGCTTCTCGAACCGCTTGAGGACGGCATTGACGGCGTTTAGCAGGTCGAACACGGAGATATCCTGCTTGGTGGGCTTTTCCTCCTCGAACTGCATCTTGATTGGCAGCCTGGGGAAAACGCTTTCCTGGCGGGCTTCAAGCGTCTGGAGTTGCGCGGCGGCATCCTTGAATTTTTTGTATTCTACGAGCTGGCGTATGAGTTCCCAACGCGGATCCTCACCGACCTCCTCGTCCTCGACCTGCGCTTGTTGTTCCACGGGCAGCAACTCGCGACTTTTGATGTACATGAGCGTCGAGGCCATCACGAGGAATTCGCCTGCGATCTCGAGATCGAACTCGCGCATCATCTCGATGTATTCGATGAACTGCGAGGCGAGCTTGGTAAGGTTAACTGAATAGATGTCCACCTCCTCTTTCTTAATCAGATAGAGGAGCAAATCCAGCGGGCCTTCAAAGACCTCGAACTTGACTTGGTATTCGGACATTTGGGCCGGCGAACTGGGTGGGCCGGTGGGGGGAATTGTAGATTGTGCGGGCGGCTTAGCAACCATGGAAGCGGGCCGCAATGATCCAAGACGGGGGATCTTGGGTGTCCCGTTTTGGACCAAAACAAGACACAAAGCTTTCTTGCCCTTCGAGTTTTGCAGTCGTGAGGCTGCGGCATACGGACTGCTTACTTGTGCCGCATGATGACAACGCTTTTTGTTCTCACCGCGCTCGCGTCTGCGGGATTGTTCACCGAACTCCTCGCCGCCAACCAAGCACCGCTCGGTTATGAAGATGAATCAGGCTTCCATTTCGGACCTGAATGCACGGACGGACAATCGTTCGAACTCGAAAACCCCAGCTAGCACCCTATATTGACAATAATTTGGTCATCCCTTGCGGATGGCATTGTGGTCCGCCTCCCCGACTCACGTTGAGGTGCCGGCAAACCACGAACAACAAATCCCCTGTCGGCAACTTCGCTCTTCTGAATCGGTTCCTCAGTGGATGCGCCACCGACTGGGGATTTAGTTTTTCAAGGCTACTCTCAGAAACCCATCTTCGACATCTCACGTTCGAGAGCAGCTTGAAATTGTAGTACGTCTTCCTGCGTTGGTTTGTAGCCCTGCACTTTGGGAACGACGCCAAGTCGCCCCGTTTGATCAAGGTACCAATCCGCATTCGCTCCATCGCTGAATGTGACGCTGCCGCTGACCATCGTCCCGGGACGTGCGATCTTGTCCACAGACAAGGCGACTTGTCCGGCTGCATCTGCAAGTGATGCGGGTGTTTCAGGAACAGCAACTGGCGCGACTGGGGCGTCGGTGGCGGGCAGTGCGACGGGCTTGGGGGTCTCCGGATCTTTCAGACGCAACTTGAGATCATCTACCAAGAAGCGAACCTCCATGTAGGTGAGTTGCAGACCGAATTCCGATGCGATGCGCGTCTGCACTTCGGCGAGTTTCATTCCACCCGCCACCCATTCCGCGACGGTCTTTTGTTGTGCGTCGTTCAAATTCATAAATGTTGGAGATGCAACCAGGCGGTCACGCAACGGAATTTTTTTCCCGTTCGGACGCGCTCAACTCCCGGAAGTCGCTGAGCTTGCCCTTCTTCATTGAACCGTCCTTGAGTTTCAGCACGACTTGCGGCGGCCAACCAGCCTTGGCTTCGATCACGCTTTCCACCACGCCAACAGCGCGGGTGAGCCTGTGAATCATTGTCTCGCCGAGATAACCTTCGCCAGTAGCTGGAATTTTAGTTTTGCCCATGACGTCAGTGTGCTGAAAAATCAGAAAGGTTCAATGTCCGAATCACCCGGCGTGCCTAACCGAATTCAGACGGAGTTCTGATTGGCTCAATGGTATTCCTGCACCGTCTTGACTGCGTAACCGCTCTTCTTCAAAGCGGCGATCCCCAAGGCGGCGGCCTTCGCCCCGCTGAGCGTGGTCATGATCGGCGTGTTGGTATAGACCGCCGTCGTGCGGATCTTCACCTCGTCTTCGCGCGGCAACTGTCCCGCTGGCGTGTTAATGACGAGCTGAATCTGTTTGTTCTTGAGCAGATCAACCGCGTTCGGGCGACCTTCCGATACTTTGAAAATCTTCTCCACTTTCAGCCCGGCTTTTTCGAGAACCGCTGCCGTGCCGCTCGTAGCGATCAATTCAAATCCGAGCGCCACGTATTCTTTCGCCATCTTTACGACTTCAGTCTTGTGCGCATCGCTCACACTGATGAACAGTTTACCACTCATCGGCAACGGCGCGTTAGCCGCCATCTGCGACTTCGCGTAAGCGATGCCCAGATCAGCGTCCAGCCCCATGACTTCGCCTGTAGAACGCATCTCGGGCGATAACAAAATGTCTTGTCCAAAAAATTTATTGAACGGAAATACGGATTCCTTCACCGCCCAATACTTCGTCCAGATTTCTTCCGTGAAGCCGAGCTGCTTCAACGTTTTTCCAGCCATGACTTTCGCGGCGAGTTTTGCCAACGGTTTGCCTATGGCTTTGGAAACAAACGGCACCGTGCGTGACGCGCGCGGGTTCACTTCGAGCACATAAACCGTCTCGCCCTTGATCGCGTATTGCACGTTCATCAACCCGATCACTTTCAACTCGCGCGCCATGGCGTGGGTGTAGTCACGGATGGTCTGGATATTCTTTTGCGAGAGTGTATGGGGCGGCAACACCATCGCGGCGTCACCGGAGTGAACACCCGCGAACTCGATATGCTCCAACATTCCGCCTATAACGATCGTTCCGTCCGCTGGATTCTTGAACTGCCCAACGTCCGTGATGCAATCCACGTCCACCTCCGTGGCGTCTTCGAGGAATTTGTCCACCAACACAGGGCGTTCGGGCGATGCTTCGACCGCGAATCTCATGTAGTGGGAAAGCTCCGCATCGGAATAAACGATCTGCATCGCGCGGCCACCCAACACGAAACTTGGACGCACCAGCACGGGATAACCGATTTTTTTAGAAGCTTCGAGCGCTTCAGCTTCGTTCGTGGCAAGACCGTTCGGCGGTTGGGGGATGTCGAGTTTGTTCAACATGGCCGCGAACAACTTTCGATCTTCGGCGATCTCGATGCTCTGCGGCGAGGTGCCGATGATGTTCACACCGTTCTTCTGCAAACCCAGCGCGAGATTGAGCGGCGTCTGTCCGCCGAATTGCGCGATGGCGCCCCAGCATTTCTCCCGTTCGTAAATGTGCAGCACGTCTTCCAACGTGAGCGGCTCGAAGAAAAGTTTATCGCTCGTGTCGTAGTCAGTGGAGACGGTTTCGGGATTCGAGTTCACCATGATGGTTTCAAATCCATCTTCTTTGAGCGCGAACGCCGCGTGAACACAGCAGTAATCAAATTCGATCCCTTGCCCGATGCGATTCGGCCCGCCGCCGAGGATCATCACCTTCTTGGCCATGTTGCCTTTGACCTCGTCGTCCCCACGATCATATGTTGAGTAGTAATAAGGCGTGTAAGCCTCGAACTCAGCAGCGCACGTATCCACGAGACGATAGCTCGGCACGAGGCCAACCTTCTTCC
>WBXK01000016.1 GCA_008933055.1 Verrucomicrobiota bacterium | reverse complement strand
TTGCACGTCGATGAAGATGGTTCTGAGACGACAAGGAAAGTTTTGCCCACGCCGATTACCGTGGCGGCGGATAGTGGGGTTGTGGTGGAACACCTGTTCCTGATGCACGCGTAGGTATGCGTGGGAGGACACTAAAATTGACCCGTATGAAATAAAACCCCCGCAACTCGTAAGTCGCGGGGGTTCTTGAAATCTCGAACAATCAACCGTTGTCGCCGATGGCTTCTACAGGGCAACCCTCCTTGGCTTCCTTGCAGCGGGCTTCTTCTTCGGCAGACTCTGGCTGCTTGTAGAGGAAGGAGTAACCACCGTCGTCGTTGCGTTTGAAATTGTCAGGCGCGGTCTCTCGACAGAGATCACAGTCGATGCATTGGTTATCCACGAAATATTTACCCGCCACGTTCTCTGCGTATGTGTTTGCGATATCAGCCATAAAAAGTTATCTGAGTTTGTCGTTTAACTGCCGAAAAATTATGTCCGCACGGGAAGCATGGCAAGTCTCAATTCCGGTGGGTTGACCGCAATCAACAATAGACCAACAGCGATTGGATTATGGGGTTTGTGCGGTTATGGTTCACGATCTTGCCAATGGCGTCCACGTTGAGCAGCTGACCTTCAGGCACGATGAGAAGGCCGTTCGGTGTGTAGATGCCTTTCGCCAGAACCATTCCGGGGCGCAATTCTGAGATCAAGATTTCGCGTTCCTTGCGGGAAACGGACACTTTAGAGATTGCACGAAGAAACGTGCGCACGGCTTCGGGATCATATTTATTCCCAGCTCCAAGCCGGATACTCTCGATGGCGCGGAGCTCTTCGAGGTTTGATTCGGCAAAACCGACCGCCACAGCAAGCAAACGTGCGAGCCATGGAATCTCTTCGCCCTTTAATTGATCCGGGAAACCTTTACCGTCGAAATGTTCGTGATGCGCGCGGATGACGCTGCCGACTTCTTCGAGATGATTACCGAATTTAACCAGGTTCTGGCCGCGGACCGGATGACTTTGGAGGGCTTCCAACTCTTCCTGCTTGAGGCCTTCGGGACTTTCGTCCCAACGGTGGATGAGATCGCGATGGATGGCCACGAGACCGATATCGTGAAGCCATGCGCTGAATTCGAGAATCTGCCGCTTCTCAGCTGGAAGATGCAAGGTGTCAGCGATGGCAGTGCAAACTTGATGAACACGCCGAGCTTTGTTCCCGAGCCCGGGGTTGAACGTCTGGAGAACGTGAAGACAAAGCTGCACGGAGTGTTGTAGATTTTCCTCCAATGCTTTATTCAACTGGCCTAGACATTCGTTCTGCTCTGCGATACGCGCCACCTGCAACTCCAGCAAACGGTTTGATTCAGAGAGTTCGCGGTTCAAAATCACCGACTTGCTCTGCAACAACGTATTGTTGTCTATGAGTTCATAGCGTTGGACGGCGTTCTTGACAGTGGCTAGTAACTCCTCGCGCAGCCAAGGCTTGACGATGAACCGATAGATTTCGCCTTTGTTAATAGCATCAATCACTGTATCGAGACTCAACACAGCAGTAATGAGAATGCGCGAGGCGTTGGACTGGATGTCGCGGGCCTGAGCGAGAAATTGCATCCCCAGCATTCCTGGCATGTGCTGGTCTGAAATGATGACCGAAAAATTTTGCGTCTTGAGTTCTTCGAGCGCCAGAAAGGGATTGGATGACGTTACGACGTTATAACCCTCGCGAGCGAGCGTGTCGCGCAATCCTTTCAACACCATCTCCTCGTCATCTACGACAAGTATCCGGTGCATTCCAGACGTTGGATTGAATTCGGGAGGAAACATGGCGCGTGACCTCCCTTACGAATAAGAATTCCAGACGGCTGGTGTGGGCGGGCTGTAAGACTTGTGAACACGGCGCAGGTTTTGCGATGCCTGATCCAGGTCGAGCTTCTCAATATCAGCGGCTTGGCGGCGGAGCGCGATGAGTTCGGAGTTCCGGGTTTCCATCGCTATGAGATGGTTGATAATGGGGCGGAGATCGCGATCGAAGTTTTTGCAGTCTAGCCCCGTCTCGATACATTCAGCCTGCGCGGATTCGGTCAGGTGAATGATCTGCTTTTGAAGGGTTTGCTTGGCCTGCTGGCATTCGGCTACGATCGTCCAGTTACCACTTTGGATTGCCCCGCCTTCAGCCTGGGTTAATTGTTCCCAGGACTCATAAGCGTCGAACAAACTTTTTTTTGCGATCATGGCAGAATCGTCACTCGGGCAGCGTCAAGCAGCTGCCAATTCAGCGGTCGGGGTCTGCGTGGTGGCAGAGTCGCCCTGCTGATCAAGCATTGTTGCCCACGCATCACGCAGTACGGTGATACGCTTATTGACTTCGATGATGCCTGCAGGGTTCTTGCTCAGATTTGCCTGTAACAGCGTGCGATCAAAATAGTCGTAGAGCCGCCGCAGTTGCGCGGCGAGTTCACCGCCTGCTTCCACGTTCAAAGAAAAATCCAGTTCGCGGACGATGTCTTGAGCGCGCAGTATGTTGTCGTTGATCGTTGTGTTGAATTCAACCGGGTCTTCAAGTCGGAATCCAGCCTCGGCGCGTTCGAGAAATCGTATCGCGCCCTCATACAGCATCAGCACTAGCTGACCGGGCGACGCAGTGCGCGTCGCGACTTGACGATAGGACTGCCAAGGATTCTTTGGATTCATGCTTTGTGCGGTTCAGGACTCTTTGGTTAGCTCGATTTTAAGCGCGAGCAATGACGCGATGCCTCGGATAGTTTCATCCCCGGGATAACGGTTCTCGGCGATCAATTTCTTCGCACTCTCCACTGCTTCGGGACGCACTGCAGGTGTCGCCTTCATCGCTTGGTCCAATGCTTCCACGCGATAGAATGACGTCGTGTCCGATCCAGACAGCGAGGAACGCTGCCGGGCTTGATTGACCTTTCCCCACTGGGCTGTGTCTATGTTAATATTATTATTTACTTCCATAACGTGCCTTTCTGGCAGGCAACTAGTCGCAATTCTCACACGACTCTGCAGGTGTATCGGCGCTATCAGGAAAGGCTTTAGCCCGAATTCTAATTATCTCGCGGGCAACGTCTGAAACACGCTGTTAGCCGCATATCTGCCAAAGCTACGGGGTGACGTCAGGATACTGCGCGAATCCGCCAGCGATGCCGGCAACTGCTCTCGCATCAATTGATACCGCCGCGCACTGTTCACCACGCTGGGCTCGCTGGAATCAAACACTTCATCCACTGCCCAGATAAAATCGCCCGAATAAACATCTGCCAGCTTGAAGCTGAATCCCACGGTTAACGGCGGATAAGCCCGATATTGGCTGACGCGACCAAACATGACCGCGTCACATTCCAACGCCCGTTTGAGTACCTTGAGAAAATCTGGCGGCAACGGTTCTTCCGCTCGCCAAGAAGTGCGCCCTGTCCAGACACGCAATTGATCTGGCGTCACCACGATGACTTCGAACTTCTTCGTTTTAGCCAATTCCTCTGAAATGACCGGTTCGAGCAAATCCCGCCCGTGTTGCACGTCTGAGCTTTGATCGTCGCAAGTGGTAGGCAACACCGCCACTCGCCGGATGTTGACTGGTAAATTTCCAAATGATCTGTAGTAGTTTTGTGGTTGATAGCCTACGCCCGTCACGGGATCACTCAGGCTCGCTGTCTTGCAACCAGAAGAAAGCCCAAGCAATGACAACAATAATAACGCAATAAGGGTTGCGAAACCGCTAATTGAAGGACGATTGCGATTCATGGCTTTAGGTGGAGGATTCAGTATCACGATGAACTAGTTCCAAAGCGTTGTTTTAAGAAGCTCAATTGTTGATTCGCGTTCGACTGAGCTGTTTCCATGGCCACAAAACTCTGGAGCATACGATCGCGATTGGACAACACGATGCGTTCCAGGTCTGCGATTTGCACATCAATCGCTGCTGATTGTTTGGTATTGTTGGCCTGTCGGGTGATGAGCGAACCAGAGTCGCCGATGATGCTCTCAAGATAAGTATTGAGTTTCTTAGCGAGGCCGTTGGAGCTATCCGCAAAGATGTTCCTGACCGTGGTAAGATTTTCCGCGAGGGCTTTATCGAGCTTGGCTTCCTTGTCGAGCTTGACGGAATTGTCGGTGCCATTAGACAAAATGCCAAGGTCTTCCAACTGATTGAGGGTGGCCGCCAAACCCGAAACCTCGCCGGTAACCGCGCGGCGCAACCGCGTACCGATGTCGTCCGCATCACCTTCATTCGCAAGAATGCCGGCCGTGACCTTACCTTTGGCATCCGTGGTGCTGGCTGTTTGTGCGTCAATGATGCTCTGCACCTTGTTGTATTCTGCGATGAAGTCGTTGATCGCCGTTTTGATGACGGTCGTGTCTGAAGCTACGGTAATTGTGCTCGCTCCGGTCGCCAAAGCCGTCACAGAAAGTCCTGTGATGCCAGAACTGGTTTCCGTGATGGTGTTAGTCTGACTCGTCATCTGACCGCCGCCGTCCACGGTGTAGAGAAGATTTTGACCGCGCGCGAGTGTGCCTGTGGTCAGGCCCGATGCTTCAAGAAAATTTCCCGCCACGTCCTCTAGTGCCACACCTATGTCGCCGGTGACTTTGTTTGCCATTACAAAACGATCGTTCACCGCGTCGTAACTCGCCGTGACCCCCGCCGGAGAGTCGTTGATGCGTTTCAACACTCCGGTAACCGTGTCTGCCATGGTGAAAGTGATAGACACGCCGTTGATCTTAAATTCGCCCGTGCCGGTTCCGCCATCTGCTATGGGCGTGGTAAAATTCGCTGAACTGAGCGCGCCAGACAATTTTACCACGCCGAGCTGGGTGGTGCTCGTGACGGTGCCAGAGCTGTTGTTATTGAGCTTTGCGGCTTGGAGAAAATTGCTCGTGTCAGTCGCGCTGCCGAGAACAATAGGGTTCGCGCTAGATAGCGTGATCCTATCCGCAACGGAATCATAGCTCGCGGCCACCTCGCTGCCAGTTGCCGCTTGGATGTTGTCAAAAACAGTTTGCATCGTATCGCTCGCGCCGATGGTAATCTGTTTACCATTCACGGTGAACGTCCCGGTTGTGACTGTCGTGGCGAACGGCGCCGCGCTTACCAGAAGCCCACTCACGTCATTGGTGGCATTGAGAGAACTCCCCACGTCAGACGTTCCGACTCGTTTCGCAGCGGTGGCAAGGCGAGTCACATTGAAGGCATATGAGGCAATAGTCGCGCCGGCAGAAGCGGTCGCGCTGCTCATTTTCTCGTCCGATGTCGTCGTGCTACGCGTATCAAACAGCGCAGTGGAATTTAGAGATTGTACACGCGTTTGAAGAGATTCCAACGAGGTTTGTATCGCCGCGTATGCAGCGTTCTGACGAGCGATAGTGGACTGATCCGTACGTAGACGGGTCTGCGGAACACGCTCTGCATTGGAGAGTTGATCCACCAATGTGCGCCAATCAAGATTGGATGCCAGCCCCGATAAACCTAGGTCCATACATCGCCAATATCGGCAGGTTTCGGTAAGACTTTAGCAGTTTTTAAAAAACGTTGCCCGGACGGCGCCTTGCGGCGCCGTCCGGGCTTTGTAGCGACTAACCGGTCAACGCCCCTTATTGGAGGAGGCGGAGAGCGGATTGCGGAGTCGCATTTGCCTGGGCCAACATCGCCGTGCCTGCCTGAACGAGGATGTTGTTACGGGCAAACTTAGTGCTTTCTTCGGCCACATCTACGTCCTTGATACGGCTGTTAGCGGCCGTAAGGTTGTCGCGGAGAACTGCCAATTGGTCGTTATATGCGCCTAACACCGAGATATTAGCACCCACTGTGGCGCGGTCGGTGGCGACCACATCAATCATGGCGCCAACGGCTGTTTGCGCAGCAGCCGCACCTGTGCTGACGTCTGAAGCACTTAGATCGTAAGCCGAGCCGTCCACGCCGGTGATGGTGAAAGTCGCACCTTCGCTATCCACTGTTACATCGCGGTCTGTGCCGTCCAACAATCCAACTCCATTGAATTGCTTCGTGGCCATGTCGTTGATGAAATTCGCCTGTGCGGCAAACTCAGTTTGATACAGCGCAATGTCCGCCGCACCCTTGGTCACGTCCTGTGCCATGACCGAGAGTTCGCTCATGCGATCCAGGGCTTTGGCGATCTTCTTGAGATAGCCGTCCTGGGTCTGGCTGAACGAGATGGCGTTGCTGACGTTGGTGCTGACTGCGTTGACACGGTTGATCTGCGCGTCGAAACGCGAAGAGACCGCCAATCCAGCCGCGTCGTCTTCAGGAGAAACGATCTTGAGACCGGAGGACAAGCGTGCAAGCGACTTGTTCAATGCACTGGTGGACTCACCGAGCAGGCGGGCGCCTGTCTGAGCTGCGATGTTTGTGTTGATGACCATACTATTTACTCTTTCCTTGAGTTCATCTCGTTTAGGAGATGTTTGTTGATGCACGACATCCCTGCCGTGTTGGTGAAGTTTGGCTAAGGCCTCCACCGTACTCCTCGTTGGCTCTTTGTGGCTGCCAACCGCCTGTCACTAGACACGAACTGTATCGGCAGGTTTGGAATAAACTTAACCAAATGTCTTTGTTGAATTACTTTTAAGAAGGTGCATTTAACCCCATGAATAAAGGGTTCTCTTCTGAGGTGAGGATGATCTTCACTCGGGCGCGACGAGATCTCTCGCGCAGCAGGAGTCGGCTTTTATCTTAAACCTGTTCTTAATCTCGGTCTGTCGGGTTTAAGAGTAAGCCAATAATATAAAACTCGGCTTAGGCTTTCGTCCTCATCCTCGAATTTTGTTTATTTTCGAGGGTGAGGACCAGAATGTCGACCAGGACGATTGAACAGCATTGTAGTTTTCAAACACGCTCCAAGAGATCAAACCATGCGCCATTTCCCATCAAAAAAACGCAAACCCGCGTCGTGCGTTGGCACGGCGCGGGTGTCTGAGAACCACTCCTTGAGATTAGCTGATTAGTTTAAGGACGGATTGCGGCACCGAGTTGGCCTGAGCCAACATTGCCGTGCCAGCTTGAACCAAGATGTTAGACTTCGCGAACATTGTGCTTTCCTCAGCCACATCCACATCTTTGATGCGGCTATTCGCAGCAGTGAGGTTGTCACGTAACACCGCGTTTTGGTCGTTGTACGAACCGAGCACCGAGATATTCGCACCCACATTGGCGCGATCCGTGGCCACCACGTCAATCATGGCCGTGACCGCCGCCTGCGCAGCAGCCGGACCAGCTGTAAGGTTCTGTGCCGAAAGGTCGTAAGCTGAGCCGTCCACGCCGGTGATGGTGAAGGTCGCACCTTCGCTATCCACCGTTACATCGCGGTCTGTGCCGTCCAACAATCCAACTCCATTGAATTGCTTCGTGGCCATGTCGTTGATGAAGTTCGCCTGCGCGGCAAACTCGGTTTGATACAGAGCCACGTCTGCCGGCCCCTTGGTCACGTCTTGCGCCATGACTGCTAGTTCGCTCATGCGATCCAGGGCTTTGGCGATCTTCTTGAGATAGCCGTCCTGGGTCTGGCTGAACGAGATGGCGTTGCTGACGTTGCTGGTGATGGCATTAATCCTGTTGATCTGCGCGTCGAAACGGGAAGAGACCGCTAATCCTGCCGCGTCATCTTCTGGGGAAACGATCTTTAGACCGGATGACAAACGAGCGAGAGATTTGTTCAATGCCTTGGTTGATTCTCCGAGCAGGCGGGCGCCTGTCTGAGCCGCGATGTTAGTATTAATTATCATAACTCTATTCCGTGAGTCGCCCCCTTGTTAGGGGCATTTGTTGTAACACAGCGTCCTTGCTGTGGATGAATTTTGGTTCGGGCATTCACCGTTCTCCCTGCAAGTTCTTTGTGGCGACCTGCGACCTGTCAATTAAGACAAGGAGTTCATCGGCCAACGGCACCAAACCTTTAGTCCGCAGTGAATAAAAATATCAAACCCACCTCAATCGGCACGAATTAGACGCTATCTCCCGCACGTAAATCAGCTATTTTCTTGTCGTGTGCCCCGGCTTTCGGTTGAATCTCTAGGTATTATTTATGGCAACTAAAACGATCATCAAACCTGCGAAATCACCCACGGCAGTCGGACCTTACAACCATGCCGTGCGCGTCGGCGACCTGCTATTCTGCGCCGGACAAATACCCATAAGCCCCACAGACGGCAATCTCATCGCCGGCGACATCAAAGCTCAAACGGAGCGAGTTCTTGAAAACGTGAAGGCGATCCTCGACGACCAAAAACTCACGTTCGGCAACGTGGTGAAGTCGACCGTGTTCATGACAAACCTGGCCGACTTCGGCGGCATGAACGAAATCTACGCCAAGTATTTCACCGAGAATCATCCCGCGCGTTCCACCATCCAGGTCGCGGCGTTGCCCAAAGGCGCAAACGTCGAGATCGAAGTCGTGGCGCACTTTTGATTCGTGTGGCTGCCCGCGTGAGGGAGCGGTTAACTTTTTACAGCTGCGTCATTACGAATGCAGCCACAGCAGATGAAAAAGAATAAATTCTGGCGCGAAAAACTCGACGACGACAAAGGCTTGCAGAATGTCTCGGAAGTCATAGGCAAGATGTCCCAGCGCTGGGGTGCGGGCAAGATGGTTGTCCTAACACCGCGCGAGGTGGACGCGTTGATGCGGCGAGTCCCGACAAACCGGTTGGCGAAAATAAACGAGCTCGGCGCCGCCCTTTCAAAGAAGCACAAAACTGGTTTTGCCTCGCCGATAAGAAGGGGAATTTTTGCATGGATTGCCGCTCACGCCGCCGTCGAAACGGCAGCCGACGGAGCAAAGCAAATCACACCGTTCTGGCCCACGCTCAAGAATGGTGGCGAGGCGAATCCTAAATATGCCAGCGGCGCGGATAAGTTGGCCAAACATCTTTGTGCCGGAGACCACAAACTCGTGACAAAACGAAAAAGAATACCTGTCGCCGATTTTGAGAAGAAACTGTTCGAGAAAGCCCACTGATTTCATGTCTCTTGGATTCCAACTACTGCTCGCATTCGTCATCGGTGGCGGCCTCGGCTGGCTCATCGGCGCACTTATGGCGCGCGGGAAACAAAACACTTCGCCTGCTGAATCGCGATTAGAGTCCGACTTACGGCAACGGCTCGTCCAACGCGAATCTGAGTTGAAGCAAGTCAACGAACAACTCATACAGACCAAGACTTCACTTGCCACCGCGCAAGCAAACCAAGCAAGTGGCGAAAAACTTATGGCTGAACAACGCGCTTTGCACGAGCGCACGATCACTGAAGCAAAAGAGTCACAGTCAAAGGCCCTGGCGGATTTGCGTGAGGCATTCAAGGCCTTAAGTGCGGATGCTTTGAAACAGACCGCGCCGGAGTTTTTGCGGTTGGCAGAACAATCATTCGGAAAGTTTCAAGAAACTGCCAAGGGCGACCTCGCGCAAAGACAGGAAGCTATCAAAGGATTGGTTGAGCCGCTCAAACAACAGTTGGATAATTACCAAAAACGCCTCCAACAAAGCGAGACGGCCCAAGCCGACACGTTCGGCAAGGTAAAGGAACAACTCACAGCGCTTGCGGCATCCAGCTTGTCGCTCGCGGCGGAGACGGCGCAGTTCCGCTCGGTGCTCAAGTCCAATCAAGCGCGCGGACGCTGGGGCGAAGAGACTTTGCGGCGCGTGGTGGAAGCGGCAGGCATGAGTGCTCATTGTGATTTTACCGAGCAAGCACAGTCCGACGACAAGAAGCCGGACCTTATTGTGAAACTGCCAGGCGACCGATTCATAATCATAGACGCGAAAGTGCCCGAATTAGACTTTTTGAGCGCACTCGAAATTGCAGACCCGACAAAGCGCGCAGAATCTCTCGCCGCCCATGCTGGAAAACTCAAGGCTACGATCAAGGCATTGGCGGATCGCGATTATCCGAGCCAGTTTCCGAACGCCCTAGATTACGTGGTGTTGTTTCTCCCGGCGGAATCTCTGTTCAGCGCGGCACTGGAAGGAGACCACGACTTGATCGTCTGGGCGGCCAATAAACGCATCATGCTTGCCACGCCCGCGTCGTTGATCGCGTTGCTGCGTTCGGTAAGTGTGAGCTGGCAACAACACGCGCAGACGGAGAACGCGCAGAAGATTGCCGAAGCCGCAAAGGATTTTTATGGCAGAGTGATCACGTTCAGCGAGCATTTCGACGACATCAGCTCGGGGTTGGAGAAAGCGAACAACGCTTACAACAAAGCGGCGGCTAGTTTTCAATCGCGGGTGCGTCCGGCGGGTGAACGGCTGGCTGAGCTCGGCGGTGGACTCGAGGGCAAGAATCTGGCGGAAGTTTTGCCAATTGAATCAACCCTACAAAAGCTCCTGTGAATCCCGAAGCGAGCAGCAGTTTTTCGTTAATTGAGGTATTCTCCGTGTTTTATTTCTTTTCCTCCGGCGCGGCAGAATTAGATGCCAAAGACAGGCGACCAATCTCGATTCCCTCAAAGACACCATCGACAACGAAATCACGGCTCGCCCCTGAGCGCCAATTTGGCACGCGGGAGCTACACAGCGGTTTGGCAGGAGTTTGAGAACGCTGCGATTACCGCGCTGGCAGTTATTTTGCCCCGATACATTCCGGGACTAACGATAACGAACTTCGCCAGTGATGAAAGGGGACGCGAGAAGAATCACCTGTCGGACTTTACCGTCATCTGTGGCACGAACATAATCGAGATTTTTATCAAGGCGGCGCGCAACTCCAGTCAACCGTGGAAGATTTTCGGGACTGCGAGAACGGGAAGAAGCTGTTTGCGGCGGCGTTCACGGTTTAGGGGGATTTGAAGACAGGGGCTGGACGCTGCAGGCGGAGCGAGTGTTCTTTGATCCGACATGTCGGTTTCTGGGCAAGTCAACACTCGTGGAAGGCTTAAAGTATCGGAAGAAAGACGGCAATATGCGGCCCACGTACTGGGCGATGTTTGATTTGGGGAAATCCTCGGGGAAATCCGCAAGCGTCTAGGCGTTCTCGCGTTGGCGATTACAACCCATCCACGAATTTCTGCATTGCCCTCTCTTGTTGCTCGATAGATTCGACAAGTTTGAACTGAGTGCGGCAGCGATCCAAATTGTGATCTGGACGATGGATACGGAAATAGTTGTCTCCACTCAGGAAGTCGGTGAGGAAGCGAATGCCAATCTCGAACGTGATTAGTTTGCCCGAAAATGCCATCAGGCTTTTCTCGGTATTGTTAAGAAAGTTTCCCGCCGTTGAGAGATAGCCCTCAGCCAGCTTCTTAAACGTCGGTATCTGCATCTTAACTTTCGCTAGGTCGCGTTCATCTTCGAGCGTGGGACTTGTTGTCGTGCGGATCATGTCGCCAAAATCATAGAGCGCGCAACCGGGCATGACGGTGTCGAGGTCCACCACGCACATGGCTTTGCCGGTGGCGGAGTCGAGCATCACGTTATTGAATTTGGTATCATTGTGCGTGATGCGCTCGGGGATTTTTCCCTTCGCCATCGCATCAAGGATGACGCCGACGATACTGGCGCGACCCAGGGCGAATTCAATTTCGGGTCGGGCGTTGCGGGCGCGGTTGTAATGATCTTTGTGGATCGCCTGCTGCAACGCCATGAAACGCCTCCGCGTGTCATGAAACGCGGGAATGGTTTCGTGCAATCGTCCGCCGGGCAGATCGGCAAGCAAGCTTTGGAATTCACCGAAAGCGCGTCCGGCTTGAAACGCTTGAGTGGGAGTTTGTACAGCCTCGAATGTCTGTGTGCCCTCCACGAATAGGAACGTGCGCCAGAATTCTCCATCCCTACCGACGTAGTGTGATTTACCATCGCGCGTTGGGATGACGATGAGGGATCGGCGTGTGAGGTCGGGCGCATTCGAGGCTTCGAGCTTGCGGCGGATGTGTGTGGTGACGCGCATAACATTCCTCATCACAGCCACAGGGTTCTTGAAAACCCCTTTGTTGATCTTCTGGTGGATGTAACGAACGCGCGTGCCGCCTTGGTCGTAGGTGGCGGAATAAGTTTCGTTGATGTGCCCGATCTTGAACGTCTCCGCGTGCTGGATTTCGCCGTAAATCTGGAAGTGGCGCGAGATGTCTTGAAGTTGTTTTTCCTGATAGGCCATAAAAATGTTAGTTGTGTTTCGGCAAGTGTGAACGGACGGCTCAATCCGGGCAACGGGAAAGGGTTACGAATGCGACGATGGTTTTCTTTACGCTTTCAAGTGAGCGGTTCTTTCCACTGTGATCGTTTTTATTCCTCGCTTTGCGGGAGTGAAGTTGAACAGCGTGCTTCTGCTGAATGATTTTTTCTGGCAACACAACTGCTTGTCGGATTCGAGGCCACATCCCGGCCATTCTCCCTTGTTGCTTCTCTACACATCCCGCAATTCTAGGGAGAGACTAGATTTGACATATGAAAATCGGCTATTTAATTGATATGGATGGTGTGATTTATCGGGAAAATCATCTCATTCAAGGAGCGGCTGATTTTATGCAATCCCTGATTGCAACCGGCACTCCGTTTTTGTTTCTCACAAACAATTCAGCACCCACACCAGAAGACCTTGCGGTGCGCTTGAAGCATCTTGGCATTCAAGGGTTGTCTGCTCGGCATTTTTACACCTCAGCAATGAACACGGTGGACTTTCTAAGCGAGACAGATCCTAACTGCACGGTGTTTGTGATTGGTGAAGGCGGATTGCTGGCGGCATTGCATGAACGCAAGATCGCCAGCGATTCCATTCATCCGCGCTACGTCGTGGTGGGGGAGGGCAGCACAACTATGGATCGCCTGACCAAGGCGCATGAATGTCTGGAGCAAGGAGCTCGGCTGCTCGCGACGAATCCTGACAACTGGTGTCCAGTTTCAGCGAATAAGACTCGTCCCGGCGCCGGCGCTACCGCTGCCTACCTAGAGGCCAGCAGTGGAAGACGTGCTTACTATCTCGGAAAGCCGAACGTCTATATGTTTCACCGGGCTCGGCGCAAGCTTGCTGAGGTAACGCTTGGCACTCCCGAAGAGGTCGTCATGATCGGCGATACCATGGAGACGGATATTCGAGGTGCTTTCGAAGCCGGGATGCAGTCATATCTAGTTCTCAGCGGGTCAACGAAACTAGAAGATGTTTCGGATTATGTTTATCAACCGACCCGAATTTTGCAGAGCGTGGCTGACTTAACCGAAGAAGTAAGGTCAGGCAAACCGCCTGAGCTTCTAGGCGAAATCCTATCGGCCAACAAAGGATTCCGTTCCAGCAAAGGAGGGTTACGCCACCAGACCGACATTTTTGCGCTCCACAAACCCCGGCCTCGTCCTGCCATGACAAAATGATACAATGCGAATAAGCTGACTATTGAAAAGGGTTTTGTGAACATCCCTTCCTTGCGCGGGCTTTGCATGGCGAGGTAACTTGTCCGCGATGTCACATTCCGACTTTGTCCATCTGCACCTGCATACCGAGTATTCGTTGCTCGATGGTGCGTGCCGTTTGGACAAGCTTGTTGAGAGGGCTCATGAACTAAAATTTCCGTCTCTCGCCATCACAGATCATGGCGCGATGCATGGAGTCGTGGATTTTTACAAAGCAGCGAGGGAGCGGGGCGTGAAGCCGATCATCGGCTGCGAGGTTTATGTAGCGCCGGGTTCGCGCTTGGAAAAGAAATCCTCCACGGGAGGCAAAGATGTCTACAACCATCTTGTGCTGCTTGCAAAAGACGAAGTCGGTTACAAGAATCTCCTCAAGCTCACCACGGCGGCACATTTGGAGGGTTATTATTACAAGCCGCGCATTGATAAAGAAATTCTCGCCGCGCATAGGGAAGGATTGATCGCTTTGTCCGGCTGTCTCGCCAGTGAAATTCCGCAAGCGATCATGCAAGAGCAAATCACGAAGGCGCGCAGCTCTCTGGATTGGTTCAAGCAGACGTTTGGCGCGGAGAATTTTTATCTAGAACTCCAGAACCACGGCATCGCCGAGCAGGCCAAGGTAAACAAGCATCTCATCACATGGTCGAAGGAGTTCGGGTTGAAATGCGTGGCGACGAATGATGTTCACTATGTTGAGAAGAAACATTCGCACGCGCATGATTGTCTAGTGTGCATAGGCACTCAATCCATGTTGAGTGATCCGAAGCGCATGAGCGCGGGCTACGTGCCGGAACAATTTTATCTGCGCTCGGCTGAGGAGATGAAGTCGCGCTTCACAGACACGCCCGAAGCGGTGAGGAATACGTTAGAGGTGGCTGAGAAGTGCAACGTGGATTTTGATTTCAAGACGCTGCACTACCCGGTGTTCAGTCCTCCGGAACATTTCACTCGGGAAGGTTATCTGCGGAAGCTGCTCGCGGAAGGGCTTCAACGTCGCTACACGCTGCACTGTCACGCTGAAGGAGACCAATACCTCATCGAAAGCATTGACGATCCGAAGCGGTTGCCGACGTATCAGAAGCCAGAAGCCGGGGGACAAACAACGGAAGCAAAAACCCTTGATGACCTTGAAGTTGCGGCCGCAATCAAGGATGTCATTGATCGTCTTCAACTCGAACTCAAAGTCATCGAGAAAACTGGCTTCATCTCCTACTTCCTGATCGTTGCTGACTTCGTGCAATATGGGCGTAACAAGGGCATCTCCTGCGTAGCGCGTGGTAGCGCGGCTGGTTCGATTGTCACCTACCTTCTCGAGATTGCGAATGTGGATCCGATCCGCTACGGCCTGCTCTTCGAGCGGTTTCTAAATCCAGAACGCGTCAACCCTCCTGACATTGACATTGATTTCGCGGACGACCGCCGCGCAGACGTAATCGAGTACGTGCGGCAGAAATACGGCAGCGATTCGGTAGCGCAGATCGTAACGTTTGGCACGATGGGGGCGAAATCCGTCGTGCGTGATGTGGGTCGTGTGATGGGTTTAAGCTACGGCGAGTGTGATCGGTTGGCTAAGATGATCCCCGCCGAGTTGAAGATGGATTTGGCGAAGGCGCTGAAGCAGTCTCCTGATCTCAAGCAAGCATACGAGACCGAGGAGACGACGCGAGAGCTGATTGACACAGCGTTCATCTTGGAAGACTTATCGCGCAACTCCAGCGTTCACGCGGCGGGAGTGGTCATCGGCGATCAACCACTCGTGAATCTTCTCCCGCTAAAGCAGGACGAAGATGGGGCGATCGTCACGCAATACGCGATGAATCCGGTTGGCGAGCTTGGCTTGCTGAAGATGGACTTCCTCGGGTTAAAGACTCTCACTGTCATCCGCAATACCTGCGAGATGATTCAGCGCACGCAGGGGATCTCGGTGGAAATAGATCAAGTGCCGCTCGACGACAAGAAGACATACGACTTGCTCAACCGTGCTGAAACGCTCGGCATCTTCCAGTTGGAATCTGGCGGCATGCGCGACTTGTGTCGGAAGTTTCAGATCGCAAGCGTTGAACACATCACCGCGCTTGTAGCATTGTATCGCCCCGGTCCGATGGACCTGATTCCGGAATTCATCAAGCGTCGTCACGGCGAGGTGAAGGTAGAATATGAACATCCGCTGCTTGAGCCGATTGCTAAAGAGACTTACGGCATCCTGATCTATCAGGAGCAGGTGATGCAGGCCGCGCAGCTGCTCGGCGGCTACACTCTCGGCGGTGCGGATCTGCTGCGGCGCGCGATGGGTAAGAAAAAAGTCGAGGAGATGCAGAAGCATCGTGACATCTTCGTGAAGGGCTGCTTGGAGAAGAATAAAATCCCCAAGGCAAAAGCGAATCAGATTTTCGACTTGCTAGAAAAATTTGCAGGCTACGGCTTCAACAAATCTCACGCGGCCGCTTATGCCATCGTCGCATATCAAACTGCGTATCTGAAGGCGAATTACCCTGTCGAGTTTCTGTCCGCGATGATGACGAACGACATGGGCGACACGGCCAAGCTTGCACAAATCATCGCCGAAGCTCGAGTAATCGGCGTGGAAGTCCTAGCGCCGGATGTGAATGAAAGCCATGTCGTATTTGCGCCTGCACGCGACGGAAAAGTCATCCGTTTTGGCCTAGCAGCGATCAAGGGAGTTGGCGAAGCAGCGGTAGAGGTGATTCTCAAAGCCCGCGAAGGCGGAAAGTTCACGTCGCTCGCAGATTTTTGTGATCGGGTGGATGGTCGTTCAGTGACGCGCAAAACTCTCGAAGCGCTCATCAAATCAGGTGCATGCGATACGTTCGGTCAGACCCGAGCCACGTTGTTCGCCCAAATCGAACGAACGATGGCGCGCGCGGCGAGCATTTTGTCAGACAAACAAAAAGGCCAAAGTTCGCTCTTTGGTGTGCTTGAAGAAAAAGCGTCGCCTATGCCCGAAACCATCAGCAATTTGCCCGAGTGGCCGCAGCACGAACTGCTAGCGCACGAAAAGGAATTGCTGGGTTTCTATGTCACGGGACATCCGCTCACGCCGTTCGCACCGATTCTGGAAAAGTACTGCCTCAACACGACTGCCACGCTGAGTTCGTTGCCCACGCGTTCGATGACGCGCATCGGAGGATTGATCGCTGCTGCGCAACACGGCGTCTCGAAGAAGAGTGGCAAACCATATTCGATGGTCACACTCGAAGACCTGTCGGGCTCGGTGCAGATCCTGGTCATGAACGAGAACTACGAAAAGTTCCGCGCGTTGCTGGAGTTGAACAAAGCCATCATGGTTATAGGTGAGGTCAACACGGGTGAGGACAAGCCGAAGATTTTCCCCCAGGAAATCTTCCCCCTCGAAGATGCCCCAAGGAAATTCACCAAACGGGTAACATTCCACCTGCACACCGCGCACTTGAAGCCAGAAAGCATGGAAGCTGTGCGCGCGGTGATCGCGGCTCATCCTGGCAAGTGCGAGGTGATGCTTTGCTTCCGCTATCCGACGGGGCAGACGGTTTTTGTCTCCCCACACGAGCGTTACGCCGTGGCGCCGTCTCAAGAATTGCAGAAAGCTGTCACGCACACCTTCGGTGACGATGCGTACCATGTGAAAGTGGACACGAGCCTTCCGGAGAAACAAAACCGCTGGGGCAAAAAGACGGACTACAACAACGGCGGGGACGAATGACTCAAAAGCATAACCATTTGCGAACAACGCCGGTGAGCTTGTTAGATCTGCTCGGACTCTGTCGTCACGGGCTTCGCATCGCCCTTGATCGCGCCGATTACGGCGTGCCACGCTAGGATGGCGCACTTCACACGTGCGGGATATTTATAGACACCGGCGAAGACGGCGAGCTTGCCAACATCGCCGGCAATCTTGCCGGTCGTGACCATCTCGCGGACTTCGCTGAACATTTTTTCCACGTCGGATTTGGTTTTGCCTTTCGCGAACTCGGTGAGCAACGAGGCCGAAGCTTTCGAGATGCAACAACCTGAGCCGATGAAGCTGATGTCTTTGATGGTATCGCCATCCAGCGCGAGAAAGAGTTTGAGCTGATCGCCGCAAAGCGGATTATGCCCCTGCGCAGAAAAACTTGCCTCCGGCATCTCGTGGAAATTTCGAGGCTTCTTGCAGTGGTCAAGAATGACCTGCTGATAAAGGTCGTTCAAATCATCGAACATGCGAGGAGCATAACCGTTTGTGGTCGCGAGCGAAAACAAATCCTTGAGCGCACATCACGCGATGCCTAGCATCGGGTCATCGTGAGGACGAAAGCATTGAACCCATTCCTTCTGACGGCTCTGGCGTGTTGTGCGCTTACGATGAGTTCGCATGCCGAACTCATCAACGGTGTCCGCGCGGTCGTACACGATTCCGTCATCACTTACGGCGAGGTGGAGTCTGATGTGTTGATGATCGCCAATGATCTCTACCGGCAATACGGTCGCCAACCGGAAGTGTTCCAACAGAAACTTGAGGCGGCACGCAAAGAAAGTTTCGACAAGGCGCTCCAACATCAGTTGATCCTGAACGATTTCAAAGCCTCTGGCTACAACATGCCGGAGAGTTATATCGAGGAAGTGATCCAGCGCGAGATCAAGAGCAACTATCGCGATCGCGCCACGCTCACAAAAACCCTGCAAGCCCGGGGGATTACCTATGAGAAGTGGCGTCAACAGGCGAAGGATCGCTTCCTCGTCGGCCAGCTTCGTCTAAAGAATATAAATCAGGAGACGATCATTTCGCCCTACAAGATCGAGAGCTACTACGACCTGCACAAAAGCGAATACAAGTTGGAAGAGCAGGTCAAGTTGCGGATGATCATGTTCAACAAACCGGATACAGCGGACGAAGTGGAGACTACACGCGCCCTGGCGAAGGAAGTTCTTGGTAAGCTCAAAAACGGCGCCGCGTTCTCGGAGATGGCAAGCATCTATTCGCAAGGATCACAACGCAGCCAGGGCGGAGATTGGGGTTGGGTGGAGCGATCCGTGTTAAGAAAGGAACTTGTCGAGACAGCGTTCATGCTTAAAGCTGGCGAGTTAAGCGATGTCATCGAAACTGCGCCAGCATTCTTCATTATGCTTGCGGAAGACAAGCGATCGCAGCATCACAAAAAAATCAGTGAAGTGCGAGATCAGATTGAGGAAACGCTGCTCAAAGAAGAACGCGAACGTCTGCAGAAGCAATACGTTGAGAAGCTCCGCAAGAAGACGTTCGTGCGGAAGTTCGAGTTCTAAAACATCTCCAGCAGGCGAATACTCGCACTCCGAACATGACCGGCATCATTGGCATCTCATTGGGTGACGTCACAGGCGTCGGCCCGGAGGTGACGCTCAAAGCCATCGCCAAGGAACTTTCCTCAGACGATACTCGGTTTCTGTTGATCGGCGACGCCGACCTGATCCAACGAACGAACACTCAGCTAGGGCTCAATCTTTCCATCGCAACAAGCGGCAAAGCTTCGGACAACGCGCGAGTGCTGGTGACGAATCCACTTTTCACAGCGCTCCCGGAAAATCTTGCGCAAGGCTCTGCCCCCGCAGCAAACGCTGCTGTCGCGTGGTTGAAAGACGGCGCGCAAAGATGTCTACGGCAGGAGTTGGACGCGCTCGTCACTGCGCCCGTCAACAAGGAGGCCATTGTCGACGCCGGACATGCCTTCGTCGGGCAGACAGAATTGCTTTCCGAACTCGCGCATGCAAAGCGCACAGCCATGATGTTGCTTGGCCACGATGAACGCGGGCGTTGGCTTCGCGTGGCACTCGTTACTGTTCACGTTCCGATCAAACAGGTCGCTTCACTCATCACGCCGGAAAGGATCATGCTCGCCATCGAACTCGCGGCGAAATCCTGTCACGATCTCGGATTGCCCCGCGCGCGTATCGCTGTCTGTGGATTGAATCCGCACGCTGGCGAAGGAGGCAAGATGGGCGACGAAGAAATCACGACCATCGGCCCGACAGTTTCTGATGCTCTCCAAAAAGGATTTGATGTCGTCGGCCCACTCAGTGGTGACACGGTTTTTCATCATGCACTGAATGGTGAGTTTGATGCGGTGGTGGCGATGTATCACGACCAAGGGCTCGCGCCGCTCAAAGCTGTGGCGTTTGACAGCGGGGTGAATTGGACGCTCGGCCTGCCTTTCATCCGCACCTCGCCGGATCATGGCACAGCCTACAATATCGCCGGCCAAGGCATCGCGAATCCATCCAGCATGATCGCCGCGATCCGCCTCGCCAAACAACTTGCGAGCAAACCGCGCTGAACCTTTGCCTTGCTCAAACGCGAAACTTGTCACTCGCGAGGAGTTCCCTAAACTCATCGCGCTATGACTCAAAACGACGTTCTCCAAGTTTTTCGCGACACGGGTGCACTGCTCGAAGGGCATTTTGTCCTGCGCAGCGGTTTGCATAGCCGCCAGTTTTTCCAATGCGCACTAGCGCTTCAGCAGATGCCAATCGTTGAGAAACTCGGTGCAGCTCTGGCGACAAAGCTAAAACCACTGGGCGCAGTCACGATCGTTGCGCCTGCGATGGGCGGACTTGTCATTGGCCAGGAAGTGGCGCGACAACTCGGCTTGCGCTTTATCTTTGTCGAAAAGGAGGAGGGAAAACTTGTTTTGCGTCGGGGCTTCAAGATTGCTTCGGGTGAAAAAATTCTCATCGTCGAGGATGTCGTGACCAAAGGAGGTCGCGTGCAGGAGACGATTGAAATTGTCCGCGCCAACGGTGGAGTTGTAAGTGGCATTGGAATGGTGGTAGATCGGTCGAACGGCGCAGTGAATCTTGGTGTTCCGATGTTCAGCCTGATCGCGCTGCAAGTGGAGACCTTTGATCCCGCCAAACTCCCGCCTGATCTCGCCAAAGTTCCTGCCGTCAAGCCGGGGAGCAAATGACCTTGAGCATTTGATCTTATCGGCCAGCATCGAACGCCAGTTTGCCCCCACCTTGACATCATTGCGCAGCTCGCAAACACTCCTCATGAATTTATGGCCGAGTCTAAAGATAATTTATTGATGGAAAAAATTGTGTCGCTGTGCAAGCGACGCGGGTTTGTGTTTCAATCCTCCGAAATCTACGGCGGCATCAATGGCTTTTGGGATTACGGCCCACTTGGTGCGGAGCTGAAGCGCAACGTCAAAGAACTCTGGTGGAATACCATGACCCGACAGCGAGATGATGTCGCTGGGCTAGAAGCGACGATTATCATGTCCCCGCTCATTTGGAAGGCAAGCGGGCACGTGGATACGTTTGCCGACATGATGCGGGAGTGTTCACTGTCAAACAAGCGAGTCCGGGCTGATCAAGTTGATGCACAGTCTGGAACTGTGTTTCGTTATTCGGGCGCCAGCTCAACTCAAACCGGACTTAAGCTCGACAAGACGGTGGGAATCCTTCAACTCCCAGGGAAACATGTAGAAAGCGTCAGAAAGGCGGCGCAGGAATTTTACGCCAAGGGGACGACCACGCCTGCGACCGATATTCAATTACTGGGCGAAACACCTCAAGCAGTCAAAGACTCGGTGGATTTCCATCCTGAAACGGGAGGGGAACTTCGCGCCGCAGTGCCTTTCAACCTGATGCTGCAAACTTACGTCGGACCGATTCAGTCCGATGAAAACGTCGCTTACCTCCGCCCAGAAACCGCACAGGCCATCTTTGCGCAGTTCAAGAACGTGTTAGATACGTCGCGCCAAAAAGTTCCGTTCGGCATCGGGCAGATCGGCAAGGCGTTTCGCAACGAAGTCACGCCGCGCAACTTCACGTTCCGCTCGCGTGAGTTCGAGCAGATGGAACTCGAGTTCTTCATCAAACCTGACGAAGCGATTGAAGCCATCCACGGCTCGGTGGCGACTGTTCCGGATACTGGGCATCCCGGCGATCCGCAACCGAATTGGGGTTGGCAGGCTTGGCATCAGTACTGGGTGGAAGAACGCGTGCGTTTCTATGAAGGCATAGGCCTCTCGCGAGACACCTTGGGCTTCCACCGACAGACGCCTGAGGAACTCGCGCACTACGCTCGCGCTTGCACAGATATTTTGTTCAAGTTCCCGTTCAGCAAGAAGGACGAGCAAGGCAATGTGACTGGCGACGAGTTAGAGGGCATCGCTGCGCGCAGTGATTTTGACCTAAGTCAACATCAGCGTTTTTCCACCAAGCCAATGGGGGTATTCGACGACGAACTTCGCTCTGCGTGGGGCAAACTGCCTAAGGAAAAACAGGATACATTGTGGAAGCGTTACTACGATCACCGCAAAAATTACCTGACAAAGTCTGGCGTGGAAGCTGAGGCTGCGACAAAACTCGCGACAGAAGACGCAAACGGTCTGGCGAAGGGCCAATATATCCCGCACGTCATCGAACCGAGCGCGGGCGTGGATCGTTTGATCCTCGCGCTGATCGCGAATGCTTTCTCAGAAGAAACCGTCACAGACGAGAAGGGCAAGAGCGAGACGACGGTGATGTTGAAGTTCCACCCTCGCGTCGCGCCTTTCAAGGTGGGTATTTTTCCGCTGCTCAAGAACAAGCCGGAGCTCGTCGCCAAAGCGCAAGCCGTGCGCGACCTGTTGCGCCCTTGGATGAATGTTTATTACGACGAAGGTGGCTCTATCGGCAAACGCTACGCCCGTCAGGACGAAATCGGCACGCCGTTCTGTGTCACGATTGATTTCGACACGCTGGGTGAGAATCCGGAGTTGCTCGACACGGTGACACTGCGATATCGGGACGATGGCAAACAGGAACGGTTGAAAATCTCCGAACTGCGCGATTGCTTGCTTGCTCGTGTGCGATGAATACGACAACCACCATGTCTTTGCCGGCGCGCATCTCCTACGCGACTATGGCGTTGATGTTGGGGCTGATCGGTTGGCTGCATCTTAGCACCTTGGTTTTGACGGTGCTGTTCGGTTACTTCGCGCTGCAAAAATTCAGCATCCACAGAAACAAAACGGTGGGAGTAGTAATCTATGTGGTCGTAGTGGTGGCGGCAATCTGGGGATTGATCTTCGTGATGAATCGAGCCCGCGAGACGTTGCCAAAGATTGCAGATGAAACGATCCCTGCCTTTGTAAATTACGCCGAAAGCAAGAACATCGAGCTGCCCTTCACGGACTATACGAGCGCGAAGACTTTGCTGATTCAAGAATCCAAGGATCAAGTCGCCAACTTCGGCAGCTACCTCAAGACGGCAATCCTTCAAATCGCCATGTTCCTGGTCGGACTCGTCGTTGCGGTGAGTATGTATCTGAGTGTGCGCTGGGGGACTGAAGCGGATTTACAGGCCACGCCCGACAGTATCTATGCAACGGTGGTGCGTGAGTTGGCTAGGCGCGTGCGTACGTTTTATCTCAGCTTCTCGCGCGTAATCGGAGCGCAGATCATCATCTCGGCGATCAACACCGCTTTGACTGCTGTCTTTCTCATCTGGAATGGTTTTAGTTACACGACCACGCTGATCGCGCTAACGTTTCTCTTCGGACTTCTGCCGATCATAGGTAACATCATCAGCAACACTCTCATCGTCGGTGTGGCATTCTCGATGACGAACGGCCCGAAGATGGCATTGATCTCGTTGATGTACCTGGTGATTGTTCACAAGTTCGAGTATTTCCTGAACAGCAAGATCGTCGGCGACCGGATCAAAAATCCTATGTGGCTCACGTTACTTGGCATCGTCATTGGTGAAAAACTCATGGGTATTCCTGGCATGATCCTCGCACCCGTCGTGCTGCATTACGTTAAAGTGGAGGCGTCGCAAAACAAAATCACAGCTCGCGGGTTAGAAGTGACGACGGAACAAGGAAAAGATTAGGTGGCGGCTTCAAGCGCGAAGAGTGCCCCTCTTTGTCCACCGCACCTTTAAAGCAGAAAGTCGCTCATCATTCTAAAACAGCCACCTTTCTGAGACGATAGCTTCACAGGATCCACTGCGCCGCGGAGGATAAAATCGTAGCAAGAGTGGATTATTTTCAAAAGAACTGACCCACCTCATCCGCGATAGACGATCATCACCGCGTAGTCTGTCACCAGTTTTTGTGTGCCGATCTCTATGTGCGTGTAGGTCATCGGCGTGAGGCTGACGATGTTTGGCTCGCCAACTTTTTGGAGAAATCCTGAGACAACTTCGTCAAAACGGTCATGGCCCACCTCAACACAATCTGTGTGGCGGATGGTTTTGACTTTCATTTTCTTGTCCGACTCTTTGGCTGCGACCTCAAGCGTGGCTTTGGGTTTTTCGATCAGTGGCTCAAGAGTTTTGTTGGCGTGAACCGGCACCCTCAGATGCATCTCGATTTTGGCAGCGGCAGAGGTGTGGATGGTGCTCGCAGCCATTTTCGTGGGATCGTTGCTCGTGGATGCCAAAGAACCTAAGGGCGTGGCAGGTGCGGCGGGGATGACAATTTTCTCCGAACAAGACGGGCAATTAATCTCAGAGCCTGACCCTGTGCTATCCACGGCGAGTTCTTGTTCACATTTCGGGCAATTGAAGATGATGTCCATAAAAAATCCAGTTGGTTACTTTGGTGAATCGAGCCTATGCACCCAGCGAAACCGTGACCAGAAAAAAGTTTTGACCATAATCACTCACGCGGTCGCCATTTCAGATCAACGATTTGCCCGTGAGCCCTGTGCGCGGGATTAATCGAACGCAATTCCAATTTCATGCCGTCGTGGCGGGTCGTAGCGTGAATCCATCCGGACGGATCCCCTTCGCGGAAAACATAAGCCACGGGTGGAAGATTCACGAGATGCAGGCCAGATTCATCCTGCGAAAACTTCCAGTTATGCGTATGGCCAAAAAACCATGCTTTGACCTGCCGACGGGGACGGATGATTTCCAACAAAGCTGCGCTATCTTTCAATCCTGCGATCTTCTTATCTTCGCCAGGATTGTGATGGATCAACAACACGGCCGGTTTTTTACGATTGGCGTCAAGAGTTTCAGCCAGCCACTTTAGTTGATCCGCCCCAATCGAGCCGGGTGTCTGCAAGGTCTTCTCCAGAGAGTCGAGCATGAACCAGTTCACCGACTGCGATTGAACGAGCGCCACCTGTTTGTCGGCTACAGGGCGGCATGTTATGGGGTTCGCATCGAGCACAGCGCGAAAATTATCACGTTGATCGTGATTTCCCAGCGCGAGGTGGATAGGCAATCCACAGTCGCGGACCGGATCAAGCAATCTTGTGAGTTGCTCGTATTCACCGAGCTCGCCAGAACTAAGAGCGCAATCGCCGACCACAAAAACACCCGATGTGCGGCGCGGCAGACCAGCGATTTCTCTCGCTGCAGCTTTGAGATGATCAGCCATCACAACCTTGCTCTTCACCGCAGCCGGATCAGCTGAGATGTGTGTGTCTGCCAGCAGCGCCCAGGAATTGGCATCCGTGCGGCGCATGGCGGCAGAAAGTTGCGGTGCTAACGCAAGGCCCGCGCCGGCAATCAAGGTGCGACGCAGGAACGCGCGTCGCGAATCTGGCAGAAGGTGGATCGGCATGTGCGATTCGTAAGCTGGATGGTTGAGCTGCTCAAGATAAATTTGTGCCATTGTCATATCAGAACGCGGCAGTGTGTCTTCGATCAAACCCAGCAAACTGCGAATAACAGTAGGGGATTTCGCCCTGAGCCTCCAAATGTTCCCGCTGGTCTTACACATTGCTGCGCTCCGACGAACAGCTTTGACTCGCAACGACAGCCCTCGCCACGCATAATTTTCCCGCCTGTGACAAATCTCGAACCAGCACAACACTTCGCGCAAAAAACCAACTCTGCGCTGACCGACGGAACGTTCATACGCCTTGTGATGTCGCGTCCGGTGAGCAAAGAGCTGCCGCAAAAAATCATGGCGCGACTTGTCCGTCTGCGCGGCGTACCGAATCTCTCGCTCACGTTGCGGAACTCCACTCAGGACATGACCAAGAATCTTCTGATGCCGCAAGTGGCGGATTGGCTAAAGGAACAGCTTGGCGAGGCATTCCGCAGCGCTCTGCTCTGCACCACCACGCGCGACTGGCAGTTCATATCCAACGAGGCGGGGGTGGCGCGTTTGGTGGATCACAAACCTTCCGAGACGCAGCTGCTCTCGCAAGATCACGACAAGAAGGCCTTTGGAATGCTTGATTCCAGCGCGGCGGATTGGCTGCATGGATTAGAAATTCTGGATCGTGATGGGCGCGTGCGCGCGTCCATGGCAGACAAGCATCGGCAGATCAATCATTACCTGGAGATCGTGTCACACCTCGCGAAGGACTGCGGCTGGACAGAATCGCTAAAACATGACTCCCCGCTCCGCTTCGCCGACATGGGTTGCGGCAAGGGTTATCTAACGTTCGGGCTGTGGCATCTGATCACCCGCCTTCAGAAACAAGCGGTACGGGTCGTGGGAGTTGAAGCGCGACCCGATTTGGTCCACACCACAAACAAGCTCGCAAAACAAATCGGTGCGAACGGTCTAGAGTTTGTTCAAGGTGATATTGCCACCGTCAAACTTCCGCCGCTCGACGCGCTCATCGCCCTGCACGCGTGCAACACAGCCACAGACGACGCCATCAAGCGCGGCATAGAGTCGGGCGCGAAACTTATCGTGGTCGCGCCATGTTGCCACAAGGAATTACGCCCGCAACTCGGCAAACCCGAACCACTCGCAGCGGTTTTGCGGCACGGGTTGATGGAAGAACGCATGGCGGAGTGGGCCACGGACGGATTACGCGCGCTCTTTCTGGAATGGGCAGGCTATCGGACAAAGATCATGGAGTTTGTCAGCGGCGAACATACGCCAAAGAATCTGATGATCGCAGCAGTGCGTGAGCGCGAGGCTTTTGTGGATGAGTCGGCACGCAAACGGATCCTGGAGTTGAAGTTATTTTTAGGAGTGGAGCACTGCGCGTTGGACGGGTTGCTCGCGGAATGCTCCCGTACTCGGGCGCAGCAGGGTGGACCTTCCAAGGACCCACAAACAAATCAGACCCTTTGAACCCGAAATGAACCTAGAATCAATTGATTGGGAATCGTTGGAGCGTATGCGGGCGGCATTCCTTAGTGGGACGGCGGGAGCGCAGGATTATTGGCACAACGATTCTGAACTGGCGGCTTATGATGCAACGTTTGCTCAACGCATCGGCTGGAAATGGGACTATGTGCTGGAAGAATTGAAAGCGCGCGGTTGGTCGCCACCAGCGGGTGATATTTTGGATTGGGGTTGCGGCAGCGGGGTGGCGGGGCGTGCGTTTCTCAATCACTTCGGAATGAATGAAGTCAGCGCTTTGCGTCTGTTGGATCGATCAACGTTGGCGAGGGCGTTCGCAGCAAAACGGGCGCGGGAAAAGTTTCCAGGACTCAAGGTCGTCGAAGAAACGCAACGAGCCGATTCGGAGATCAGCACTCCACCCGGGATTTTACTCATCAGCCATGTATTGACGGAGATGACTCAGGAACAAACAGCTGCGCTCGTCTCGGCCGCGACTTCAGCAGAATGCGTGATTTGGGTTGAACCCGGCACCTACGAAACGAGTCTGACGCTGATCGCGATACGCGAACGGCTGAGAACAATCTTCAACATCATTGCGCCTTGCACGCATCAAGAACGCTGCGGGATTTTGTCGCCTGAGAATGAGAGGCATTGGTGCCATCACTTCGCCTCGCCGCCGCAGGAAGTTTTCATGGACGGCGATTGGGCGAAGTTCGGGAATATGCTCGGAATTGACCTGCGCGACTTACCCTTGAGTTTTCTCGTATTGGATCGCCGCACCGCGCCGGCGGTGTCGCCGTGCGCCGGAAGAGTCATAGGCCATGCGCGACTGTACAAAGCGCACGCGCTCTTGCTCGGCTGCGATGCGAGCGGTGTGAGCGATCGGCGATTGATGAAGCGTCTTCACGCGAACGAGTTTCGAGCACTCAAGAAAGACATCAGCCCGGCTTTGCGGGAGTGGGAATGTCGGGAGGGAGAGATTGTGCGGACGAAGCCGCTGGTGGCAAATGAAAGGCTGGATTAACGCATAGGCGCAAAGAGCGGCTATGGTGTGAAGTGCGCGCCCATGTCCTCATCATTACCTACAAGTTGATCTTTTCCGAGGGAGTGTCCAACCGAGGGTGATGTCGTGGAGTCTTGGGAGACGGTGATCCAGATAACGTGCGCAACATTAGGGAAACACTGATTTCATTTTTTGGTTTTTATTTTTTGAGGAGACCT
>WBXK01000015.1 GCA_008933055.1 Verrucomicrobiota bacterium | reverse complement strand
GCACCTCGCCATGTCATATTATAGCAAGCCGCCCATGATCGCGTTGACACAATTCGTCAGCACCAGCATCTGGGGAGATACGGCATTCGGCGTACGCTTCTTCTCGCCGCTGATCGCGGCGATCCTGGGTTTAATGTTGCTTCGCTTTTTCACTCGCGAGGTGAACGGACGATCGGGTTTTTTTCTGGTGTTGATCGTTACGGCGACTCCCTTGCTTTCAGTCGGAGCAACGCTGTTGACGGTTGATCCATTGACCGTGTTGTTCTGGACCGCGGCGATGTTTAGCGGTTGGAGAGCGGTGCAGGACAACTCTCGCACAAGCGCTTGGCTTTGGACAGGGCTGTGGATGGGGTTGGGTTTCCTGAGCAAGTATTCGTCTCCGTTGATGTGGATGTGTTGGGCGGTGTTCTTTATTGTGTGGCCTCCCGCCAGGAAGCATCTGCGCACTCGCGGGCCGTGGCTCGCGTTGCTGGTGAATCTCCTCTGCACGCTTCCGGTGGTGATCTGGAACTTGCAGAATAGTTGGATATCCCTCAAGCACGTCGCTCGGCACACGGGTGTTGGCAAAGCTGCCGCCCCGCTATCAAAGCACCTCTCCTGGCTGATGGAATTTCTCGGGGCGGAAATTTTTCTACTCAATCCTATTTTCTTTTTCGGGGCCGCCATCGCACTGATAGCAGTGTGGCGAATGGCAAAACGGGATGCCCGTCTGGTATTCCTGTTCTGCATGGGCGCGCCAGTTTTTGTTCTCTACATCTTCCTCTCTTTACGCTCGCGTGTTCAGCCGAACTGGGTCGCGCCTTCAGTGTTGCCTATGTTCGCAGTCATGGTCATTTACTGGGATGCAAGGATGCGCGAGGGGGCAATGCGGGTAAAGTGGTGGCTGATGGCGGGACTGTTGATCGGCTTTGTTTTCGTAGCTGTGATGAAGGAATCCCGCTTGATCGAGAGACTCACAGGACGCGCTTTGCCCGCGAAAATGGATCCGCTGACACGTGTCCGGGCACACTCCGAACTCGCGCAAGTGGTGGGTGAAGCAAGGCAGGCATTAGTAAAAGAAGGCAAACCAGTATTCGTTATCGGAGACCACTATGGCATCACGAGCTTGTTGATGTTCTATATGCCGGAAGCAAGATCGCGTGTCGCGAAAGATTCTCTGGTCTATTGCGAGCCGAGCGAGAGGCCAGTTGACCAGTATTATTTCTGGCCCGGCTATATGAATTCTTGCACAGGCCAGAACGCTATCTTCATTGTAGAGCGAGAAGAGCCGAAACTGGTTTCTGGATGGGTGACCAAATGGTGGCGTGGTGAAACGAATATCACCGAAGTAGTTGGAACTAGCCTGCCCGCGCCAGCGTGGCTGATCAATCAATTTGAATCGGTGCAGAGCATCGGTGTCCGCGAAATCAAACGGCGTGGTCAGACGTATCACGTCCTGGAGATGTATGAGTGTCGCAACTTGCGCTGAGATGATGCCAGCGCTCCGCGATAATTTCATTTTGCCGATCAGTGACTACGATCTGGATTCGACATTAGGGTGTGGACAGGCGTTTGGTTGGGAGCGTGACGCGGATGGTTGGACGGGGGCAATCAAGGGGCGTTGGGTGCGGTTGACAAGTGTCTGTGGTGGGATCAAAGTCCAGCTTGCTCAAACAGTGCGTGACTTATCATGGGTCACGGATTATCTGCAGACGAATGTGAACATCCGCGAAATAATCGCCACGTTTCCAAAAAATGACGAGCAGTTGCGCGGAGCAGTCAAGACGTGTGTTGGGTTAAGGTTGGTGCGGCAAGACCCTTGGGAATGTCTTGCATCGTTCATTCTATCTTCTACAAAACAGATCGTGCAAATACGGCAGATCGTTTGCACTTTGAGCGAGCGGCATGGATCGTCAGTGATTGTGCCGAGTGGCGAAAAAGCACGCTTCGCTTTTCCGACGGCGTCGCAGTTGGCGATGTTGAGCGAGGTAGACTTGCGCGCCTGCAGGATGGGGTTTCGGGCGCCTTATCTATTGGCGGCGGCGCGGCGCACCGTATCTGGGGAGATCAACCTATCGGCTATTGGACGAATGGAGTTATCGCTGGCTCGTGAGGAGTTGATGAAACTCGATGGCGTGGGAGAAAAGATCGCCGACTGCGTTTTATTGTTTGCTTATGACTTTCCGACTGCATTTCCGGTCGACGTGTGGGTGCGGCGCGTGTTGACGCAGTTTTATTTTCACGGTCGCAAAGTGAATAATCATCGGCTGCGGTGCTTCATCGAGAAGCATTTCGGTCTCAACGCTGGTTACGCCCAGCAATATCTGTTTCACCACGTCCGCATGACGAGCGGTAAAAATCTATCCGCTACCGGACTCGCCCCTATATCCTGATATGAGCATGACTATTGAGGCATTATTGACCCCCGCAGAATATCAGGCGCGTCGTGCGACGGGATTTGCAGGAGAAGTTTGCGTTGTGTTTGATGTCTTGCGCGCAACGAGTGTTATCGTGACGGGCCTGGCGCAGGGTGCGAAGGGGTTTATTCCTGCTGAAGAGATTTCTGGAGCGGTTGCGCTGCGCGCGAAGCATCCAGGAGCTTTGCTGGCGGGGGAACGCGGGGGATTGCGGATCAACGCAAAACAGAGCGGTGGTGTGGAGTTTGATCTAGGCAATTCGCCGCTGGAATTCACTGCCTCGCGCGTTGCGGATAAATTTATCATTTGCACGACTACAAATGGCACACGCGCATTGCGGGCCTGCGAAACCGCGGAAGCGCTGGTTGTATCGTCGTTTTTGAATCTGAGTGCGACGGCGCTATGGCTTCAGTCGAGGGGGGTAGAGCGTGTGGCGCTTGTTTGCGCCGGCACGGGCGAAGCCGCTTCGCTGGAGGACATCCTATGTGCCGGAGCATTATGCGACTTGTTGCTCAAGTCGGGGCAGGCGAACATGTTGCAAGATTCAGCGGAGGTCGCGATAAGAGTCTTTCAGAGTGCTCAAGATGATTTGCTCGGCGCGATGCGTCATGCGAGCAATGCTAGACGGCTTTTGGAGAATCCTAAATTGCAGGACGACGTGGAATTTTGTTTGCGACTCGACGCTTTCGGAATGGTCGGGTTGATGGGGCGTGATGGAATTGTCCGCCCCGCGTGACTTTCAAGGCGTGACCCTGCCGAGAATGTTCTGACGCGGCACTGCTCCGTAGATGCGACTATCCGCGCTGTTGTTGCGGTTGTCGCCCAGGACAAAGTATTGATTTACGCCGCATATCCACATCTCTTCATCGTAAAGTGGGCGAGCAAACGTCGGCGTTCCTTCCGGTAGATATGGTTCTTGAAGTTCTTTTCCGTTCACAAAGAGATGGCCCTTCTTCACCACTACGGTATCTCCTTGCTTAGCAATAATCCGTTTCACGGCGTAGGAATTATCTTCGGGGTCGCGCAAGACGACGATCTCAGAGGGTTTGGGGTCACGCACTCGATAGACCCAGCGATTCAGCATGTAGTTTTCGTTGTCGTGGAGTGTGGGTGACATGCTCTGGCCTATGACGTGGACTGATTGCAGCACATAGGAGGTAATAAATTGAAAGCTTCCGTAAGAAAGAACTGCGATGAGCGTGGCGGAGAAAAGGTTTTTCAGGAACGACTTCCAACGCTTCTGAGTCAGTTGAGAGACGGAGCTGGATGATTGACTGACGGATTTTTGTTCTCCCAATTGCTCGTCCGGTTTCATCTCAAGTTGCATAAGTAGATCCAGTAATTTTACGAGAGTATTATTTCCACGCTATTGGCGGAGTGGCAATAAGAGTGATTACGTATGGACTTGGGGAGAGTTACGGATTTAGTAGGTGGCCCGGGGGCGAACTAGGATTTATTCAGGGCCCATCCTATCAACTAACAGAGAAAGACGATTGGAAATCAGGCTTTAGTTGCAGCTTTTCCGGGCGTGGTTTTCTCGATGGCCTCGCGCAGATTTTCCAGCAGGAACGGTTTGCTGATGATCAGGTCCACGCCGGTCAGTGGATTCTCCCCGGATTTGAGCATCTCGGCGTAGGCCGTGATCAGCACGACCGGCTGAGTGGGTGAAATGACTTTGATGGAAGCGGCGAGTTCATCGCCTTTCATGCCGGGCATCGCGTAATCCGTGATGACGAGGTCAAACTTGCTCTTGTTAAAGATGCCGAGGGCTTCTTTTCCGTTGGCTGCGGTTTCCACCACATGCCCATCGAACGCTAGCATCATCCTAACGGCGTCGCAAACATAGGGTTCGTCATCCACAACAAGGATGTGGCGCGGTGCAATCGGTGGTCTGCTCATGGTAGTTTCAAAAGGTTATTTCGAGAAACTAAGTGAGACTTTACCCAAACGGTTTTGCGATGCCAGCTTTGTCTGTAAAGGGAATGGTGGCCCGGCACGGACTCGAACCGTGGACCAATTGATTAAGAGTCAACTGCTCTACCAACTGAGCTACCGAGCCAACCAAGGGCGCGGAGCATCTCAGTCCTCCTTCCGCTTGTCAATCTCGCTCCTGTTTTTTTTCAGTCGAGATGTAACTTGGCTGATCATTTCCTTAAGATCTGCGCTCACGATAAGTAGCCAGTCTCCGGCTGTAGGCGTCTCAAATTTAAGAGTCCCAGCGTTTGCTTGCGATTTAGCGGCGCGGATTTCACCAGTGCGCGGGTTTAACCAGATTGTTTTTCCCTTAGGAGAAACCGTTTCACTTGCAAGTGCCACAACGCGGTCTTGTGGTGAATAGAAAACGGCGATGTCGCGCGTTTCAGTCTTGGCTGCCGCGATTTGATTCGAAGGAGAATCAAAGCTTGATTGGCTGGCCAAAGACTTCGGCGAGGGTTCGAGTCGCCAGAACTCTTTTGTTGCAAAACAGTCTGCCATCGGTGCGATGGCAGATGCTCCCTGCAGTGCCAGAGCTTGCCGCCAAGGTTGCAAGGCGTCATCGGCGCGTGGGATTGTGTTCCACTCTGAAACGTCTTTGGCCGCGTAGCTCACCCCGGCGGGTGTATTCAGCAGAAGGCTCCACCATATCAGCCGCCGTGAGAGGTCGGCAGTAACGTTAGGTACATTCCCACTTGATGCCGCGCCTTCTTGTGGAGGATTGATCGTGATGATAGGGCGCAACGGAGTTTTCTTCCGCTCCGCTGGCACAGGGCCGTTCAAGAGCCAGGCGAGCGACGTTTCGTCTGTCGCAGTTGATGTTTGGATGCCAAAGATGTTTGCCCATCGCTCCTGCCGGAAACCATCGAGTGCCCACAGCGACTCCCCAGGCAAAATAACCACAGGCGCGTGCGATACGGCGTTGAATACCGCGCGCCCGATCCGTTGCCAGCGCGCGGCTTGCGCCCCGGCGCTGTCGCACTCGAACGCCACCACCCACGCCACATCGTCCGCACCCCATCGCGCCACTGCGTAACGCATCAGCGCGATGGCTTGATCTTCCGGCAACACCGCCTCGGATGCGTCATCGATTTCCCAGAGCGGTGCGATGGCGTTGAGCAACCCAGCGCGATTTGCTGCTTCAATCTTTGCATCCAGTTGCTTTGCGAAGTCTAGGTTCACATTCACACGCTCGCGTCCAGCGAACGCGGCTGTCTTAGCGCCTTGTTTGTCGGTTTGCAATCGCCACGTCGTGACGTTGAATTTTTGTGATGCACGTGCTTGGGCGTAATGATCCCACTCGCTCGCCGAAGAGTTTGCGGCGGCAGACCATGCGGTATCTCCTAGCCAGAGGAACGGTGTGCGATCCGCGTGCTCAAGATGCTGTTGGCCGCGCGCGGTTTGGATCGGACCGTGTTTGGCGAAGCGCGAATCACTTTTTGCCGCTGTGCAATCAAACTCGCCGGATTGTCCGTTCAATCCGCGATTTGCTGTGTCTGAACACATCGTGAAATACTTCCAACGTCCGGGGAACGTCGGTTTGAAGCGCACTCGCCATGTTTTGCCGCCGTCCCAAAATCCATAGACGCGATTCGTCTCACCGAGCGGCGACACGAACAGCGCGCGCACTTCTGCTTGTTGAAGTGCGTTCGTGTAGCTCACGCTGCTCTTGAGTGTAATCTCGGCGCGTTGCCATTTGGACACGGAGAAGCGTTTTTCAGCGCGAGCGGTGACGGGCAAGCAGAGCAGGGTGGATGTCGCCGCTACCAGAAACAATCGGGAGAGTTTGTCTTGTGCCATGTGCGCTTCATGTGAACGAAAACCGCGCGGCGTGTCAAACTTCAGAGTGACACAGCCGCTCCGAAGCGCGTCTTGACGGGATGGCGCTTCACGATAGCCTACGCTCCCTGCGTCAATCAGTTGCCGCACGCGATACAAAACAGATCAGATGTCATCCAGCCCTCACACGCCTAAAAAGAAAGTCGAACAAAGCGAACTTGCCGCGCAGCTCCGTGCTGCTGCCGAGTGGTTGGAAAAAGCGGCGGCGAATCGCGAGGTGCTGGGACAACTCTCTCAGGAGGAACGTACACGTTTGCTCAAGGCGGCGGGCGACATCTATTGCCCAGACGTGCGTGAACGCCGTCGCCTTGTCAAAGCCACTTCGCGCCAACGTAAGAATGATCGCGCTGATCGAGTCCAGTCGGTTTTGAACGAAACGGGCATCCGCACCTTGCGCCGCAAGCCCGTGTTCACCACGCCGAATCTCCCGCCACCGCCGAAGATTGAACCGCAGGAAGTGGCGGACGATCCTGAGTTCCGCGAAGTCGTTGAGCCTCAGAATTGTTACATCTGCAAGAAGGATTACGCCACGATCCACCATTTCTACGACCAGCTTTGTCCCAAGTGTGCGGAGTTAAATTTCCTCAAGCGCACGGAGTCGGCGGATTTGCGCGGGCGCGTGGCGTTGCTGACCGGCGGACGCGTCAAAATCGGTTATCAGGCCGGCATCAAACTGTTGCGCGCTGGTGCTCAACTCACCGTGACCACGCGCTTCCCACGCGACTCAGCGATGCGCTATGCCGCCGAACCCGATTTCAAGGACTGGGGGCATCGCCTCGAGATCTTTGGGCTCGATCTGCGGCACACGCCAAGTGTGGAGGCGTTTTGCCAACACATGAAGGAGAAGTACACGCGGCTGGATTTCATCATCAATAACGCATGTCAGACGGTGCGCCGTCCGCCGGATTTTTATGCCCACATGATGGCGGATGAGAACAAGGCGTTGAGCTCGATGCCTGAGAGTGTTCGCCATCTGGTCGGCGCGTATGAAGGATTGCGTGGCTACCACATCTTGCCGGAAGGTGAAAACGCATCGGCATTGTTGGATCAAAAGCTTTCCGAAGTCGCGGGGCTGACTCACGCAGCGGAGATGTCCCAAGTGCCGTTGTTGCCAGAGGAGCTCGCTGCGCAACAGGCCCTATTTCCCCAAGGTAAACTCGATCAGGATTTGCAACAGGTAGATTTGCGCGGCCATAATTCCTGGCGGATGAGGATGCACGAAGTTCCTGCCGTCGAACTGCTGGAAGTTCAACTCGTGAATGCCGTCGCGCCGTTCATCCTCAATGCGCGGCTCAAACCTCTCATGATGCGCACGCCGGAGCGCGACAAACACATCGTCAACGTTTCAGCCGTGGAGGGGCAGTTTTACCGGAAGTTCAAGACCACGCGGCATCCGCACACGAACATGGCCAAGGCCGCGCTCAACATGATGACCCGCACGGCGGCTGCGGATTATCACGCGGACGGCATCCACATGAACGCCGTAGACACGGGTTGGGTGACGGACGAAGACCCGGTGCACATCGCGACGCGCAAGGTGGCTGAGCATCGCTTCCATCCGCCGCTGGACATCGTGGACGGTGCGGCGCGCATCGTTGACCCGATCATCGCCGGGATCAACACCGGCGAACATCTCTGGGGTAAATTCCTGAAAGACTACGTGCCCACGGATTGGTGAGCGTTGGGAAGATTGCGGCCTATCTCGGTATTCTCAATCAAAAACTCTCTGGCGATTATTTCGACGATACCACCGAAAAACTGAACGCGAAATAACACTAACTCACTCATCGCGTTTAGCTTGTCATTGAGCGGTGACCTCGTAGAGCCATAACCAACATCCCAATCGCGCTTTTGTGATTGTATCAATTCTCGCATGACATTGGCGTCAACATTAGACTCAACGCCCGAAGTGTTCGGCGGTAAATTACTAACCAAGACATCCAAATCCAATCCAACTCGCAAATTGGCGCAACCAATAAACTGAACCAATCGCTTCTGCTCGCTGTGATGGCGTGAAAGCCGGAGCTCAATAACCGAACCCGTGGCGTCGCTGCGAGCCTGCGCGGGTAGAACAGTCATGCTCACAAAAGTGTCATCGTGAAAATCCAACTCACTGAATCGCTGAGCTATGGCTTTCGAGCTGTTCATAGAAGTGGTCTAACTTGCAATGGACGGCGATAGCTTCCGTATATCTCATTCCAAGATGTGGACTAGTTTAGTTTGATTGTCTTCTAATCAGCGCTTTCGTTTTACCACTGCTGCCACTAACCCTTCCATCGTGTGGTGTTTCGCTTCGACGGTGGGTTTGAGGCCGAGGGCTTCGAGAGCTTTGGTGGTTTCCGGGCCGATGGAGGCGAGCCCGGTTTGCGGAAACTTTTTCAGCAGGGCGGGCAGGTTGAAGCGCGCATGGAAATGTTCTACGGTCGAGCCGCTTGTGAACGTGATCCAATCCGCCCCGTCTTCGAGCAGTTTGTCGCTGGCGGGAGTTGGCGTTGGGGCTTCGCCGACGGTCTGATAGACGGGGATGTCGTCCACAATCGCGCCGAGTTCTTCGAGGGCTTTGGGTAGATCTGGGTTGGCTATTTCGGCGCGGAGCAGACAAATCTTCAGGTTCTCGATGGTTTCAAACTTGTTGAACTCCTTCGCGATCTTCGCGCCGAGGGCTTCCTCGGGCATCAGGTCAACTTGCAGATGCAGGTCGCGTAGTTTTGCGGCGGTGGCCGGGCCGACAGCGGCAATCTTCACGCCGCCGATGTCGCGCAGGTCTTTGAACGCGCGGAAGAAGTATTCAAAGAACGATGTCACGCCGTTGGCGCTGGTGAAAACAAGCCAGTCGTAGGAATTCAATTCGAGCATCGCGTCAAGCAAGTGCTGCGGCTGCGATGGTGGCGTGGTTTTGATGCAGGGAATCTCCAGCACATCTGCGCCTAGTTCCGTGAATTGCTGCGCGAGTTCGGCGGCTTGTTCGCGGGCGCGTGTGACGACGATGCGCTGGCCGAAGAGCGGACGTTGCTCGAACCAGTTAAGTTTCTTCCGCAGCTTCACGACGTCGCCGATGATCGTGACGGTGGGTGGCGGGAGTTTGGTTTTCGCCGCGAGGTCGCCGATGTCGGCGAGCGTGCCAGTTAGAGATTGCTGGCGGCCCGTTGTGCCCCAACTAACGATTGCAACGGGCGTGGTCTTGGCCATGCCGTTGGTGACGAGCGTTGCCGCGATTAGGCCGATATGTTCTGTGCCCATCATCACGACTTTCGTGCCGGGATTCTTGGCCTCAGCGGCCCAGTTCACGGGGCAATCCTTGGCGGTCGGATCTTCGTGGCCGGTAAGAATGGTCAGCTGTGAACAATGGTCGCGATGCGTGAGCGGGATGCCGGCGTAGTTGGGCACAGCGGCAAACGCGGACACTCCAGGCACGACTTCGAAGGGGATTTTCGCATCGTGAAGTTGCTCCGCCTCCTCGCCGCCGCGACCGAACACGTAGGGATCGCCGCCTTTGAGTCGCACGACGGTCTTTCCGTCGAGCGCTTTGGCGATGAGTTGTTCGATGACGTCGGGACGATTGTCTTGGGTATCCTTGGCGCGACGGCCGCCAAACAGGATTTCCGCCGTGGCCGGTGCGAGCTTGAGGAGGGAAAGATTGACGAGCGCGTCATAAATGACGACGTCAGCGCGGCGGAGTAATTCCGCGCCGCGTAACGTGAGGAGATTGGCGTCGCCCGGGCCTGCGCCGACCAAATAGACTGTGCCTGATTTATTCATTCGGCGCGAATCCTAACTGGCAGCCAGTCTCCGGGCAAAACAAAGTCGTGTAATGACTGTGGAAAACAAAAATGGCTAGGGTAAGGCCAGCCGTTAATAGTGAAAGGTGGAAACTGTTATCGTAGCTTTTACGCGCAACTAACGTAGCGACGTCGATCAATCCAAGCGCGAGAACCATATTTGCAGGAACATTGATGGGGTTGGCGCTGATTGAGATGCCGTCTAATTTGGCGTAGTTGCCGTGACACTGATTGAGCGAGAATGCTGTGTTAATGGGGACGGCGTTGGACGGGGAGTATAAAACTTTTGCTGCGTCAGGAATCGCCAGCTGTGCCGCTTAAAATCCGAGTCCAGGCAGACGACTAAGAACCTGGGCCGGTGCTAAGATTGATAAAACGATTTGGGCCGCTGGTGGCGAACCCCAAATTATCTCCGATGTGATAGCCTACGGTGAATCTATAAGGCGACTCAGCTTGGAACGTGCGCCAAAGAAACGGGAGATTTACATTTTCATAGCCGACGTTATCAATCCGAACTATCATGTCAACGTCGGGAGGGATACGCCCAACGTGAGTTTCGTTAAGTTCCCCCACCATATTGCCGCACTGCAAGTTTGGCAGAGATCGATTCGCCGACATTTGGAAACCGGACTCCGAACCAGAATTCAGACGACCCTTCAGAAATTGTGGCAATCCCCATTTTCACCATGTCCGGGGGGATTGTAACCCATAGGGTTCTCAGCCGGGAAGATCGTGTATCCCTCGAAAGTTTAGCTTAACAATGTGACTGGTGAACTTTGAGCGGTAGAGAGGTGGAGCGCGCGGACTCCGCACGCTACCCTTAGCGTTGCTCCATGAGAATTGTGGCTGCAAGAAGGGTTCATGGTGCCCCTTGCTAACCCGATTCTATAGTTTTTTTACTGCTGACCGGTCGCGTGATGGCCCACGCAATAACAAATATGTAATCGGTAAATTCGGAGAGTCAGCCGACTATTTGGACCTTTTTGTAGCCCAACTTCATCAGTTTTTCATTGCGTAACTGAACCGCAAAGTCTGCGACGAACTCATCTTAGCCTTGACAGTCGGCCTGTAAAAAAGCGGAATAAGCAGCGAATTATCCCGGTTGGCTCGTTCTAGCGCTGTTGTGTGTGAGTGGAGTGGCTCGGGAGGTCTAGTTCGGAAATGAGAAAATTCAACGTTGCCATCGTGGGGCTTGGGTTCGGGGCGGAGTTTATCCCGCTCTGGCAGAAGCACCCCCATACGAATTGTTACGCCATTTGTCAGCGCGATCAGAAGAAGCTGAACGCTGTGGGCGATTACTTTGCCGTGGATGTGCGTTATGATGATTTCGCTGCGTTGCTCAAAGATAAGAATGTAGATGTCGTTCACATCAACTCGCCGATTCCTGATCACGCGTGGATGAGCATCGCCGCACTCAAGGCGGGCAAGCATGTCGCTTGCACCGTGCCAATGGCGACGAGCATGGCCGATTGCAAAAAGATCGTGGACCTCGTTGAGAAAACTGGGCTGACGTACATGATGATGGAGACAGTGGTTTATGCCCGCGAGTATCTCTTCATGAAGCAGCTGCTCGATGACGGTAAGTTAGGTAAACTCCAGTTTGTTCAATCGAGCCATCAGCAGGACATGGACGGTTGGCCGAATTATTGGCCGGGTCTGCCGCCGATGTGGTATGCGACGCATTGCGTCGGGCCGGTGGCGGGTTTGATCGGAGATTCGGCTGAATACGTTTCGTGTTTCGGGTCTGGATCGATCCGCAAAGAATTGCAACAACATTATGGTTCGCCGTTTGCCGTCGAGACCGCGCACATCAAGTTTGCCAACACAGATGTCAGCGCGCGCATCATCCGCTCTTTGTTTGATACTGCACGCCAGTATCGCGAGAGCATTGACGTGTATGGCGACAAAGCGTCCGTGGAGTGGCCGCTGGTGGAGCACGAACCATTAGTGATGCACACGGCGAAATTGTCCGAACCAAAAATCCCAAAAGCGGTCGCGTGCCCAGACTTTGCAAAGCGACTCCCCAAAAGCATCGCCAAATACACAAAGCAGGGTGTCTATGATTCAAGCAGGAAAACGCATCTAAGCTTCACTCAAGGTAGCGGCCATGGCGGAAGCCATCCCCATCTCGTGCATGAGTTCGCTTTGTCCTTGGTGGAAAATCGGGAGACGTTCCCGAACGCTAAGCAATCTGCCAACTGGACATGCGTTGGCCTGTGCGCTCACGAGTCCGCACTCAAAGGCGGAACGATCGTGAAGCTGCCGTCATTCACACACTAGAACATTTTCTCTCAACACAAATACAACCAAAATACATATCAACAAATAAACTATGAGTAACACAACAGTCAGTAACGAGGCGATAGCGCCGAATGCGAAAAGATTATTATGGGCAGGATTTATGGCCATATTTGCTGCAGGCGTCGGATTTGCCATCCGTGGAGGCATTTTTGATAACTGGGGCAAAGAGTTTGGTTTCACAGCTACCCAATTAGGTGCAATCGGCGGAGCTGGGTTCACTGGGTTCTGTTTCGGCATCATCATCGGCGGCGTAGTTTGTGATAAAATTGGATATGCAAAGCTAGTGATCGCGGCTTTCGTGATGCACGTGCTGTCTGCAGTTGTCACATTCGGGGCCACAACGCCCGAAAACGCATACAAGATGCTGACTATCGGCATGTTTATTTTTGCCTTTGCAAACGGGACATTGGAAGCAGTGGCCAATCCGCTGGTCGCGACATTGTTTCCCAATAACCGCACGCACTACCTCAACATCTTGCATGCTTCATGGCCTGCCGGAATGATCTTCGGCGTGGTCCTAGGTTGGTTGCTGGATGATAAAATGGGAGTAAATTGGAAAGTACAACTCGCGCTTTTCCTGGTGCCGACCGTTATTTACGGCTTCATGTTTTTTGGTCAACACATGCCCAAGTCAGAGGCCTCGGCAAAAGGCAGCAGCCTCGGAGAAATGTTTAAAGACGTTGGATTGCTTGGCGCAGCCGTCGTTTGCTATCTGCTCTCATTGTTCTTCGCTGGTAACCTTGGTTTCCCACCCGCCGTCTCCTACGGAATTGCGGGAGCGCTACTACTGGTCGTCGGAGTCATCACCAAATTCTCGATAGGTTCAGTGCTGCTGTTTGTTTTGTTCATTACGCATGCCTTGATTGGCTCGGTAGAGCTTGGCACAGACGGCTGGATACAAAACATCACTGGCAACCTATTCTCTTCGCAAGAAGGCAAAGCTTTGTTCCTGTGGACCTCTGCAATCATGTTCGCCCTGCGCTTCTGCGCGCATTTCATTGAAAAGACGCTCAAATTGTCACCTATTGGGTTGCTCTTAGTCTGCTCTATTCTCGCAGCCGTTGGCCTCCAACTGGCCAGTGTTATGACTACCTTTACGATGGCTCTGGTCGCACTTGGCATCTATGCCGTTGGTAAAACCTTCTTCTGGCCGACAATGCTTGCCGTCGCCTCGGATCGATTCCCCCGCACTGGGGCAGTCGCGATTTCGATCATGGGCGGCATTGGAATGTTGTCAGTGGGATTGATTGGTGGTCCTGGTTTGGGCTATAGCAAAGACCGCTACGCTGCCGAAGCGCTTCATGCTTCCAGTCCGGCCGTGTATGAAGAAGTGAAGGCAAAGGAGCCGTCCAAGTTCTTATTCCTGGCGCCAGTCAACGCCATTGACGGCAAGAAACTGGCCGAAGCTAAGGAAGCCAAGGAACGCACAGATGCGCACAAGGCCATTGTATCCGCAGATCAAACCGGCGACCGCAAGACGCTGAAGGCAGATTCATTTATCCCTGCAATCATGGCCGGTATCTATCTTGTCCTGCTGATTTATTTCAAAGGCATTGGCGGTTATAAAGTCGTCCATCTCACGACTGGTTCGAGCGCGAAAAACAGTTAAAGATTTTCGGCTTCACGAGAAATTCAACAAGAGCGGCTCGCGAGAGCCGCTCTTTTTTTGTATCTTTTGCTCAGTTCAGTTGAGACGACAGTTTTAAATTGTGCCGAACAATAAGAGCGGAAAGGTCTATCCTGAAAATTAGTAAGCCATTAGCGGTAATCACCCAAAACATGAGTTGAAAGTGATCTGCGTTCTTTTTGGAAGTTGGGCGTGTTGTTTGATTAGCAGGCAAATAAATCATGATTGGTGAAATATTTTAAAAAATTTGTTGCGGGGGAAAGATTGTTTGCTAATCTCTGCGCCCCGTTTCCCTTTGAGGGAGAGGGTTGAAACAAACAGACGGTTAACTAGACAATTGTTCTTTGTATGGCTGGACAACGCATTCGTATTCGTCTCAAGGCCTATGACTATCGCGTCATAGATCAGTCAGCGCGGGAAATCGCTGACACCGTGAAGCGCACTGGCGCTCGCGTCGCAGGCCCGATCCCACTCCCCATTCGTGTCGAACGCTTCACTGTATTGCGCTCACCTCACTCCGATAAAAAATCGCAGGAGACTTTTGAGCAACGCACTCACAAGCGCCTCATTGACATCATTGATCCGACCGCTAAGACCGTGGACGAGCTCAAGAAGCTCAACCTCCCGGCCGGTGTGGATATCACCATCAAGATTTGACTCTCAACGATTTCATACCATGCCACTCGGACTAATAGGAAAAAAACTCGGACATACGCGCGTTTATGACGCCAGCGGTGTGTTGCATCCGGTCACCGTCGTTCTCGTCGGACCGAACCGCGTGCTTCAGGTCAAGACTCAAGCCAGCAAGGACGGCTACAACGCTGTGCAGCTCGGCTTTGACGACCAGAAGGAACAGCGCCTCACCAAACCGTTGCTCGGTCACATCAAGAAGCACAGCGGTGTCGCGGTTAAGCGCATCAAGGAATTCCGCAACTTCTCTAAGGACGTTAAACCCGGCGAAACCGTCGGCGCGACATTGTTCTCACCTGGCGATTACGTAGATTGCATCGGCACCACGAAAGGGCAGGGCTTTGAAGGTGTTATGAAACGCCACCATTTCGCGGGCGGTCCTGCGACACACGGAGCAAAGGGTTGGAAGCGTCGCTCCGGCGCGATCGGTCAGCGTTTGTTCCCCGGCACTGTCATGCGCGGGATGAAGATGCCTGGTCACATGGGTCAAGTCACCCGAACCACGCAGAACCTTGAGGTAATCCAGGTTCGTGACACGGACAATCTTTTGTTGATCAAGGGATCGTTCCCCGGCGCAGAAGGCGATTACGTCGTCATCCGCGAATCTAAGAAACGTCCGAAGGGTTGGAAGCCAGCGGTGGCCGTGACCGTCGGCAAAAAGAAATCTGAAGCCAAAGCAGCTCAGGCAGCTTCTGCCGCCGCCGCCAAGAAATAAGGAATAGCCATGAAACTCTCTGTCAAAAACACTCAAGGCAAAGCTGCCGGCGAACTCGAAGTCAAATTCGAGATGGTCGAAGGCGGACGCGGGACTCAAGCCGTGCACGACACCGTCACCGCTTACCGGGCCGCTCAGCGTATGGGCACGGCCTGCACAAAGACGGTCGGCGATGTCGCCGGCTCGAACAAGAAACCGTGGAAGCAAAAAGGAACTGGCCGCGCTCGCGCTGGTTCATTCCGTTCACCGTTGTGGGCGGGTGGTGGCGTGGTCTTCGGACCGAAGCCCCGCAGCTACGCGAAGAAAGTCAACGTTCGCACCAAGCAACTCTCGTTGCGCAAGGCATTAACCGAACGCCTCAAGGCTGGTGACGTTATTATCGTGGACGACATCAAGCTCGCTTCCCCAAAAACTAAGGAGATGATCAATCTGATCGACGCTCTAAAGATTGATGGAACGACGCTGGTCATCTCAACCGGTGAGAACAAGAACCTCACTCTGGCGACTCGCAATCTGCCTAACGTAGACCTCACGACCAGCGAAACATTGCACACCTACGACGTGTTGCGTCAGGACAAACTGATCTTCACTCGCAGCGCTTTTGAAAAGGTCGAAGCCCGCTTGAACAAGGAATAACATGAACTCTTTCGACATCGTCAAAACCGTCCGGCTCACTGAAAAGGGAACCCGCCAGGGCGAAAAGTTTAACCAATACACCGTCGTCGCAGATCGCCGCGCTACCAAGCCGCAGATCCGCAGCGCCGTGCAAGAATTGTTCAAGGTCAAGGTCGTCAAGATCAACACCCTGAACGTTCGCGGCAAATTCCGCCGTCAACGCACCGCGCAAGCGGGTCAAGCGCCTGACTGGAAGAAAGCCATCGTCACGCTCAAAGAAGGCGATAAGATTTCGCTGACCTAAGCGAAGCAACTCTCACGAGGCGCGAAGTGATTGCACTTCGCGCCTTTTTTGCATTTGGGACTAGGAGAATTGCTTGCCGCAGATATGACTTCTGCCCGGCGAAACCAACTCAAGCAAACCTACGCTGCTCGAAAGTTTTCCAATCCTGATCAATCACACCTAATCCGGGGAGCAAGACAGGCTGGGAAACCTGTCGGCCATATTAATGCCCGCCAGCTTGATGTTCCTGAATATATTCCTGCTTGAGGCCAAGCTTTTCGGGTGCGTGCAGCACAAGCATTTTCATTCGGATATCGCTCGGTACGTCTTTAGAAGTAAGTTTGGAGACGATTATCATTAGGCCGATGGCTAGCGGTACCGCCCAGATGGCAGGTTGATCGCAGAGGATGCGCAGCAGCGGATAATGCGGCCAGAAATCATTCAATGGTTTGAACATCGCAAACATGTCGCCAGTCTTGCCGGGGGTTGCGGCCAAGGTGCTGAAGCTGGATAGCGAAATCGCAAAGACCGCGCTCAACCCGCCGGTCAACATGCCGGTGGCCGCGCCTTTCATCGTGAGCTTGCGCCACCAGACGGCCATGAACAGCAGCGGGAAGTAACTGGCTGCCGCGATGGCGAACGCCTGACCGACCATGAAGTTGATCTCCAACGCCTCCACCTGCGAGCCGAGCAACATCGCGACGCCGCCAATGACGATTGCGAAAATCTTGAACATCTTCATGCGCTGTTCGGGGGTGGACTTGGGCCGCAGCATCCGACCGTAAACGTCATGGGCCATCGCGCCGGTCATGGAGACGAGCAAACCGCTGAACGTGCTCATGAATGCCGCGAACGCTCCGGCGCAGGTGATGCCGGATAGAATTGAGCCGATTGGCGCGTAATTCTCATTCAGCAAACGCGGGAGTTCGAGGACAATCTTGTCCGTGCCTTTTGAGCCGATGCCGTTGTAAAGCTCGGGGAAAAGGTTGCGCCCCATCACGCCGAACACAGGCGGGAAGACGTAGAAGATCCCGATGAGAATCATTACCCACATAGTGGTGCGCTTGGCAGCGACTCCGTCGGGGTTGGTGTAGAAGCGCACGAGGATGTGTGGCAATCCCGCCGTGCCGCAGACCAGTGCGATGATGAGCGAGTAGGTGTAGAGCAGCGAATACGGCTTGGCTTCTTCGGCGGAGAGTTTTGCGGCCTTGGCGGCTTTGGTCGTGAGTGGGCCGAAGGGCGAAAGCCAGGTTTCGTCTTTAGGAGCTTTTTCGGGAAGTGGAGAACGTTCAACGTCCAAAGCAGCGTTCGAAGCGTTCGTTGAAAGTGGGATGTTGTACGTTGGATGTTGTACGTTTCCCCCATTCGCTTCCAGTTGCTTCCCGTAATGTCCATACACCGCCATGAGCACGAAGATGGGCACGGAGATGGCGAACATCTTGGCCCAGTATTGAACCGCCTGCACGAGCGTGATGCCTTTCATACCGCCGAGTGCGACGTTGAGCGTGATGACCGCGCCCACCAGTCCCACGCCCGCCCAATACGGCAGGCCCGGGAAGATGTAGGCCAGCGTCGTCCCCGCGCCTTTCATCTGTGGCATCGTGTAGAAGAACCCTATGAACAGCACGAAGCATACGGCGATCTTGCGGAACGCCGGCGAGTCGAACCGGCCCTCGGCGAAATCTGGAATCGTATAAGCCCCAAAACGTCGCAGCGGCCCGGCGATGAACAGCAGCAGAAACAAATACCCGCACGCGTAACAGACCGGATACCACAACGCATCGTAACCGCTGGACATCACCATGCCCGCGATGCCCATGAAGCTGGCGGCGCTCAGGTATTCGCCAGAGATGGCGCTGGCGTTCCAACCCACGCTCACGCTGCGGCCCGCGACGAAAAAGTCGCTGGCCGTCTTGGAAGTTCTCGCCGAGCGAAAGCCCATCCAGATCGTCACGACGACGGTGACAGAGCTGAACGCCAGAATCCACGGATCAACCGACATAGCAAATATGGGCATCATGGTTTAGGAGTGTGGTCAGATTGAACTTCAGCGACTTCCTCATCCTCAAGTGCAATGGAGCGTTTGATGAAATAAAACGCGATGCACCACACGGCGGGGAAGAACCCGATACCTAGCACGAACCACGTCAACGTGAAACCCCAGACACGCATGGCGAGCAGGTCGGGCCAGAAATAATTCGCCAGCGGCAGGCCGAGCAGCACGATGAAGAATGACAGCGCGCAGGCGATGGAAAGCTTGAGTTGTTTACGCATCAGCGAGTGGAGAAATTCCTCGCTGTGGATGTCAGGTTTGTTTTCAGGCGATTGCTTTGTCATGGAACGCGTGGTGTTTTAGCGGAGCAGGGCAGGGAAAGCAATCGTCTTGGGCAAATTTTTAGGCGCATAACGAAGGCTTTTTTGATATCTTGCGAACGCATGGGATAAATTTGGCGGGTAAAATTGATGCCGTTTGAAAGCGCGAACTCAGATGAGCCTCTTGACCACGGTTCGATTCCTCTCCTGCTCCACCATCCCACCTTGCTCCTTTATTTGTTTTCCGCCACAATTTCCGTCCGATGAAAAAGAAATCGTCAGCAACCAAACAAATCAATTTACGCCCGCATTCTAGCAGCCTACTTGACGGGCCGCACCGCGCCGCCGCTCGCTCCATGCTTTATCCCGTCGGTTTCACCGAAGCAGATTTCAAGAAGCCCCTCATCGGCATCGCCTCGACCTGGAGCAACGTCACGCCGTGCAATATGCACATTGATAAGCTCGCGCTCGAAGCCGAGAAAGGCGCAAACGCCGGCGGCGGCAAGGCGATCGTATTTAACACCATCACGGTCTCAGACGGCATCTCGAATGGCAATGAAGCCATGAAGTATTCGCTTGTCTCTCGCGAAGTCATCGCCGACTCGATTGAAACCGTCGTCGGCTGTGGCGGCATGGACGGTTATGTCGCCATCGGCGGTTGCGACAAAAACATGCCCGGCGCGATGATATGCATCGCCCGGATGAATCGTCCCGCTGTGTTCGTCTATGGTGGAACAATTCTCCCCGGCTGCCTCACCGCGGCCAGTGCGCCCAAGGATTCACCGAACGTTGGCAAAGACCTAGACGTCGTGTCCGTGTTTGAAGCCATCGGGCAGCACGCCGCTGGAAAAATTTCCGACGCCGAACTTCACGCCGTAGAATCCTGCGCAATTCCCGGACCGGGTTCATGCGGCGGCATGTATACTGCCAACACCATGGCCAGCGCGATTGAAGCGCTCGGAATGAGCCTGCCCAACAGCTCCGCTCAAAATGCCATTTCCCCGGCGAAGATGGACGATTGCCGCCGCGCCGGTGCAGCCGTCGTCGAGATGTTACGCCAAGGCCTCAAGCCCCTCGACATCCTCACAAAGAAAGCGTTTGAGAACGCGATCACCGTCGTCATTGCGCTCGGCGGCTCGACCAATGCCGTGTTGCACCTGCTTGGCATTGCGCACGCCGCGAAGGTGAAGCTCACCATTGACGACTTCACGCGCATCGGCAAACGCGTGCCCGTGCTCGCCGACCTCAAGCCCAGCGGCAAATACAGCATGAGCGCTCTCGTTGCCATCGGCGGCATCCGTCCCCTGATGAAGACGCTGCTCGACACCGGATTGCTCCACGGCGATTGCCTCACCGTCACCGGTCAGACCATGGCTGAGACTCTCGCCGATGTGAAATCATATCCGAACGGTCAGCAGATCATCCGTCCGCTAGACAACCCTATCAAGAAAGACAGCCACCTCGTCATCTTCTACGGCAATCTTGCTCCTACCGGCGCTGTCGGCAAAATCACGGGCAAGGAAGGCACTAGCTTTACGGGCAAAGCCATCGTTTTCGAAGGCGAAGAGAAGGCGCTCAAAGCCATTCTCGACGGCACGGTGAAGAAAGGCCACGTCATCGTTATCCGCAGCGAAGGGCCGAAGGGCGGACCGGGCATGCGCGAAATGCTTGCGCCCACCAGCGCCATCATGGGCAAAGGTCTCGGCAAAGACGTCGCCCTCATCACCGACGGACGTTTCAGCGGCGGTAGCCACGGCTTCGTTGTGGGCCACGTCACGCCAGAATCCTACGTCGGAGGTCCGATTGCCCTCGTGAAGAACGGCGACAAGATCATCTTCGACGCTGTGAAGCGCACGCTCACGCTCGACGTGACCGCGAAGGAACTGGCCAAGCGCAAGAAGGCGTGGAAGAAACCCGCCCCGCGTTATCCGCGCGGCGTCCTCGCCAAATACGCCGCCCACGTCACCAGCGCCAGCGAAGGTGCGGTGACTGACAAGGATTTGGAGTTGTGAGCCAAAGAAAAAATAATTGTCCGTTGTCCAAACTGCGGTGTAGTAAAACGCATTGATTCGGAGGCTGAGCTATGCAAGGAATGCAATCAGCCAATTGATGCTCGTCAGCGCCAACCTGGGCAGGATGGGGCGCGATCACGAGTTGCAATCACGAAGGGACAGCTAAAGCTTCCTGAAGTTTAGGAGTTCGTCGAGTTCTTCGTGAGGATTGCTTCGGATGGCGTCCTCGAATATGAGGAACTTCAAATGCTGACCGTGTGGCTTAACGATCACTCAAAATCTGAAGTGCCAGCGATTCGCTTGATGTTTGATTTGCTGATTCGAGTTTGTGGGGACGAAAAAATAACCGATGAAGAGATGTTGGAAATCCAACTTTGAATCGAACGCGTTTTGCCGATGCAATTTTGAGCCACCAACACCGAAACCCGAAAGGCCTTTTATTACAGCCAGCCAGCATCCGACAATCAGATGGATTTGATCGAGCACTTGAGCGGCAGGCGACCGACGGGAATCTCGAAGCGAGAAGCGTCAGGGATGATCGAAAGACTTTTTGAGAATCCGCCAGTCTCTAAACGCCAACTCATGTTTCTGCGTTTCTGGAACAGAATGGATTTGGCAAACCGGACGAAACGTGAAGTTTGTGAGTGGATGGATAACTTCATTCAGGAAGACCATGCAATGGTGGTTGGCTTGGGATTTATTTAAAACAGAGTCGGGGGATGACGGCTCGCAACCCGACCCTTCATTCGTTGCGATTGGTGCGGCTGAAAAGTATCTCGAAAACATCCATCGTAAATAAGGTTAAAAATCCCAACCGGATTGAGTCCCGAAGCCCAGCGTAGTCGCTCCGCGCCGGTCCGGCTCGAAATTGCAACCCTGGGTTGAGTGAAAAAATCCCGTTGGGATAGCTTTGGGCCAAGCCGGATCGCGGGTCTGTGACCCGCAGCAGCATCGCCACTCCAGGCGGCATAGAAATTCTTAACGCCACTCTCCCATCCACTTTGCTGCGACTCACAGAGTCGCGCTCCGTTTCTGAATCCCGGTAAGATTCTGCCGAGATTGACACGCCGCGATCCGGGTTTAGAATCCTATCATCAAAGCCCCACGGGAACCGCATTTTGGATACTTCGCACCCGTAATGCCCGCAATCAGAATCACGACTATGAAAACATCACTCGATGCTCTGCTCGTATTGTCCGCCAGTATGTGCAACCTGCCCGCCATAGTTTTATTGGTCGCCGAGAATGACACGCGTGTGGGAACTCGTTCCGCCAATCTATTGCTTAACGCCAGTTTTGAGGCGGATGGAGGCTTGGCGCCCAACAACTCTTATTGGGCTACGGGCAATGCTTTGTCGCCCACCTTGTCGCTGAACAGTTGGACGGCTTCCAGGCAGGTGGGGAGCTACGCGACTTGGAGAAATGAGCGGCTTGGCGGTAATAAGGGCAGCACGACCTTGCCGTACCGAAAGAAAGGGCTTTATTGCGGAGCAGGCATCATGAACGTCGTGGCCACATGGCCGCCCAAGGCGACGAACGGAAAGGTCACCTTCAGTTCGACACCGGCACTTCTGTCCAAACCGACCGACGGACCAGTAACGCTGGAGCAGACCGCTCCGGGCTTGAATACGTCTGCAACCTACCTGCTGGATTTTTGGACGAGTGCGGAAGACATCAGGAGTTTTCAATTTCCCGTGGACAGTTTCTTTAGTCTGGAGATCACCGGGGAATCCCGGCTTTATTTGGCGCCACCGAGCGGGCTGTCTGATAAGTTGGTAATGGACTACGTTATGACTGAACTTGGTGAAAGTGCCGCAGCCCAGGGTGCTCGCGCTGCTGAGTCTATTCGGGCAGATATTTTGTTGGCACAACAGGGTCTGAAAAGCCGACCGCGATGCTCAAGTTCGATAATGTAACTCGCAATGAACAAAACATTCTCGCTTGGTATTCTGTTGGTCACCTGCTGTGCAGCAGCGCTGGCGCAAACAAATAAATCATCAGCCGCTGCGTCACCACAGTCGCGGCCACAGCTGCCACCGCCACCAACGCGTCTGCCGGATGCACCCGGCACACCCAAGCTCACGCCAGTCGGAGCCAAGCCGGGTGAGATAAATGATTTTCATGGCGCACCGGGGATGAATCCGCCGGCGGACGTGGACGGAGATTTTCTGGTCGGCCCGGATTATGTACCCGCACCTGAGTTGACGGTGAAGGAGGGGGTTCCTCAAGGCAAGGTGGAGCAGTTCGTCATGGATTCAAAGGATAGCAAATTCTACAATCCGGGAATTGCCCGTGATGTTTTCGGCACGGTGAATCCGAACAATCCCAAGACGCTGATCGTGCAAACGCACCCGATTGAATACCAGCGCACGATAACGGTTTATATCCCGGCCCAATACCTCTCTGGTTCTGCTGCACCGTTCATCGTCACTCACGATGGTCCGGCTTTGGGCAAACCGGACCTGAGCCTGCCGCACGTTCTTGACAATCTGATCGCTCAACGCCGCGCTCCGCCGATGATCGTCGTTATGATCGCGCACGGCGGCGGCGACGCGCAAGGTCACGAGCGCGGTAGAGAATACGATGCGATGTCCGGCAAATACGCAGAGTTTATCGAATCCGAGGTCTTGCCGCTTGTGGAAAAGAACTGCAAAGTGAAGCTGACCAAAGACCCAGAAGGTCGCGCGACAATGGGCGGGAGTTCAGGCGGTTCGTGCGCGCTCATCATGGCGTGGTATCATCCGGAGTGGTATCACCGCGTCATCACTTATTCAGGAACGTTCGTGAATCAGCAGTGGCCGTTCAATCCCGAGACTCCCGGTGGTGCGTGGGATTTTCATGCAAAGCTGATTCCTCAAAGCGAGCGCAAGCCGATCCGCCTCTGGATGGAAGTCGGAGACCGGGATTTGCTTAATCCAAACGTCATGCGCGACGACATGCACGATTGGGTCGAAGCGAACAATCGCATGGCTACCATGCTCAAAGAGAAGGGCTATCATTACCAGTACGTCTTCGCCGTCAACGCGGGGCACACCGACCGCAGCGTGCGTGAGCAAACGCTCCCTGAGGCGCTGGAATGGGTTTGGAAGGGTTATCCGATTGCGGATGCCGCCAAATAAATCTTCGCCTCACTTAGCCGCGCGCCTGCCCGCGACAACTTCCAAAAAGTCCGTCCCGCTTGGTGCGATTTTTGAGCGCGATTTCGAGCAGCAGTCGGATGGGCGGGCAACCGTTGCGCCGGACTTCGTCGTGAAATGTCTGCAAGGAGTAAGCCACACCTTCCTGCTTTTGGTAGTCGTGGCGGAATTTGAGTAGTTGCTGTTTGCCGAGTGTGTAGCAAAGGTAGCCCGGATCAACTGTGCCGCGAATCGCTTTCCGCTCCGCCGGTTTTTTCCTTGTAGTAACAATTCGTTTGAAAGAAATTAGTGGATTCAACCAAGAGCATGCCTTCGCACTGCATCTTGATGGAAACGCACAGACTGAAAACGCGCAGGGACGGATAAAGATTTGAAGCTGTGAGGGGGTTTTAATGCAATGGCGGGTTAGAATCCTACGAGTTTTCAAGACGTGGCACATTCTTGCTAAGATCAAGTATCCCGGTCATTCTTCTAGCATGATTCGATTGCCGGCGGTCGCCGTCTTTGTGGCGGGCATATTTTGTGGTTGCTCTATGTTTCATCAGAACAAAATGACTGACCTCGCTCCAACCCTACGAAATTGCACCAATAAATTTGAGCGAGTCCTTTCGTCGCCGGAATCATTTCGTGCGCAGGTGTTGATCTCTGATGTGGTGACTAATCGTTCCGGGGTCGCCGAACTCAAGCGTTACGGGTATCGAGTGGGGGCTGAATATTTTTATCCAGCCAGCGCCGTCAAACTCTGCGCCGCGGTTGCTGCTTTACAAGCCATCGAGCGACTTCAACCAGCATCGCTCGCAACGGATTTGGCAGATTTGCCGATGGAAATCGCGCTGCTGTTTCCTGGTGACGCACCGCAGGTGACCGATGCGAGCAATGTGCAGGGTGGCTGCATCACCGTCGCGCACGAGATGCGAAAGATCGCGCTGGTCTCCGACAATCAGGCGTTCAATCGCCTTTATGATCTCGTGGGGCACGAGCAGTTGAATCGTGCCATGCACGATCTAGGTTTGCGCTCCCTGGTCATCAATCATCGTCTCTCCGAGACACGGACGATTCCTGATATGCAAGCGTCGGCTGCGGTGACGTTTCGAGTGCCGCATGGCGAACCCATTCTTGTTCCTGCGCGCAGCAGCAAGTTGATGCTGACGAACGACGCACGGTGTCTACTCGTGGGCAACAGCTACATGAAAGGCAAAGGCATCGTTCCTGTGCCGATGGATTTCAGCACGCGTAACGGCATCTCGCTGGCGGATCTGCAAGACCTACTCGTGAAAATAGCTCGACCAGACATCGATCTCGGTACGCCAGGACTGAATTTGACCGAGTCCCATCGTGCAAAGTTGTTGCAAGCGATGAGGGAATATCCGCGCGAGTCAGAGAATCCGATCTACCCCGCAAAAGATTTCCCAGACGAATACTCGAAGTTTTTGTTGCCTGGAATCCACCGCGTGTTTCCATCCAAAACTTCTGGCGAGCGCGTGGAAAGCACGGGGAAGATCGGACGTGCTTATGGTTTCTCTATCGAGAATTCATTCGTGCGAAATCCAGTGAACGGTCGCGCGGTGTTTGTGACTGCAGTGGTTTACACAAACGAAGACGGCGTGTTGAACGATGACAAGTATGAGTATGAAACGGTGGCCGATCCATTCTTCGCCGATTTGGGAGAACTTGTCGCGACTCGTTGGCTCAAGTGAGCCTAGGTGGCCTCAAAGTTTGTTTTGGAAAAACTCCTGCAACTTGGCTAGGGCGTTCGCTCTGTGGCTGATTCTGTTTTTCACATCCTCGCCTAATTCAGCAAAGCTCACGTCAAATCCATCCGGGATAAAGAGAGGGTCGTAACCGAAGCCGCCTTTGCCATGCGGTGAAACATCAATCCGTCCTTCGCATGTGCCGGAGAAGATTTGAGGTTGGAAGTGGGTAGACGAAGGATGGTATCCGACCAATGCAATGACGCAACGGAAGCGAGCGGTGCGTTTTTCTGCCGGCACATCTTTCAGCAGGCGAATAAGCTTAGCGTTGTTGTCGGCATCGGCAGAGTTTCCGGGTTCGCCTGAGTCCAAGGCGGCAAAGCGCGCTGAGTGAACGCCGGGTTTGCAGTCGAGCGCGTCCACTTCCAAGCCCGAATCGTCTGCCAGCACGAAACCATTCTGCAATTTGGACGCTCCGCTTCGCAGTTCAGAGAGCCACTTGGCCAACTGGACGGCCTTCTTAGTGGCGTTGCCAGAAAACGTGTCAGCATCCTCGACCACCTGTGGAGCGTCTGGAAAATCCTTGAGAGTCAGATAACAGAATTGCTCACCCAATATGGCGCGAATCTCTCCGACCTTGTGATCGTTTCGTGTGGCTATGAGCACCGTGATCTTTGTTTTCACTGGGGCGAAGTATAGCGGACAGGTTGTCCCTGTCACACAAATGTAACATTGGCGACGTTTGTTCGTAACGCGTCCGTAACAAAATTTCATCGAGCTCGGGACTTCAATTGCGAAATGAAAAACAAAAAACTAAAGATGGGCCTCGTCGCAATCGCGGCGGTGGCAGGTTATTGTATCAACGGTCACGCTCAGAGCGTGGATTCACTCCTCGACAAGCTCGTGGATAAAGGCGTTCTCTCTGTGAAGGAGGCGAACGATTTGCGGGAAGAAAGCGACAAAGATTTTTCGAAGGCTTATTCCGCCAAGAGCGGAATGCCGGAGTGGGCGACGGCACTCAAGTTAAACGGTGATATGCGCGTCCGCTCGGAGAGCTTTCATTTTGAAAATTCAGGAGGGACAGACCGCCAACGGTTTCGTTATCGGATGCGTCTTGGTGCGGTGGCTGCGTTGACTGATGATTTTGAGGCTGGTTTGCGCTTGACGTCGTCAGAGGCTGCGAGCGGCGGTGGTGCTGGCGGTGATCCTGTATCCGGCAACACGACCATGCAGGATAATGGTTCCAAAAAGTTCGTCTACCTCGATCTCGCCTATGCCAAGTGGACGGCCCTTCGGACTGCGGATTGGCAGGGGTCATTGACGCTGGGCAAGATGGAGAATCCGTTCGTGTTTTCAGACATGGTGTTCGATGGTGATTACACTCCTGAAGGCGCGGCTCTCCAGCTCGGATATACTATCAATGATCAGCACGCGATCAAGGGTACGGCTGGCGCGTTCATGTTGGATGAGATCAGCGGCAGCAGTCATGATCCATATTTCTACGGCACGCAAGTGCGGTTGGAATCAATTTGGAATAAGCGTTGGTCCTCGTCAGTCGGCGTCGCTGCGTTGGGCATTTTGAATGAAGATAAGCTGAATGCTTCTCGCAGTTCCACATTTGATGTCACTGCGACAGCGACCAATGTTGTCTCAAGCACCTCGTGGACTGTTCCGAATCAAAACGGCGGTAACCTTCGCTCTGCCGTTGGCGGACTCAGTGGTTCTGCTGGCAATCTCCAAAACAACTACACACCCATCGTAGCTGACGCATCTGTCACATTTTCACTCGATGAGTTCTGGCATTACACCGCACCGTTCCCGATCAAGTTGGGTGGCGATTTCATTCACAATCCAGCGGCAGATGGTCAGAACAACGGGTATTCGGTCGGTTTGACTTTTGGCAAAGCTGGCAAGAAGGGACTCTGGGAACTCGGCTATCGCTACAAATATTTGGAAGGCGACGCTTGGTTCGAGGAGTTGGTGGATTCGGACTTTGGGGCGTTCTATCAAGGTGGGTCGACCCGCAGCGGCAACGCCAGCGGTTACGTCGCAGGGACGAACGTCAAAGGCCACATCATCAAGGCCGCGTATTCTCCATATAACGCACTCACGGTCGGCGTCACCGCGTTCTTCGCCGAACTTATTCAAGAAAACCCAGCCGGTTCAGACAGCAAAACGACGCGAGTTCAAGTGGATGCTGTTCTGAAATTCTAATCGTCACTCGAACGTAACAAACAAATTCCAAACAATTCAGTCAAACTAAAGAAGACAAAGTTTATGAAACAGATTAAACAAGTATTCCTCGCGGTGGCGGTGGCAGTTGGAT
>WBXK01000014.1 GCA_008933055.1 Verrucomicrobiota bacterium | reverse complement strand
CGCGGGATTCTGGGGTCGTTTTTGTTCCGTAAGGACGACATCTTCAAGAAGACGGCGGTGTTGAGCGGTGGCGAAAAAAGCCGGCTGAATCTAGTGAAGTTCCTCGTTGATCCGCCGAATCTCCTGCTCATGGACGAACCGACGACACACTTGGATATCCATACCGTCGAGTCGCTCACGCTAGCGTTGGAGCGATACGAGGGCACGCTTATTTTTATTTCACACGACGTGCATTTTATCCGGCAGATTGCGACAAAGGTGCTTCATGTGAACGCCGGTCAGATCACGCCTTACTCCGGTGGCTACGAATATTTCTTGGAGAAGACCGGCGGGCTTGCTGACGAACGCGCTGCCCTCACGGCAGCGTGAGCCTCCACACTTGCGCTGGTTTAGTTCCTTAGGAAGTTCCCTAGTTCTGCCGTCCTTTTAGGACGGAGTTTGTCCATTGTGACACAACACCGCTGTAAGCGTGCGGGGGGGCTTTTTTTCCGTTGTCAGCGCCGAGCCAAGCTGGGGATGGTTACTCAGTGTTCTTGGCTCGTCTCATCTTTGGAGATGTGAGCCGCTCCGTGCGGCTTCCTGCCGGGCTGATTTCTACAACGCCGGGATGGCTGGCGATGCCTGAGCGGCCAATGGCTGTCACAGCGATGGCTTCAAGGCTGGCTCTTGGGAATGTTTGCGTCGTGCGCGTTGCAGGGAAAATCTCCGTCGTCCAGCCACCGTCCGTTCGCGATTGTAAGGCCCAGAACCGCACATCCTCCGCAGATGCGTTGCTCCAACTCACGGTTTGATGAGTGGCGGAAATGGACTCGGAGATTTTTATGACAGGTTGCGATGGCGCAGGGCGATCAATCCACCTCAAAGCAGGCACGAGCGCGTTTTGCAGATTGATCTCGTTCCGTAATTTCGAGCATAACGCGTTGTTCTGAGCGGTGTGTTTCATGTTCCAAAGCACGTAACCGCCAGGGCCGCTGTGTTTCCGCGTGATCGCGATTTGGTTCGGGATTTCTTCAGGTGACCATTTGGCCAATCCCTTTGTGGCATCCACACCGGCGCAGATGATCCGGTTCTTGGGATTCTGCGCGTTCCACCATTCGAGCAGCGCAGGAAAGCTTTGTTCCTTCGGTTCGATGGCCCAGTAGAGTTGTGGCACGAAATAGTCCGCCCAGCCTTGCACGAGCCACTTGCGGGCGTCGGCGTAAAGTTTCGAGTAAGCGTCGTAGCCTTTGATCTGAGGCGGATTAAATGGACGCCAGATGCCGAACGGACTGATGCCGAATTTCACCCACGGTTTCTGCGCCTTGATCGCGGCGTTCACGCGCTGGATGAACGTGTTCACATTCTCACGTCGCCAGTCGTCGCGGCTCAAGCCAGAGCTGGCGCCGAACTTTTTCCAGCTCACATCATCTGGAAAATCCAGTTCCTTGCCGTTGGCGGCTTTCTCCGCGTAGGGATAAAAATAATCGTCGAAGTGAATCCCATCCACGTCGTAACGTTTGACCACATCCATCACCACGCTCAACGAATAATCCTGCGTCTCGGGCTCGCCGGGATCGAGCCACAGATAACGTCCGTAACGCGTGACGATCTGTGGCTTGATCTTGCTGACGTGATTCGCGGAGATGGGCGACTTGGCATTGAAGTGATATGCGCGATAGGGATTGAACCACGCGTGCAGCTCCAGCCCGCGTTTGTGAGATTCATCTATGGCAAATCCCAGCGGGTCCCAGAGCGGCGACGGAGCTTTGCCCATTGTGCCCGTGAGATATTCAGACCATGGCTCGATCTTGGAATTGTAGAGCGCGTCGCAACCCGGGCGGACTTGGAAGACCACCACGTTCAACCGCAATTGAGCCGCGCGATTCAAGATGGCGAGCAGTTCGGCTTTCTGTTCCGCGACGGGCAATCCGGGTTTGGAAGGCCAATCACTATTGCCTACTGTCGCGACCCAAACCCCACGAAACTCGCGTTGCAATTTCGGCGGCGTGAACCCCAAAGTGTTTCCGCTGTTCGCACCATGATTCGCCGTGGCGCAGCCTCCTGAAAGAATTCCCGTGATGAGAGCGGTTGAAGCGAACAGAAGCGTCTTGAGTTTCATGGCAAAGGAATACCGGGGCTGTGCGGGTCATTCAATGCTGAATCGCCGCACGAAGATGTCGGAGATCGAATCAAAAATTGAGTCAGCCGGGCAACAAAACGGAGTCGCGCGCCCTACCAGCCCAAGAGATTCGAGAATAACAAAAAGCCTCCGTGCTGGTTTGCACGGAGGCTTTGGTGAAAGGGTAGGGCGGGTTAACCCGCAATGGCGCTGATCTCTACCGGTTCAACGCTCACGCCGGACTTCGTCAACCACTTGATTGCGGCTTTCACTTCTTGGCGTTTACCGTCAAGTTCGAGGCAGACGATGCCGATCTCGTCGCTGACGCTGCACTGGCGGATGTTGGTGACGATTTTGAACTTGTGGCCCAGTTCCCAAATCAAGGGCTTCTTGATGAGCTTGGGCGGATACATCAGCCACAGGCGGGTTTGCTGCACCGTGTCTTGACCCGTCGGTTTGTTTTTTGGTTTGGCGGCCATAGGATTTGCTCTCTAGCCTCCCGCGATGGCCGGGATGATGCTGATTTCGTCGCCGTCTTTGAGCGAGGTCTGGCTGCCTTGGAGGAAACGGATGTCTTCCTCGTTCACATAGACGTTCACGAACCGGCGGACTTCGCCTTTTTCATCCACGAGCCGCTCGGCGATGCCGGGGTAGCGGGACTGCAATTCCGTGATCGCCTCGCCAATGGTGGCAGCGTTGACTTCGACCAGCTCCTCGTTGTTGGTCAACTTGCGGAGCGGCGTTGGGATTCGAACTTTCTTTGACATAAATTGATTCTAATTCTGTGGTGGTGACGTCCAGTCAATTATTTGACCACAACTTCTCGAAGGAGAACTTCGGGAAGTCGTGAAGCACCTGAAACAAATGACTGTTCATTCGTATATCGGCTCCAGTTTTCACCCTCATAAAACCGGACATTCAGCGTGGACATATTCTGATTCGTCGTTTGCCATGTTTTGACAACCATCAACAGTTCGTCTTGTTCTTCGGTGTTCGTAACACAAGTTGCAGACAATTTTGCCGAATTTCTGAGTGGAGTTATGTAAAAGGCTGGCATTCGTGAGTCCGTCGCGGACTTTACCTCGAAGGACATTCTGTTCGTAACGTAACCCCACAGATTAGAACACTGCCTAGCGTCCTTTCCTCTTGGGATATTTAGCACGACCCAGTAGAAAGGGACAAGGCAAACGCCAGCTAACAAGACGCTAATAATTGATAGACTTGATACTTTCAAACGACTGACAAGTCACGCCCCGACCTTCTCCTCACTCGCTAGAATCGCTTCAAACTCCCGCAAGCTCGGCTTGATTTCGCGCGTCTTGCCCACGTGGCCCACGACCGCATCAAGCGTCTTCAGACCGTTGCCGGTGATGCAGAGGACAGCGGAATCATTCGCCGGAATCTTGCCCGAGGCAATGAGTTTCTTGGCCACCGCCGTCGTCACGCCGCCGGCTGTTTCCGCAAAGATGCCTTCGTTCTCGGCGAGCATGCGGATACCTTCGCGGATTTCGTCGTCGGTCACATCGTCGGCTGCGCCGCCAGTTTCCTTCATTACGCGCAACGCGTAGAAGCCGTCCGCCGGCGTGCCGATGGCCAGGGATTTCGCGATCGTGTTCGGTTTGACAGGCTTGAAGAAATCCAGCCCCGCTTTTTGCGCGACGGAGATCGGCGAGCAGCCGGTCGCCTGCGCGCCGTGGATGGAGTAAGCGGATTCAGACACGAGGCCGAGCTTAGTGAATTCCTGATACGACTTTTGGATCTTGGTCAGCAACGAGCCGGAAGCCATCGGCACGACGGTGTGTTGGGGGATGTTCCAGCCGAGTTGCTCCATGATTTCGTAGCCCATGCTCTTAGAGCCTTCGGCGTAGTAGGGGCGCATGTTCACGTTCACAAATGCCCAACCGAACTTGCCCGCGATCTCGGCGCAGAGCCGGTTCACTTCGTCGTAATGACCTTTGATGGTGATTACGTTCGCGCCATAGACGAGCGAGTTGACAATTTTTCCCTGCTCCAGATCGGCTGGGATGAAAACATAGGATTTCAAACCCGCGCTGGCAGCATTAGCGGCGACCGAGTTGGCGAGGTTGCCGGTAGAAGCGCACGCAACAGTTTTAAAACCGAGTTCAACCGAGCGGCTCAACGCCACGCTCACGACGCGGTCTTTGAACGAGAGTGTGGGATAATTCACGGTGTCGTTCTTGATCCAGAGTTCGCGAATGCCGAGTGCCTTGGCGAGACGGTCCGCCCTCACGAGTGGTGTGAAGCCAACTTGTTTGCCCACGGTGGGTTCGCCCGCAACGGGCAACAGCTCGCGATAGCGCCACATGGAATTTGGGCGCGATTGGATGGCGGCCTTGGTCAAAGATTTCTTGATGCGGTCGTAATCGTAGGCGACTTCGAGTGGTCCGAAGTCGAACTCGCACACGTGGGTGGCTGCGAGGGGATATTCGCGACCGCACTCGCGGCACTTGAGCGCCTTCATGAATCCTTCGTGTTTTTCACTCATAAAAACTAGTTGCTGTGGCGGCTGTCTGTGGCTGCCGCTTTCTTCCGTTTGTTCGGCGGTTACAGGCCACCGCTATAGTTTCAGGGCAAACAAAAAGCCCCGACTCATGTTGAGAAGGGGCGACAAAGTTTTTGTGCTACTTCTCATTTTCCCCCGAAACTTTTCGGGGCTGGAATTGGCACCTGCATTGAAATTGTAACTTCAACCGGTTGCCGTGGCGTCACAGGGCCAGTGCCCTCAACCACTCTGCATGAGACCGTTGGTATCAACGGATGCGGATACATTGATTTATCTTCGGAAGCCTGTCAAAACTTTATTTTCATCCTTTGCCTCTTATGGCGGCCTGCTGCTGACATCTTCTTTACTCGCCGCGCGCTTCAATTATTCTCACGTCACTTTTCTAAACCATTATGGCGCGCGAACCAATTGAAATGCTTATCGAGTCGGTGACCACTGAGTTGCCGGATACCAAGACGCTCCGGCTCAAGTGGCCAGAGGGTCATAATCCTGAATTTCTCACCGGGCAGTTCATCACCGTGTATTGGCCGGACACGCCTGGCTACAAACGGGCTTACTCACTCTCGTCCTGTGCGCTGGATCGCGGCGCTTACGAGGTGACAGTCAAGCGTGATGGCAAAATGGGGACGCGCGTTGTGGATTGGGCCAAGGCTGGCGACAATTTGTTTGTGCTGCCGCCTGCGGGAAAATTCCTGCCGGATTATGCGCCGGGCAAACAACTCATCTGCATCGCGGGCGGTTCAGGTGTGACGCCGTTCCGTGGATTCGTGCGGGAGGCCACTCGTCGCAAGCTCGACACTAAGATTACCGTGCTTTACAGCGTTCGCACTACAAACGACATCATCTTCAAGCAGGAATTTCACGAGCTCTCATTACAGAATCCGAACTTCAACTTCTATGTCACCTGCACGCGTCTGAGCGAAGGTGACGCATGGCAAGGTCATCGCGGGCGGATCGATTCTGCGTGGGTCAAAGAACACGTTCACGATCTGCCGAATACCGTCTTTTACGCCTGCGGCCCGAACGCTCTGGTGGAAGCCACCGAGGAGCTCGTGCTGCATGGACTGAACGTGACCAAGGCTCAGATGAAGACCGAGAAGTGGGGGTGATTTTGCCCGTCACAGGTTTCAAGGGAAGGGTTGCAGGTTTTGCAGTGGCGGCATCGCGGGCTTGAACTTGTAACGTTCAGCGTTCAACCTGCAACCATGTTAAAGCGCACTTCTCTTTACGAAGCTCACCAAAAACTTGGCGGCAAACTCATCGAGTTTGGCGGCTGGGAGATGCCCGTGCAATACACGAGCATCACGGACGAGCATCTCGCCGTTCGCAATGCCGCTGGGATTTTCGACATCTCGCACATGGGCGAAGTCACTGTGAGCGGCGCTGCTGCTGCGGAGTTTCTAAATAGCATTCTCACGAACGACATCCGCAAGCTCGCGGCCGGTCTCGGACAATACACCATCATGTGCAACGAGCGCGGTGGCGTGATTGACGATCTCTACGCCTACAAACTTTCCGAGGAGGTTTTCCTGCTCATAATCAATGCTTCGCGGATCGAGCCAGATTTGGCGTGGTTGCACAAGCAGGCAGGGGCGTTTGGTCGTCCCGACGATCTGACGGTGAGTGATTCTTCCAATAATTACGATGCCGTGGCGGTGCAGGGGCCGCGTGTCAAGGAATTCATTGATGGCTGTTTCTCCGGAGTGTCCACCTGTGCGATGCGCGTCGCGCGCGTCACAGATCTGAAAAAGAACGAGATCGGCGGCTTTCCTTTCGCCGGTGCGACGATGATGGTTTCGCGCACGGGTTACACGGGTGAAGACGGATTCGAAATCGTCGGACGCGCCGAATCCATCGCCAAGATGTGGGACGTGGTGCTCGAATCAGGAAAACCTTTCGGCATCAAGCCATGCGGACTTGGCGCGCGCGATACGTTGCGCACAGAGGTTTGTTATCCCCTCTACGGTCACGAACTCGACGAGCAGACGACGCCTATCGAAGCGGGCGTAGGATTTTTTGTCGCTTTGGACAAAGGTGAATTCATCGGACGCAGTGTGTTGGCAGAACAGAAAGCGAGTGGCACAAAGAAAAAGTGTGTTGCATTCAAGCTCACGGACAAAGGCGCGCCGCCGCGTCCCGGTTATCCCATGTGGGCGAACGGTGTCGCTGTCGGGCAAGTCGTGAGCGGCACCCAAAGTCCGTCGCTCAATCTCGGCATCGGCATGGGCTACGTGCCGCCGGAGTTCGCAAAGGTCGAGACGGTCATCGAGATCGAAGCGCGCGGGCGACGCACCGCAGCAGTCGTGGTGGCAAAACCGATTTACAAACGGGCGTAACCACCACCGTGAGAAGGTGGGTGGTAGGGCGCGTCACTTCACGCGCGCCGTTCTTTGCGGTTATGTAATGCCGCACAAGTTCGTGACTGGCCTTAACAGCAAAATGCAGTCGCGGATTTTTCCCCTTTCAACCCCTCGTCTTTATTGCCTAATCTGCTGGATGGAATCGAAGGTCAAAGTCGCCGTTCTTGGTACAGGTTCGCTCGGCAAGGAACACGTTCGCATCTACGCCCAGCTTGTAACGACGCGTGAGGCGGACTTGGTGGGAATCTACGACGCCAATCACGAAGTCGCTCGGCACATCGCCGCAAAGCATCGCACGCATGCGTTTGGCGCAATCGAGGAAGCCATCGCCGGCGCGGAGGCGGTGAGCATCGTTACCCCCACCAGCACGCATTACGAGCTAGCGAAACTTTGCCTTCAGAAGGGTAAACACGTCCTGATCGAGAAACCTATGACCGACAACGCCGAGCAAGCGACGGAATTAGTGAGGCTGGCGCAGGAGAAAAATTGCGTGCTCCAAGTCGGTCATGTGGAGCGGTTCAATCCAGTTTTCACTTACCTTGAATCTGTCGCCACTCAACCGCGCTTCATCGAGACGCATCGGCTCTCGCCGTATCCCGCGCGCAGCACGGACATTGGCGTCGTGCTCGACTTGATGATCCACGATCTCGACGTGGTGCTCGCATTCGTGAAGTCGCCCGTGGTCAGCGTGGACGCGGTCGGCATTCCGGTGTTGAGCAAAAGCGAGGACATTGCGAACGCGCGGCTGCGCTTTGCGAATGGTTGTGTAGCCAACCTTACGGTCAGCCGCATCAGTCCCGAGCGGATGCGTAAGATCCGCGTGTTCAGCGGGCCGGACAACACCTGTTACATCTCGCTCGATTATCGGGCGCAGGAAGGTTTTATCTACCGCATCGCCCGCGATGGCGAGGAGGAAAGCTCTCTGTTGAAAAAGCTTCTGGCTTCGCGCGACTCGACCATCGTCAGCGAGTTCGGTGGCAAGCGCATCGTGCGAGAGCCGGTGCCGATTCAGAAAGACGAGCCGCTCAAGTTGGAGTTGGAACACTTCGTCAAATGCGTGCGCGAGAAACAAACCCCGCGTGTCAGTGGTGAATCCGCAAAAGCGGCGCTGGACTTGGCGTTCGAAATCACGCGGCAAGTGCAGTTGAGTAAATGAACGGCAGAGACGTTTGAGGCGCAGAATGCCATCAATTGAAATTGTTTGTATTCAGCAAAAACCCACGAACGTTTTCGGAGAAATGCCGTTCGCGATTGAGGGGAAAAACGAACTTTTATCTCATCGCAGTCCATCGTTATTTGATGATGATTTCAAGCAGATGCAAGGCTGTGTCTATCATTTAGGAAATCCTAGTTTGAGGCAAAGATCGGATCGGTGTTTTTTCGCCTATGAACTACTAAGTGAAAAATGTCGCGGCCAAAAGAACAGCCGGTTCTTAGAATTCAACGTAGAATTTGTGCCGTTTATTAGATTTATTTTAACGGATTTGATAAAATCTTCACCGCTAGGGCAGATTGTTTTCACAACTGATTGGCAATTTGGACCAAAACAAACCAAACCCTTTGATGGCGTGATTCCTGAAGAATTTTGGAGCTTGCATGATTCACACAAGTTGAAATTCAACTCATTGTATCGTATATCTGAAGATCATCTGCGTCTCGGTGTCTCTGCGGTGAAGTAATACTTTGAAACCACTTTCCATAATGCTCATCGCGGGCGACCCGAGCGGCGATATGCTCACGGCGGAACTCGTTGGCGCGTTGCGGGAGAAGGCGGTGGCGGGGGCAGAGCATGTTTCTGCAGATGTGCAGCCATTGCGGACAGCTCTTGCTCCCCGCTTCTTCGGCGCGGGTGGACCGAAGATGGCGGCGGCAGGCGTCGAACAGGTGTTTGATCTCACGCAACATTCGGTCATCGGTTTTGCGGAGGTGCTGAAGAATATTCGAAAATTCAAACGGCTGTTCGAACAGTTGCTGCAAGTCGCCATCGCGCGCCAGCCGGATGTGATCATCGGCGTGGATTACGGCGGATTCAATCTTCGTTTTGCCAAGGCGATCAAGGCGTATGTGCGCTATAATCGTGGTGTCTTCAACAATTGGAATCCTAAGCTTGTTCAATTCGTGTCGCCGCAGGTTTGGGCGTCGCGCGCAGGCCGGGCTTATACGTTGGCGGAGAATCACGATTTGCTGTTGAGCATCTTTCCGTTCGAGAAAGAGTGGTATGCGCAGTGTGTTCCGAAGTTACGCGTAGAGTTTGTGGGGCACCCGATGATCGGGCGGGGCGCGAAATCCGAAATTCGAAATCCAAAATCCAAGATCAAGAATGTGGTCTTGCTGCCGGGGAGTCGGGTCGACGAAGTGCGGCGGCATTGGCCAGTGGTGACGGGAGCGTTTGAGTTGTTACGCCGCCAGGTGCCGGCTCTCGAGGGTAAAGTGATTTTACCAAGCCAGCAGTTGGTGGACGCACTGAAAGTAGTAGGTTTGCCAGCAGGATTGGAAATCCAAGTCGGCGGGCTGACGGACGCGCTCGCGACTGCCGATCTCGCCATCGCCAAGTCGGGCACGGTGACGATGGAGTGCGCGTTGCACGGCGTGCCGGCGGTGGTGTTCTACAAAACGTCGTGGCCGACTTATTTCATCGGAAAAAAAATCATCACAGTAAAATATCTCGCAATGCCGAACCTCATTGCAGATGAGGCGATCTATCCGGAATACGTGCAGCAGGCCGCGACCCCGAAAAATATCGCTGCGGCAGCGCTGGGGATGTTGCGCGACGAGCAACGCCGCAAAGGAGTGCAGGGGAAGTTGGCGTGCGTCATTGCTTCGTTGGGTAAGCCCGGCGCGCCGCAACGGGCCGCGGAAGCCATCTTGAGTTTGTTTACCAAGTAAATTGAAAGCGCAAAAAAACGCTCGAACTAAGCGAAAACTCCCAGTGTTGGTTGCCCTGCTGGGTGTTTTCTCGTTTCGTGTAGGTCGCGTCTTTCGAGGTTAACCCTTCGTCCACAGTGGAAGACCTTACTAGCGCTAGATGGATCAAGTTGAAGGGGCTTCTCTTTTTCCTGATCATAATCGGGGATGTAGTCATTTTTCCAATATTTGTTTCGTTCGCGCAAGAATTGAAGCAATAGAAAAGGTTTCGTCGGGATCAAACGGGTCAAATCTAGAAGACCCAAAAAAGTTTCAAAAAGTTATTGCACACAAGATCTCAACTGCTAGTATTGGCGTCCGGTCATCTGATAACGGCAACCATTTGCAGGTTCAGACGACGGTTCAAAAACGGGAAAGTTTTCACAGCCAAAACTGTGAAATATAAAAATGAAAGCCAGACTTTACACAAAGTACGTCAACGATGTGGTGCCCGCTCTCAAGGCGAAGCACAATTACTCCAACGTCCATCAGATACCGCGGATCGAAAAGATTGTGGTCAACATGGGTGTTAGTGCCTCGTTGGAAAAGGGTGCGATTGAAGATGCTGCCAAGGATTTGACCTCTATTACGGGTCGTAAGCCAGCCATCAGCAAATCCCGTCACGCTATCGCCAACTTCAAGCTGCGCGAAAACCAACCTATCGGTTGTCGGGTCACGCTGCGTGCGGATGCGATGTATGAGTTCTTTGATCGGCTCGTCGCTGTGACGCTGCCCCGTATCCGCGACTTTCGTGGCTTGTCCCCGCGCAAGTTTGACGGTCGTGGCAATTACACGTTCGGTATTTCCGATCAGTCAATTTTCCCTGAGATCGAATTGGAGAAGGTTAAGCGTCAGCAGGGTATGGATGTGACTATTGTCACGAGTTCGCCGACGGATGAGCAGGCTTTAGATTTGTTGAAGCATATGGGATTTCCGTTTGCGGAGAAATAATCAAATACAAGAATTTATGGCCAAGACGTCATGGTTGGAGCGCAATAAGCGCAAAGCGGCAACAGTAAAGAAGTTCGCGGCGAAGCGCGCGGAGCTCAAAGCTAAGCGCGATTATGTGGGCCTCGCGGCATTGCCTCGCGATGCAAGCCCTACGCGTTTGGTGAACCGTTGCTCGATGAGTGGTCGTCGCCACGGTTATATGCGCAAGTTTGGTTGTTCGCGTCTCACGTTCCGTGAAGCGGCGTTGAATGGTTTGATTCCAGGCGTGGTCAAGGCAAGCTGGTAGGCTGCCGAGTGACTGAAAAGTTTAAGACCAAGAGTTTGTTATGATTGATCCGATTGCAGACATGTTGACCCGAATCCGCAACTCTAGCCGTGCGCTGTTGCCGACCGTAGTCATTCCTCATTCAAAACTGAAGGAAAGCCTCGCGCACATCCTCAAGCAGGAAGGTTACATTTCCGAGGTTGCCGTTGATACCACATTCCCAAAGACCATCAAGGTTCGCCTTAAGTATGAAGGCAAGAAATCTGTAGTTGAGGGGCTCAAGCGGGTTAGTAAGCCTGGTCTTCGTAAGTATGTGGGCGCCACGGAAATTCCGCGAGTGTTGGGCGGATTGGGTGTGGCTGTCGTTTCAACGTCGGAGGGGATAATGACCGGCCAGCAGTGCCGCAAGAAAAACATCGGCGGAGAATTGCTCTGCTTCATTTGGTAACCGCCAAGATTTTATGTCGCGTATTGGAAAACAACCGATTGCCATCCCTGCCAAAGTTAAGGTGGAGGTCAAGGGCCAAAAAGTTAACGTCGAGGGCCCTAAGGGCAATCTTGCTTGGGAGTTGCCCAAGCGTACCAGTTTGAAGGTGGAAGGCGACAAGGTTGTCGTCAGCCGTGATGGTGAAGACGCTCAGGCAAAAGCATTGCATGGATTGAGTCGCGCCCTGGTCAGTAACATGATCAAGGGTGTCTCGGAAGGCTTCGTAAAGAAGCTTGAGATTCAGGGGGTCGGATTCAAGGCTGCTGTCTCTGGCAAGCTTGTCAACCTGAGTCTTGGATTCTCGCATCCTGTAAATTATCCCATCCCGGAACAAATCAAGGTCACGGTTGAAGAAAACACTAAGGTTACGATTGAGGGGCCGGACAAGCACATCGTGGGTAAGGTTGCCTCCGAAATCCGCGCTTATTATCCGCCTGAGCCTTACAAGGGTAAGGGAGTTCGTTACGCCGGCGAGAAAGTCGAGCGCAAAGAAGGTAAGACCGTTCAGTAATAATTGAATTTATCATCACGGCCAAAACCGTGATTCTAAGAAAATGCAAACGCGAAAAAAACATCGTCTCGAACAGTTGCGCCACTGGCGTGTGCGGAAAAAAGTTGTTGGCACGGCGGAGCGCCCTCGGATGAGTGTGTGCTTCACAAGTGCTCATATCTACGTGCAGATTATCGATGACAGCGCAGGCAAGACCCTCGTTTCTGCTTCAAGCCGTAGTAAGGCTATGAAAGGGCAAAAAGTTGGAGCGAACGCGGCAACTGCAAAGATTATTGGGGACGCAGCCGCAAAAGCTGCGGTGGGTCAAGGTATCAAGTCGGTCGTGTTCGATCGCGGTGGTGCCCGTTATCACGGCAAGGTCAAGGCGCTCGCTGATGCGGCGCGTGAAGCTGGTCTCGTATTTTAATTTGTTATGGCAAACGAATCTGGAACAGAAGTCATTACTAAGGAAGCGGCTGCTACTGGGTCTCCGGCGACGGCAGCCCCAGCACGCTACGGCGGTGGTGGTCCTGGAGGCCAACGCGGCGGCGGTGGGCGTGGCGGTTTTGGTGGCGGTGGCGGCTTCGGTGGTGGTCGCGGTGGCGTCGGCGGTCGTGGGCGTCGGCCAGACTCTGACCAAGGGTTTGATTCAAAAGGAGAGGATCTAGTCGAGAAAGTTGTGTTCATCAATCGCTCGTCAAAGGTTGTCAAGGGCGGACGCCGCTTCAAATTTAGCGCGCTGGTTGTTGTTGGTGACAAAAAAGGAAAAGTAGGCCTGGGGCTCGGCAAGGCTACCGAAGTTTCCGATGCGATTCGTCGCGGCGGTGAGCTCGCGCGCCGCAAGATGGTTTCTGTGTCTCTAAAAGACGCGACTATCCCTCACGAAATTCTGTGTGAGTTCGATGGTGCAAAGATTATTCTTCGCCCCGCATCTCCTGGAACGGGCATTATAGCAGGTAAAACGGTTCGCGCCGTCCTCGAGTCTGTCGGAATTCGCGACATCTTGACCAAGTCACTCGGATCTAAGAACGCCGCAAACGTGGTCAAGGCCACTATGAGCGGATTGCTCAAACTCCGTCTCCGCGAAGCCATCTACAAGAGCCGCGGTTTGGAAATCAAAAAGGTGGCCACTCCAGTGCTGCCGACATCTAATTAACTTTTATGCGACTACACGATCTTAAACCCCGTCCCGGCTCCAAGCATCGTCGCAAGCGTCTTGGCCAGGGCGAATCAAGCGGCCGCGGTAAAACTGCCGGTCGCGGAGGTAAGGGCCAGACAGCTCGGTCTGGTAGCTCTATTCGTATCGGCTTTGAAGGAGGTCAGATGCCTCTCATTCGTCGCATACCGAAGCGCGGCTTTAACAATGTGCGTTTCGGAACGCGCTATATCCCTGTTAACCTAGATTCGTTGAATGCCTTTGATGATGGAGCGACCGTCAATGAAGCTTCCCTGCGTAAGGTAGGCCTCATCAATGGTCGTGGCGATGGCGTCAAAGTGCTCGGCACTGGCGAGATCACCAAAAAACTTAATGTGTCTGCTCATGCGTTCAGCGCTTCGGCCAAGTCGAAGATTGAGGCTAAGGGTGGAAAATGCGAAGTGGTTTCCGTGGCGAAAGCTCCGGCAGCAAAGAGTTAATAGGAGACACTCCCAATCATGTTCGGCTCACTCGTTCAGACCTTCACCAACTGTTTCAAGATACCGGAACTAAAGTCCCGGTTGCTCTTCACAATCATGTTGTTGACGATCGCGCGCCTGCTCGCTTTCGTCCATGTTCCAGGTCTGAATACCGACGCGCTTGCGGATTATTTTAATACTAACAGCGCCGCTAACGGGCTGCTCGGCATGTATAATCTGTTCACCGGGGACGCTATGCGTCACGGTGCAGTAGGGGCTCTTGGGATCATGCCTTATATCAGCGCTACGATCATCATTCAGTTGTTGACCGCAGTGATTCCTGCGTTGAGTAAAGCTGCTAGGGAAGAGGGTGGTCGAGCCAAAATCATTCAATACGGGCGTTATCTCACCGTTATCCTCTGCCTAATTCAAGGAGGTTTCATGGCGTTGAGTTGGGAGAATCCAGGGACACTGTTCCAAGGCTGGGATCCTACAGTGAATCTTGTTCTAAACAGCGATCACATCTGGATTTATCGCATCACGACACTTATCTTCCTCACAACCGGAACAGTATTGTTAATGTGGCTCGGTGAGCAGATCACTGAACGCGGCATAGGCAACGGTGTGTCCCTAATTATAACTATTGGAATTGTGGCGCGTATGCCTGCTGCAGTAGCACAATTAAAGGGCATGTTTTTTACTGTGGGTGGTATGCCTCCGTCCCACAACAAGAGCGTCGCGCTGTTATTGCTTGCGATGATTTTCGCCGTCATCGGTGTCGTAATTGCCGTGACCCAGGCACAGAGGAAGATTCCAGTGCAATATGCGCAACGAGCTGTAGGGCGCAAGATGTATGCGGGTCAATCCTCATTTATGCCCTTGCGCGTCAATTACGCGGGCGTCATGCCTGTCATCTTCGCTTCTGCCATCCTAATGTTTCCTCAGAAATTATTCTCCATGATGGGATCTGGATTGAAGATTAAGTTTTTCTCAGATATCGCTTACCAGCTGAACTACGGATCCTTAATGTATCTCACGCTTTTTGGGATAATGATTCTGTTCTTCTCATACTTTTGGGTGGCTACACAGTTCAATGAAATACAGATCGCGGACGACTTGAAGAAGAACGGTGGTTACATACCAGGAGTGCGACCCGGTCAACCGACAAGTGATTTTCTTCACAACTCGATGAGTCGGATTACCTTGGCCGGTGCATTGTTTCTCACTGGAATTGCGGTCATGCCTGTTATTCTTCAGAACGCGTTCAAGATTCCCAATGACGTGGCAAACTTTTTCGGTGGTACAAGCATGTTGATTACTGTGGGGGTCATGTTGGACACGATGCGGCAAATCGAGTCCCACCTTTTGATGCGCCATTACGATGGTTTCCTCAAGAAGGGTAAGATTCGCGGGCGGATCTGATATTGCCGCTTGGTCGGGTCTGAATGTTATCCGCTGAGATAGCGTTGATGAGTTCAGGCAGTGCAGGCCAAGTCAAACCGACATGAGCCTAATAAAAACTGAACGCGAATTGGATATAATGCGAATCGCAGGGTCGATCGCAGCAGAGGTTCTACAGGAGTTAGCTGGTTTTGTTCGTCCTGGGGTCACTACGCGACAGTTGGATGAGTTCGCCGCCAAAGCGATGAAGAAGCGCGGTGCGAAGAGTGCATTTCTCGGATACAGGAAGTTCCCGTGTCAAACGTGTCTGTCGGTGAATGACGAAGTAGTTCATGGTATTGCAAATGACCGCCAGTTAAGATTTGGCGACATTGTCAGTGTGGATTGTGGTGTCGTATATAAGGGTTACATTGGGGACACGGCCACGACTTTGGCTGTGGGTGGTTGCGGGGTTGCCGCCCAGAGGTTGATGGATGTAACTCAACAGGCTTTGCAAAAAGGAATTGCTCAGGCAAAGGCTGGGAATCGTGTGACCGATATTTCCCGAGCTGTGCAAAATTTTGTTGAGGGTCACGGTTATAGCGTGGTTCGTGAATTCGTAGGTCACGGGGTGGGACGTTCGGTTCATGAAGAGCCGCAAGTGCCAAACTTCGTGGATGCTGGCAGCAGTGCTAAGTTGCGATCTGGCATGACTATAGCAATCGAGCCGATGGTGAATGTGGGTCGTCCAGATGTGAAAATATTGAAAGACGGCTGGACAGTAGTGACGCAAGATGGTTCACTATCAGCCCATTTTGAGCATACCGTGTTGATCACAGATAGTGAACCGGAGATATTGACATGCGTGAAGATGCCTTCCGCGTCGAGGGTCGAGTGATTGGGGCGTTGCCGAACGGCACGTTTCAAGTCGAGTTGAGTAATGGACACCGGCTGCTGGGGTTCGCTACATCTCGGACAGAGAACGAATTTGCCGGTGTGAAGCCGGGGGACACAGTAAAGTTGCAGCTGACGCCGTTTGATTTGTCAACGGGGCGGTTGCTGGTAGAGAAGAAAACAATTTAACATGAAAGTTAGAGCATCGGTAAAAAAGCTGTGCGAGCACTGCAAGATTGTGCGTCGCCGTGGGATTCTTCGTGTGATTTGCACGAATAAGCGTCACAAACAACGTCAAGGTTAATTATTTATGGCACGCATCATTGGTGTGGAAATTCCGCCGAATAAGCGCATTGATATTGCGCTCCGTTATATCTACGGAATCGGTCCGGTCAACGCTGTCGAGGTTCTCGAACGCGCTAACATCGATCCTTCAATCCGCGCAAAGGATCTCACCGAGGCCCAGCTCTCCCAGATCGTCCATGCGATCCAGGAAGGTAAATACGTGATCGAAGGCGACTTGCGCCGCGAGCTTGGTCTAAACCTCAAGCGGTTGCAGTCCATCAAGTGCTATCGTGGCATACGCCACTTGAAGAGCTTGCCTGTGCGCGGTCAGCGCACCCAGACCAACGCACGCACTCGAAAGGGACCTCGTCGCACTGTCGGTGTGCAGCGCAATCCAAACGCAAAGACCGGCATCCACTAAACTGAATTTGTATGGCTGAAGAGATTAAGAAAAAGTCCGCTCCTGCTAAGGAAGCGAAAAACGATGCGGCAGCGGAAAAACCCGCCAAAGCTGCCGATGAAACTAAGCCCAAAAAAGGCAAGGCGGCTGCTGGTGCTGCGGCAGTGGCTGACGCGCCAAAGACTGAGCCTGTCGGTCTTGTCGCTGCTACGGCGCCGACTGCCGCCGAGTTGCTCGGTGAAGACGCGAATGCGAAAAAAATCGTTAAGGCGAAACACGCCAAGAACATCTCCGTTGGCATCGCAAATATTCTCGCAACGTTTAACAATACCCAAGTCACTATTACAGACATGCAGGGCAACCTTCTCGGTTGGTCTGCTGCAGGTCGCGTGGGTTTCAAGGGGTCGCGCAAGAGCACGGCTTACGCCGCGCAGATGGTGGCTCAAGACGCTGCTCGTCAGGCGATGGCTCACGGCATGAAGGAAGTTGAAATTCGCGTCAAGGGTCCTGGCTCTGGGCGTGAATCGGCAATCCGAGCATTGCAGGCTATCGGACTCGAAATTAACACGATCAAAGACGTCACGCCCATTCCTCATAATGGCTGCCGCCCGCGCAAGAAACGCCGCGTCTAGTCGTTTCACGTAACACGCATCACGCATCAAGATTTATGGCTCGTTATAAAGGTCCTCGCGTTCGCATCAGCCGCCGTTTCGGTATCCCGATATTCGGCCCATCGAAGTATCTCGAACGTCGTAATTATCCGCCCGGTGTCCACGGTCCGAAGTCGCGTCGCAAATTGACGGACTACGGTATGGGCTTGGTCGAGAAGCAAAAGCTCCGTTATTACTACGGACTCATGGAGAAACAATTCCGTGGCGTCTATGAAAAAGCATTAAAGCGTCGCGGCGTAACAGGCGAGCAGATGCTTCAGATTTTGGAGACGCGCCTAGATAATGTTGTGTTCCACCTCGGCTTCGGCACGACCCGTGCCGGTGCTCGCCAGATGGTGAACCACGGCCACATCACCGTCAACGGTCGCAAAGCTACCATCCCGTCCTACGCTCTGAAGGTAAACGATGTGATAGTGGTTAAGAGTAACACCGTATCGCGTCAGATGGCGACCAAAGCCTTGGAATTGTCCACGAGTCGCTCGGTTCCAGACTGGTTGTCCCTCGGTAAAGACGAGTTCAAGGGGACCGTCATGCGCGTTCCCACTCGCGAAGAGATTAATCCCATCGCGAACGAACAAACCGTCGTTGAATTTTATTCCCGTTAATAAACATCCCGTTCCTCAATACGGAACCAATTAAGAAAACAATTATATGGATGATTACGGCTGCAGGGAATAGCACCGTGCTCGTCAGATTAAAATTGTTGAAAGGAAAAAATGCCAGTACGTCTCGGAAGATTTGAAATGCCAAAGCGGTTGACCAAAGAAGAGTCAACGGCCACCAACACCTACGCCAAATTTATCGCCGAACCTTTTGAAACAGGTTACGGTCATACCGTTGGTAACTCCATTCGCCGTGTTCTTCTCAGTTCACTGGAAGGAGCTGCGGTAACGTCTATTAAGATTGATGGTGCGATGCACGAATTCGCGGCAATCGAAGGCGTTGTTGAAGATGTCACCGACATCGTTCTTAAGCTGAAGAAGGTCAAGTTCAAAGCGCACACACGCGACGAACAAGTGTTGACTCTCTCTGTCAACAAGGAAGGTGCGGTGACTGCTGCCGACATCCAGACCAACCAGAATATCGAGCTCGTCAACCCCGAGCAACACATCTGCACCCTGGACAAGAAGCGCAAGTTCGAGATGGAATTGACGGTTAAAATTGGTCGCGGTTTCCTCACCGGTGAAGAGAATAAGAAAGCCGGTCAATCCATCGGTGTAATTGCGATTGATTCAATTTTTTCCCCTGTTACCCGCGTTCGGTACGCTGTGGAAGCCTCACGCGTTGGTAACCGAACGGATTATGATCGTCTAGTGATCGAGATGTGGACCGATGGTCGCATCACTCCAGATGACGCTCTCACACAAGCATCTGCCATTCTAGCGCATCACCTCGACGTGTTTGTCGGTTACGACAAAAATGCTGTGGAGTTCGAAGAAACAGTGGACAAGCAAGACGACGAAAAGATGAAGCTCAAGAAGCTTCTCAACATGAGCGTCAACGAAATCGAGTTGAGTGTTCGAGCTGCAAATTGCTTGAATAACGCCAATATTACCAGTGTGGGGCAACTTGCACAGAAGAGCGAAGCTGAGATGCTCAAGTACCGCAACTTCGGTAAGAAGTCGCTGAACGAGATTAAGGACAAACTCACCGCACTGGGCCTCGCTCTCGGAATGACTTTTGAACCCAGTCTGATTGACGGACCTAAAGAAGAGATAATCGCGCAGTAACGCGCGCAGAATTTTATGCGACATCTTAAAAGAACAGCCAAGTTGGGACGCACGTTTGAGCATCGCAACGCGATGCTTGCCAACATGGTTTGCAGCCTCATCAAGCACAAGCGCATCACCACTACGCTCGCCAAGGCTAAGGCCGCGCGATCCGTGGCGGAGAAAATCGTTAGCCTCGGTAAGAAAGGAACGCTACACGCGCGACGTCTCGCCACTGCCAAGCTTCGCACCCATGGTCCTACGGTCCAATTGACCAAAGCCGAACGCGCCAAGTGGCGCACTCAGGAAGACGTCATCCGCATTTTGTTCGAGGACATCGCGCCCGCGTTCAAAGCTCGTTCGGGCGGTTATACACGTATCATACAGCTTGAGCAGCGCCCAGGTGACGCCGCCAATAAAGCCATCCTTGAATGGGTGGACGAAGTCGTGACCGCTGTTCCCTCTACCGAAGCGATGCCTGACGACAAAGCCCCAGCCAAGTGATAGTTCCGGTTCACAACTTTCAACCCGCTCGCAAGAGCGGGTTTTTTATTGTCCGTTTTGATAAAGGATAGAAGTAGATCTCGATTGGGTCGCCAAGTGGTGAATGCTTGTCGCTTTGGGACGTGGTTTTCGGCTTCTTTTGGGCTTCGTTTCTCTCGGAAAGGTTGGAGTTTGCTTTGAAGTCAATCCAGACGCGGCGCGGCGGTGCTGTCTCGGATCACAAGCTCGGCAGCGAGCCGCCGGTTTTCCACTCGTTCGCCTTGGATGAGTTGAGTCATCATCTCGACAGCGGCGGTACCCATACGGTATTTCGGCTGCCGGATCGTCGTCAGTGGAACGCGGAAATGTTCTGACACGAGAATATTTCCAAAGCCGACAAGTGAAATGTCTTTCGGGATTTTGATGCCTTGCTTCAACAGCATCTCGGCGCAACCTATGGCGATGAGATCGTTCGCGGTTTGGATCGCAGTGGCTTGGCACTTTTCATTCGCGAATTGCAGCGCTGCCTTGGCGCCATCCTCGATAGTGCTGCCCGCGTGGAATACCAATTTGTCGTCCACGTCGAGTCCCGCCTCGCTGTGTGCGCGGCGAAATCCCTCGTAGCGTTCCTGCGCCCAAATCGCCGGTAGCGGACCGGTAAAGTAGGCGATGCGTTTGTGGCCAAGTTCTAGAAGGTGACGCGTGGCGGCATAGCTGGCGTTGACTTCTTCTGGCTGCACGCTGACGAATTGGCTGCAAAATGCAGCGGGCGAGCCAAGCAGCACTACGGGTGTTTTGCTCGTCAGCAATTCCCTATAGATGCGCGCCTCATTCCCCATGCGATACACGGGCGCAACGAAAATTCCATCCACGCGCCGGGCGAGGAGCCGGCGAATGCAGACTTCCTCGCGTTCGATCATGTTGTGCGTGTGGGACAACATTAGATCGTAACCCAGTGCGTGTGTTCGCTCCTCAATGGCAAACAACATCCTAGCGAAAATTGGGTTCGTAGTCGTGGGGATTACAAGCCCGAGGAGTTTGGTCAAGCCGTTTCGAAGGCTTTGCGCCCCAGGATCCGGCAAGTATCCCATTTCTTTGGCGGCGGCTTTGATGCGGGTTCGAGTGGCAGGGGCGACGTCGAGTTGATCGTCGCGCAATGCTTTTGAAACCGTCATCACGGAAACTCCCAGGCGTTCGGCTATGTCAATCAGTCGGACCATAATGATTAGCTTTCCAAAAAATCAAAGATACGCGCCGCGCCATTGAAGTTTGCGTCGCAATGCTTCGAAGAACGAACTGTCCGCCAGCTGCATCAGGCGCACGGAATATTTGCTGCGCCGAACGGTGACGACATCGCCTGGCACCAGTTCGCTGAGGATCTCCCCATCCGCGCTGAGGATTGTTGCCGTGCGTTGGCTGACGGGTTTGATGTGGATGGTGGCATCCAACGGAACAATGAGGGAACGGTTCGAGAGTGTGTGAGGACAGATCGGCGTGAGCGCGAAGACATCCGCCGTGGGCAATACAACCGCGCCTCCTGCTGCGAGCGAGTAAGCAGTGGAGCCGGTGGGGGAGCTCACGATCAAACCATCGCAACGATAGCGCGTGAGCGGATCGCCGTTCACGTCCACTTCCAGATCAATGAGCCGGGCGACTTCGCCGCGCCCGATGACGATGTCGTTGAGGGCGAGCTTGCGGATTTGTTTTGCGCCGACGCGCGTGGTGGCCTCGATCAAGGCGCGTCGCTCGAACTTGAAGCCGCCTTGCCAGATGAGCTTGAGCGCCTGTTCCAATTGATCCGAGGGAACAGCCGTCAGGAAACCTAGCCCACCGATGTTGACGCCGAGCAGCGGGGTGTTGACGCCCGCAATCTCGCGGGCCACGCGCAGCATCGTGCCGTCACCGCCGAATACGATGAGCAAGTCAACAGAGCGCGCGAGTGCAACGGGATCGACGCACGTGCTGCCCTTGATCTTGGCAAGCTGCGCGGTGACCGGTTCGGTGAAGAGTTTGCGTCCGGTGGCGCTGATGAGTTTGGCGGCTCGCTCGACGGAGCGGCCACAAGTGGCTTTGTCGGGATTCCCGATGAGTCCCACGCGTTGGATTGTTTCAGCCGTTTTTTTCAATCAGTACAAGAAATTCTTTGTTGCCTGCCGGTCCGAGCAGCGGTGATTCAGTTACGCCGCACCACCGAATCTGTTTATCCCCACTGACGAACTCTTCCAGTTCGCGGATCACGCGTTCGTGTATCGCCGAATCCGTGATCACGCCCGCGCCTTTGTCCACCTCTTCCTTGCCTGCTTCAAACTGGGGTTTGATCAGCGCTACGATTTTACCGTTGGCGTGCAACAAAGCAACGGCAGGCGGAAGAATTTTACGCAGCGAGATGAAGGAGCAATCGATCACCACGAGATCAGCGCGCGAGAATGGCTGTGGCATCTGTTCTGGCGTGAGATGGCGCGCGTTGGTTTTTTCCATCACCACCACGCGTTTGTCTTGTCGGAGTTTCCAAGCAAGCTGGCCGTGGCCTACATCCACGGCATAAATTGTTTTTGCGTCCGCTTGCAGTAAACAATCCGTGAATCCGCCGGTCGACGCCCCCAAATCAATCGCGGTAAAGCCCGCAACGTCGAGGTGGAAGTGTTGGAGCGCATGTTCGAGTTTGTGTCCGCCGCGACTGACGAATCGTTCTGGCGTCGCGAGAGCGAGTTGGTCGGAATCTTTGACGGAGTCGCTGGGTTTGCGGGCGGGTTGGCCGTTGATGAGAACTTGCGCGGCCATGACAGCACGTTTGGCTTTCTCACGGCTTTCGCAGATTCCCCGATCCACCAACGCTTGATCCACACGAGTCACGTGAGGAGACTAACAATAACAGATGGAAAAATCACGCGACCTTTCTCAAGGACGGTTCTTTACCTCGTGTTCGAGGCGTAGAGGCGCGATTGAACGTCTTGGTAGCTGTGGAGGAACATCCGGTTGTCTGTTACCGCTTTCTCGATGAGTTGCTTGACGAGGAAAAGTTCTGAGCTGCTGATGACCGCGTGGATGCTTTGTTGGACAGCTTGCAGCGGTGTGAAAGTCTGGAAGGATTCGCCGATGAGGATTGTTGTCGCGTGCCGCCGTTGTCCCATCGGCATGTTTTGCAATGCCTGCAAGGTGAGGTTTTCTTCCAGATTGTTCGCGGCAAAGCGTTCTTCAATGATTACCACTTGGTAGTGGACTTGCGCGAAGCGGACCAAAAAATCGCTGTGCGTGGCTGCCGTGTGGACTTTGTAGCCAAGTTCCTGAAGCGCGGTCTTGATTTCTTCAAGCCACTCCGGCGTGGAAAAGGCAAGCAAGGCGGGTTTGTCTGTGGCTGCAAGAAAATCAAATTGCTGACTCATATTATCTCAGTTTGACGGTGAGCGTCGGAGTTGCGTTGCCATTGGTGCTGGACTCGATGATGCCTTTCATGCGGAGCGATCCTACGTTGCTGGTCATTTCCCCGCGGGCTTTGCGCATGTTGTCAATGCCGCGTGTCACGACGCCGCGTTTGGAGCAGTAGAGCAGGGCGGTCTCTTCTGTGATCTTGCCATCCTGATAGGCTTCGAGCGCGGCTTGATCAAATGTTTTCCATCCGAATGCGTAGCTGGCTTCGATGATTTCGTAAAAGCTTTTCCCTTCGCTTTCCCCCAATCGGACGGTTTCCTGAATGCGGAGGTTTGACCCCATAATCTCCAATAGCGGATGACGACCTCCCCCGGCTTTAGGCACGAGACGTTGCCCCACGATCCACCTCAATGAATCAGCGAGACGCGCTCGTATCTGTTCCTGCTCATCAGGGTCGAACATGCCGAGGATACGATTGATGGTCTGTCCGGCGTCGATCGTATGCAACGTGCTCAACACGAGATGGCCTGTTTCAGCTGCGCTGAGCGCGATGCTGACAGTTTCGCGGTCGCGCATTTCACCGACTAGGATGATCTTCGGCGCCTGACGCAATGCAGCGCGCAGTCCGCCGGCGAAGTTGTCAAAGTCTGTGCCTTGCTCGCGTTGATTGAAGGTAGCGCGCACGTTCGGATAGACAAACTCTACCGGGTCTTCCAGCGTGACGATGTGGACAGCTTTGGTGAGGTTGACCTCGTTTAGAATGGCGGCCAACGTGGTGGATTTGCCAGAGCCAGTCGCGCCGGTGACTAGCACTAGCCCCGTTTTTTCCTTGGGGATGTGTGTCAGGATTTCAGGATGCTTCAGCGTTGCGAGTGTTGGAATCTGCGTGTTCAGTTTGCGGCAGACGATGGAGTAATGTCCCCGTTGCGCGAAGACGTTGACGCGGAACCGGGCGCGGTCGCCCAGCTGATAGGAAGTATCGCAAGAGCCTTTGCGCATCAAATCCTGGAGATGCCATTGATTTTCGCCTATGAGATTGAGCGCGATGGCTTCAGTGTGATACGGAGTCAGTTTTTCAATGGGAGGATCAAGCGTAACGGGTTTTAATTCGCCGCAGGCTTCGACTTGGAGTGGCCTATCCACAGTGAACAAAAGGTCTGACACCTCAGGCTGGGAATCCAGCATGGTGTTCAAAATGTGATCCAATTCCGGGCGTCGCATCATAAAATAATAAACTTAGACTGATTCATCGTCTTCGGGAGGATGAGCGAGGAATCCTCTGAACTTGCGCTTCTCGAGACATTTCTCGTAAGCCTCTTCGGGCGAGATGCGCTTCATGCGGAGATGTTCCATGATCGCGTCGTCCAGCGGCTGGTTGCCCGCTTTCTTGCCGACTTGGATCATGCCGGGAATTTGGTGCGTCTTGGCTTCGCGCACAAGGTTTGCGATGGCAGTGTTGAATACGAGGATTTCCAGCGCGGCCACGCGCCCCTTCTTATCAATGCGTTTGAACAAGTTTTGCGCCACGATGCCTTTGAGCGATTCGGAAAGTGTCGCGCGGATCTTGTTCTGCTGGTCAGCGGGGAATACGTCGATGATACGATCCACCGTCTTGGCAGCGCTCGGCGTGTGAAGCGTGCCGAAGACTAAGTGACCCGTGTTCGCAGCCATGATTGCCAGTTCGATGGTTTCGAGGTCGCGCAACTCGCCGATGAGCACGATGTCCGGGTCTTCGCGCAACGCGCCTTTCAAACCAGACGCGAAACCCTTCGTGTGCATGCCGACTTCGCGCTGGTTGATGAGACAGTTTTTGCTTTCGTGAACGAACTCGATGGGGTCTTCCATCGTGATCACGTGATCGCGACGATTCTTGTTCGCATAATCGATCATCGCTGCCAACGTGGTGGATTTACCAGAGCCAGTCGGGCCGGTGACGACGACCAAGCCCTTGTGGAGCATGGCGAATTTTTTCAATACTGGCGGTAGTGGTGCGTCAAGCTTTTCAAAATCTTCAAACGAAAGCACGCGGCTGGGGATCTGGCGGAACACGGCGGCTACGCCGTTTTTCTGGTTGAAAAAGTTAGCGCGGAAGCGTGAGATGTTCGGGATTTCGTAACCGAAATCCACGTCGCCGGTTTCTTCAAACACTTTGATCTTATACTCCGGCGCGATCTCGTAGATCATGGACTTGAGTGTGTCGCTATCAAGCGGGGGATGCTCCACTCGATGGAGTTCGCCGTTGATGCGCAACATCGGATTGTTGCCCGCCGATAGATGCAAGTCGGAGGCTTTTTGTTCAAACATCAGGTTGAAGAAAGCGTCAATTTTAGCCATATAATCTTTACGATTGTGTCCTTGTTTAGCTAAATCCGCACCACACCCCGGGGTTAACCGGTCAAATGAGCGCATTGGTTGAAAAAATTAAAGCGGAGATAGCTGTGCAGGGGGCAATCCCTTTCGCGCACTTCATGGATTTGGCCCTGTATTGTCCCGAATATGGATTTTATGAGCGGGAAAGTGTCACGGTTGGGAGGAGTGGAGACTTCTATACGAGCGTCAGCGTGGGGTCGTTGTTTGGCGAACTGCTCGCGTTTCAATTCGCCGAATGGCTGGAGAAAACCCCTGGCGACCAGTTGCAAATAGTAGAAGCCGGAGCGCATGACGGAAAGCTCGCGTTGGACGTTCTGAAGTGGCTTAAGAAGTTTCGCCCGGAGCTTTTTGCGAGGTTGAACTATTGCATCCTTGATCCTTCAGCGCGGCGGCGAGCGTGGCAGCAAAAGACGCTGGCGGAGTTTGACGACAGCGTGCGTTGGCTGCAGTGCGGCTCTCTAAATCCTAAGTTCTCTGTTCGTGGAGTCATCTTTGCCAACGAATTGTTGGACGCCATGCCCGTACATCGGCTGGGTTGGGATTCAAAGAAACGAGAATGGTTCGAGTGGGGAGTGGGGATGGCTGCGGAAGGTTTTATTTGGGCAAAGATGCCGAAGTCCATCGGTGCAACAAAACTGGATTCATTGCCATCCGAGTTGCTCGAAGTCCTGCCAGAGGGTTTCACGACGGAGATAAGCCCTGCAGCAGAAGCGTGGTGGGTCAGCGCAGCACGATCGTTGAAGGCAGGGAAGCTGTTGACGTTGGATTACGGCACACACAACGAAGCCGGGCTTTCGCCGAATCACCCGCACGGAACGGTCCGCGCCTATTCCCGTCACAAATTTTGCCCCGACATCCTGGCGAACGCCGGAGAGCAGGATATCACAGCGAACGTGGACTTCAAAGTGATTCAACAATGTGGCGAGGCAGAGGGGGTGCGAACCGAGGCCTTCATCAGTCAGTCTCAGTTTCTTACCGATATCGCAAGTCGGATGATGGCAAGCGGCAACCAATCATTAGTAGAATCGCCAAAAAAGAGTCGAGAACTCCAGACGCTCATCCATCCAGAACATCTAGGTCGAGCATTCAGGGTGCTGGTGCAGAGCAGTTAACTGGGGAGCTTTCGGATGCGAGTTCGCCAAAGCCTGCCGTTCGGCCAAAAAATTCTCGATCGCGGATAGGCACGGATAAAAAACCATCAATCCAACAATCCACTCTCGGCAGCCATCCAAATTCCTCTATCCGCTATTCCTCAACCGCGACACTCGCGAAATGCGTAACCCCCGCTGCTCCTCAGCATAGGGTTGAAAACCAGCGATAAGACAGTCTGAGGCGAAAACGCCCCGCTGCGCGCGGTAGAGTCCAAAAAGTAAAAGAACCAAAGGCTAAAGGGTTCACCGCCGCTTCCACGCCACCAGAGCCATCCCCAGCACCATCAGCCCAGTCACACTCGGCTCAGGGACGATGGCGACACGAAAACCGATACGGTTCTCCTCACCCGTCGGGGCGTTGCTGCTCCTATCCGACGCGCGAAAGCTGTATTCCCTGTCGTCTCGCGTTCCACCGCGCAGTCCGCGCGCCGAACCGATTACGGCATCATTCCACTCCCATACATTGCCAGCTTGATCAAACGTCCCGTAAAAACTGCTATTCAAACTGAACGAGCTAACGTCCGCCGGATATTCTTGACCGCTTGAGTAGGTCGTCGATCCGCTCACCTCATGCTCGTCAGCGAACAGGTAATTTTCGCTGTTCGGATCACTGTCGTTGCCGTTCCGGTTGTTCGGCGGCACGTTGCTCCGCGTTGGATACAGCCAATAGTTGTCGCTGTCCCCGCCCAAACTCAAAGGCTGATGATACGCCGCCTTATACCACTCGTCCTCACTCGGTAGGCTATACTTCCATCCCGCGTTCCGCGTGATCAATCCTGTATTCCCCCTAAGCGTGTAAGCCCCTGACTCCGTCGTTCCCTCTGCCTGCAATCCGGTGGGCTGCCCATTGTGCAGCCAGTTCACAAACCGCGCCGAATCATACCAACTTACAAACGTCACTGGACGATTTCCGCTTCCGATTACTGAATATGAATAGCTCCCAGATGCCCCGCTGCGGGAAATGCCCATGCTGTTGCGGAAAGAACTCATGTCCTCATTGTAAAGTCTGTAAGTGTCCGTTTTTGCGACAGCATTCAGGAACGCCGTGTATTGATTGAGCGTCACCTCATATTTGCCGATCCCGTAATCATACCCCACTGCGCCAAACCCCGTCGTCGGGTCAGCAGCGTTTCCTGCATTGCCCACCGGCACGCTGTCTATCGTGATTAAAGCGCACGCATTGCCCGCCGTCAGCGCAGTCAGTCCAAGCACAAGCAGTCTGCTTAAATAAACGTTTTTCATCAGCAGATATTTTTAATGGTCTATAACTCTTGATTCTTAGGACTCTCAATTGGAAGTGTG
>WBXK01000013.1 GCA_008933055.1 Verrucomicrobiota bacterium | reverse complement strand
TCGTATGTGACGTAACCATGTTCCTGCGCAAGGTGCAGCAGGGTTTTGACCGTCTCGGTAAGGTCAGAAGGACCTGCGGTGGGATTAATCATCGCAGCGAGTTGGGGCGACGGCTTTTTCTCAACGGTGTTTGGTGCTTCCACTTTGACTGGAGCCACCGTTTTTGCGGGCGTTGCCACCTTCGCCTGAGGAGCAGCTTTTGCGGTTACCAAGTTTTTTTTGCCCACACCACGCTTGGCGCTAGGCAACACGACACGGCTATGAATCGCCGGTGTTTTTTCCTGACCATTTTTTGCGTTTCGTGACGTGCGCTTTGGAGTGGCAACAGTCCGAGATTCTTTTCTTTTCAACATAGAGATAATTGACCAGGTTCGCGGCTATCAAGTTCACAAAATATTCGGGGGTTTCCCCCTCCCAAACGAAAAGAGAACGTCAGAATCCTCCTTCGGCAAACTGTTTATCGACCAACGCCTTCTTGGGCACCGACTAAATCCGAATGCCTGACGCCAGCTGAGGCTACATCAGTTGCTCGAGAACTCAAGACAAAACACTACCAAGAAGGAGAAATAAGGGTTTGAGAGTATATCCAGCAGTTAGACTATTGATGTATTTGGTCCAAGCCCCGCTAAAAAAAGGGGTCTTAAACACCCCTCTACGCCTGACTATCCGGTTTGGCCAGAATCTTCTCCAAGTCCTCTGCCAAAAACCTGGTCACATCTTTGAAGCGATTGATATTAGCGGGATTTATTTCCATGAGTGTCTGATGCGCTTCCAGCGACGCTCGAGCGAGGGCTTCCCTAGAGGGATTACAGGTCTCTGAAAAAACCTCCCGGCATTCAGGCAACTTACCCTGAAAACTTTTGAACAGATGTAATACTCCTAAATTCTCAAGCAATTCAAGCAAACGCTCGTTAGCATTCCGCAGCTCGATTAACTGGGGCACACATCCTGGTCCACTTAGGTTCAGTTTCACCCCAAAAGCGGCAAGCACACCTAGGAAAGTGCTGTCCATGAGAGAACATTCCGACAAATCTATGACGATGTAAGGATAGCCCTTGGCCTCTAGACCAGCAAGTAATGTCTTGAAATCTACACTCGTGGCAAAGTTCGCGCGTCCCGCGACTTTCACGCAGGCGAACTGCTCACCAATCAACACCATCAGTTTGGCAGTGGGCAAATTCATTAATGATAATTTTGATCCGAACTCGTTTTTAATCCATTCACACTGCCGACAATTTGAACGAGTGTCTGCTGCAAAACAATCCTCTCATCCAGCGCGCTCGAAACTAGCCTCCGGTTCGCCTGCAATAATAACTCCATCGCGCGTATCAGCTCCGTCTGGGAATAGTTCCGCACCTGCGACAGCGCCTTGAACAAGACGTAAGGATTCAGCGCGAGCGGATTGTATTTCTTATCTGAAGGGAGTTTCGCCGCAGGCACACGTTCAATCTGCGTCTTGAAACCGTTGTAGTCGTTCGTCGCCTTGACCCAGCCCTCGAGAATCATTTCTTTTAACATCAGCAAGGCGCGAACCTTCGATATTAATCCGTAGAGCATCCCAATTTCACTCTTATCCTTGTCGAACTGCATCTCCCACAACTCATCGTCCAAGCACCGCAGCAAGACCGGCAGATTTCGATTTCCCAATGCGTCTCCCAAAGCAAACGCCCGTGCCATCTTGTTCTTTGTACAGATGGCGTTCACGTCCGCTTCGGTGATCTCCGATCGCTCTCCCAGGTAAAGACAAACCTTTTCCACCTCGTTGGCCAACTGCCGGGGCTGCGGCCCGATGCGCGCCACTAATTCCGCCAAAGCGTCCTCGCTGATTTTTTTATCGCGCGCCTGCAACGCCTTGCGCACCATCAACTCTGCCTGCACCGCCCAATCCTTGTCATTGACTGACCATCCGTCAAAACTCTCTACACCCCCGATTTTGTCGAGCGTCTTGTAAAAAACTTTACGCTTGTCCACTTTGCCGGCGCTGACCAGCAGTCGCACGCTTTTCCATTGGAATTCTTTCAACTCATGGGCAAGTTCTCCAAGCGTCTCCGTCACATCAGCGGAAGAAGCGGTGCGTTCGTCTCCTAGAAAATTACAATCTCGTAGCCACACCACCTTGCCGCTGCCGAAGAATGGAAGTGTTTGAAGCGCCTCGCGAAGTCGGCCAATGACTTTGAGCGCCTCTCCGCTGTTCCCAACCATGGCCTCGACGATCTCGTGATCTTCACCACCGAGTTCAACGCACCACTTTTTGAAAAGGTCTTTCGCACGTTGCTTCACAGCGAAATCATCGTCGCCGCAAATCAACGCAACAGCGGCATCCACCTTGGCAACAGGAGCAGCCATGTCACTCCGGTTCAGAACCGCCTTCGTTGATCTTGTCGAGAACTTCGCTCATGTCCTCCACCTGCTCAAATAAGGACTTGCTCACGTATATCTTGCACTTTTGCGCCGCAGCCAAGGCCAGACAATCGCTCGGACGCGCGTCAATCTCAACGATCTTCCTCGCCACTTCATTGTTCTGGGAAAGAATCAACCTAGCAAAGTATGTGGAATTTTTCAGTTCGGTGATGACCACGCGCTCGACGGAAATTCCAAACCCCTTGAACACACTCTGCATTAAGTCATGCGTAAGCGGGCGTTCCTTGGGCACGTCACGAAGAAAATCGCTAATCGCCTTCCCCATCTGAGGTTCGACGTTGATGACGAAAACCTTCTCATCATTGCCAACAAACAATGCACAACCGCTGTTTGCTGGAAGGATTCCACGGATATGAACGGGCACGACATCGTTCTTCATGTGGAAAGGTTATTCTCCCACAAAGAAAATACAAGCGCCTCGTGCCAACGTCGAGAAAGTCCAGACTCACAGCGTTAGCTCCAAAGAAGTATAATCCCTTTTAGATTTTCAAAAATCGTATGAACAACCAATCGCCGCGTCATAACTGCATTACTCGATTGAAAATGAATCGCTGGAAAATCAATCAGCTTTTAAAGCCATTGCTGCCAAACTGAGACAATAAAAACATGAGACTACAAACACTCAAGACCACTCAGTTTTCATTTCTCCCATTGTTGGCCTTCTGTTTTTTGAAAATCACAGGCAGTGCATCGCCCAATGTTTAGGAGACTTAGGGCGAGTCTCTCACACCGGGGAATTTTAACGGCGATAGCAAAACAGACATCGCAGTGGTGACACGGAATGACGGTTGCATACGTTATGGATTTGGGAATAACAGATTAGGTTGATCAAGTTTCAGACGCCTCGGCTCGCCCATCAAAGCCTATCGGAGAGATGAGTAATTGCATGGGTATGAAAAAATGCAGTCAACCATCGCGGTTCCTGACAAATTGCGAAGCGCGGCGCGGTTGGAGTCCAATCCCGATTAAAAGGAAAGTGATACGAGCTTGCCTAAAAGCGTCTGGTGGGTGACCGATAATAAAAAAGTCGGCTTCCGGATTGTGAACCTACTCAAAACCCCATCAGCCGCAGAAATGGCAAGCTATTGGAGTAACCGCGTGTAAAAGGATAGAAACAGCATCGTGACAAAGTAAACCATCCCCCCCATTTCCTCAATCACGCGCCGCCTATTTCTCTACCAAGTCATTAATTTCCGGAATGATTTTCTTTGTGTGAACACCTGAAAAATCAGTCGCCGTTCTAATTCACTTCAAAATCTGCAACATCGGCGGCGGCTGTATGTGAAACGGGTTGTGATCAAAGTCGCATCCTTCAAGCCACGCGAGCCAAGTCTCAATCAACTTCAATACAACGGTCATATCAAGCTGCCAGTGAGTTGCCGGATACTTGGTTAGGTTGGTGCGCGCGAGCTTGAACAACGCGGCGGACGGTCGCAGCCGTTCCTTTTGCAGATGCACAAAAGCGCCCGCCAACTGAATGAGTCCCTTGAAAAAATCTCCAATAGGCCCTCGCCGATCCGCCAGCCAGAGTTCTTCAAGAACATCATGCGCCTCATAAAACTCCTGCCGGTTGAAGCAATCAAAGTAGCCAAGATAATACGCACTCAGTTCCCTGCCCTGAAATGCCGCAATCCGTTCCGCGATCTTTCCGCTCTTTTTGCTCATGGGTAAACCAATGCAGCTTTGGCCTGTTTGACTCAAGGTAATTTCTCCCCGGTAGAAAACATTTTGACGAATTGACGCTGTGTCTTTCAATTCTGTCGTGACAGAATAAATAGTATTATGCCTGATCTCTGGACAGCTCAGCAGAAGTTCATCCTCGACTGGGGCTGGTCAAGAGAGTGTGCGTTCTGCCCGGGCTGGATGCGCAACATTGAGAGAGCGTTGAGGCAAAGCGGCTTTGAATTTGTTCAACTCCAGACACCCTAGGTCAAGACGCGCCTTAACTTGTTAGAAGCTGAGTTGCTGACTAAGTTGCGATTGCTGCTTACGATGCAGAAGCTCTCGGAAGTGCGGACGCCGCTGTCCTACTGGCACGTTACATCTGTTGGATCTGGACGCTGTGGATCATAAGCAAAATTCTCAGCTCAATGACTTCGATGCGCGCAGGCTGTCGTTCTTGGCAAAAAATCGCTACTGTGCAAGCGACAGATGCGAAACACTCAAAGGAGTCAAACCATGATCGCCATCAATCACGAAAGTGGAACTTTCTGGCTGCGATTGAAGATCTTCTTCACGCTGGGCAAACCTGATCAGAAGATCACAACTTTGAAACCCGCCGAACCAAAACTTAAACGCCACTCGCACCGAACCACCGTTTTCTTTAAAATGCCATGAGTCCAAAACTCTCAGATCTTTGGCGACGGGATGGCGATCTGTCGCGCGGAACATTTCTCTTTTGGGGCATTCTTCTTGCCGCCATCCAATTAAATCTCGACTGTGCGATTGCAGATGCGTGACTTGATCAACCGCAGACCATTTTCGGCTGGGAGACTTGGCGGTTCTATCTTTGGCAATCACCCATGCAAAAAGCGGAGGAGTCTTATATTTTAGCACTTCTTGTTGACTCGATTCCATTTGCGTGGGCGGGAACTATTCCCACACTACGCAGGCTACGTTCGTTAGGTTGGAAACCTTTTTGGGTTTTGTTATTCTTCGTGCCAATGGTCAAACTCACCTTCTTCGCAGTGCTTTGTATTTTGCATTCACACAGTGCAACATCTTCCAGCAGCAAGAACGGAATTGGCTGGGTTCATCGATTTGGCTCAGTGTTGCCGAGCGGCAAATGGGGCAGCGCGTTTTTAGCCGTGATAATTATGACTGCGATTACAGTGCTGGCAGCATGGACGGGCATTGCTGCATTCAAGGACTACGGCTGGACGATATTCGTCGGCCTGCCGATTTGCGTGGGTTTCCTGTCGGCGCTGATTGACAGTTCCCATGAGGAGCGAAGTGTGCGCGGCTGTCTCACTGTTGCGAACTGTTCGGTTCTACTCGCAGGTGCGGGCTTGATTCTATTCGCTCTTGGGGGCGTGATTTGCCTAATCATGGCCGCCCCGCTGGCTTTTGCGGTCGCTTCAATCGGCGGGGTATTGGGCTACGCAGCGCAAAAGTCGTTTCATTGGCGAGCGGAGTCGCCAGAACTTTTCTGCTCGGTCATCGTGCTTTTGCGGCTCGCGATGGGATTGCAGAAAGCTATTCCGCCCTCCCTGCCTTTGCTCTCAGTAAAGACCTCAGTCATCGTCAATGCACCGCCGGAAGAAGTCTGGCGCGACGTCGTCTCGTTCTCAGAACTTCCGCCGCCGAAGGAAATGATCTTCAAGCTCGGAATCGCTTATCCGATTCAGGCAGAAATCCAAGGCTGCGGATTCGGCGCAGTGCGACATTGCAACTTCTCAATAGGCCCGTTCGACGATCCCATCGAAGTCTGGGATGAGCCCCGCCTGCTCAAATTCTCTGTCACAAAAAATCCTGAACCTATGCAGGAATGGACACCTTACCGCGACCTCCACCCCGCGCATCTGGACGGCTACCTTGAATCGTGCGCAGGTCAGTTTCTTTTCACACAACTCGAAGGAGGACGCACATTGCTCGAAGGTTCAACATGGTATCACCATCATCTTTGGCGTGCAAACTACTGGCAAGCTTGGTCGGACCGCATCATCCATACGATTCACAAACGCGTCATCAATCACGCGAAAAACTTTTCGGAGAAAACAGAATGAACAAGCAACGCATCATCCTCGCAGGCGGCTCGGGATTTCTTGGCGGAGAGCTAGCCAAGCATTTCAAGACGCTCGATTGGGAAGTCGTCATCCTCACTCGTTCACCAAAATCACGGACGGATGGCGTGCGTGAAATTGTCTGGGACACGAAATCGCTCGGTGATTGGACTCGCGAACTGGATGGCGCTACCGCCGTGGTAAATCTAACCGGACGTTCGGTGGATTGCCGCTACAACGCCAAGAACCGTCGCGAGATTATGGACTCGCGAGTTTATTCAACACGAGTGGTAGGCGAAGCCATCGTTCGATGCGAGAATCCGCCGCGCATCTGGCTCAACTCCAGCACAGCAACGTTGTATCAACACACTTTCGGCACGCCGCACAACGAATCAAGTCGCGAGATGGATTCGGCAACGCAAGCAAAAGATGCTTTCTCTGTAGAGGTGGCACAGGCTTGGGAGCGGGCATTGTTTGGGGAGATGGAGGGACGACTCGCTTGTTCATCAAAAACATTTCGACGGGTTGCGCTCCGAACTTCCATGGTGCTTGGACTAGGGCGCAACAGTGTGTTCCCCGTATTGCGCAGGTTGACCAAGTTCGGTCTCGGCGGACGACAAGGCAACGGGGAGCAGTTTGTCTCATGGATTCATGTAGAAGATTTTTGTCGCGCTATCGAATGGATCATCACGCACCAAGAGTTAACAGGCCCGATCAATCAGTGCGCACCAAATCCCCTGCCAAACTCGGAAATGATGAAATTGTTTCGGGAGGTTTGCGGCGTGCCCATCGGTCTGCCTGCCTCTGAATGGATGCTTGAGATCGGCGCGTTTTTTTTGCGAACGGAGACTGAGTTAATCTTCAAAAGCCGTCGCGTGGTGCCGGGGAAATTATTGGCTAGTGGATTTCAGTTTCACTTTCCAACATTTAAAGAAGCCATCGAAAATCTGGAAGCCAGACTCATTCAAGACTAATCCGCGGTCTGCTTATTTCCTAGGCCGAACGGCAGCATGATCCGCTCAGTGATGAAGCTCAGAATACCTTTCTTCTTTCGCTTCTCTGCGAGAATCAACTCCACTGGATGGCTGCAAAGTGCGCAGAGCTTGAGCGTTTTTCCACCCTTGCGCCTGAACCGTCTCACACAAGCATCGCACTGAACAGCGAAACAGAACGAGCAACGATGTGTGACTTTCGATTGCGTATGGCGTGAACAAAGCATCTCGCCGCAGGGCAACACCACGGGCGGTGCGGGCGGTGCGGGGCGTTCGATTTCTGGAATGGATATTTTGACATCCGTTGATTCGACCACCAACTCCACATCCCCCAACCGGATAATTTGTCCAGGCTGTAACACGGCCTGTTTCACACGTTCGCCATCTACGAAAGTCCCGTTCGTCGAATCAAGATCGTGCAGAAGAATCCCCTGGGCAGAGAGCACGATGTCGCAGTGATAGGACGAAACCGTGGAATGTTTAATTGGAAAATGACACTCAGAATCACGACTAAAATGATTCACACCAAGGTTTAACTCGATCACCTCTGGTTCACTCGCACCCTTTCTGTTCAGCAATCTCGCCATTGTCCCTTTATCTGGAGTTTGGAACGGTTAACGGCCTGCACTTCGGGTGTCCAAACAATTCCCTAAATTTTCATCCTCTGAGCTCAGATATTCTCACCCATCGTCGGCGGTTGTTGATACTTCGATTCCAACTCGGGTGCGAGCGTTGCCGAATCACTCGCCAGCACGCGATAATTTTTGATCTGGAAAGAAACCTCACGTCCGTCTTCGAGTCCTTGCTGCGCGTAATCCTCCTTTGTCATACGACTGCGGATGATGAGTCCGCTAGGCAATTCCATCTCCAAGCGCAACAGAATGCCTAGGAAGAAAGTATGTCGCAGCACTGCGCGATACGGCAACAGACTGAGATCATTTGAAACCTGCACAGCATACGGACGGAATCCGATGCGAAGCCGCGCGCCATCCTCTTGACCCGTAGCAGGAAATTCAATCTCGTTGATCCGGGCAACGCCACCACCCACAGTTGCTTCCAGCACATTCATCACGCCAACAAAGCGCGCTACGAACTCATTCGCCGGTTGCTCATAGACTTCGCGCGGAGTGCCGATCTGTTCAAGGTTGCCCTTGGAGAAAATGACAATGCGATTGGAGACCTCCATCGCTTCCTCTTGATCGTGTGTGACGAAGATCGTCGTCACATTCAGTTCGTGATGCAACGTCACCAACCACTCACGCAACTCCTGCCGAATCTTCGCGTCCACCGCACCAAACGGTTCATCAAGCAATAAGACACTGGGTTTGGGCGCAAGCGCACGGGCAATGGCGACGCGCTGGCGCTGCCCCCCGGAAAGTTGATGCGGAAAGCGTTTCTCTAACCCGCTCAAACCAAATAACTGGATAAGTTCCGCCACGCGCGCCTCAATGTCCGCCTTTTTCCATTTCTTGATTGTAAGACCGAACGCGATGTTTTTGGCTACACTCATGCTCTTAAACAAAGCGTAGCTCTGGAAAACGAAACCGATATTACGCTTCTGTACGGACAGGTCATTGACGCGCTCGCCACGGATGAAAATGTCGCCCTCGGTGGGCAACTCCAGACCCGCAATCATACGCAGGACTGTGGTCTTACCCCCGCCGCTGGGACCAAGTAAGCCTACCAGTTCGCCGTCGTTGACGGAAAAGTTCACATTATTGACGGCGGCAACTTCGCCAAACTTTTTGGAAATATTCTTTAACTCGATGCTCATTCTCCTTTGCCCTTTGCAATAAATGTCGTGTCGCCGGATTCTGAAATTACGGCATGCTGCGCCAATTCAAATTCCCTATGTTGCCTCCACTCCAAGTAGGTTTTGAAGGCTAGCGTCACCAAGGCCAATAACGCCAGCAAGCTTGCTACGGCAAACGCTGCCGCACCTTGAAACCCATCGTTCAAACTCTCTACACGCAACGGCATCGTCTGTGTTTTACCCGCAATATTCCCGCTCACCACCCGAACCGCGCCGTATTCACCCATGGCGCGTGCATTGCAAAGAATCACACCGTAAATCAACCCCCACTTCACGCTCGGCAACGTGACATGCCAGAATGTCTGCCAGCCGTTCGCGCCAAGCGTCAGTGCGGCCTGCTCTTGATCAGTGCCCGTGGCCTGCATGATGGGGATTAGTTCGCGCGCGACGAACGGGAACGTGATGAACACCGTCGCCAGAATAATTCCAGATACGGCAAAAATAATTTTAAAATCGTGATCACGCAGCCATTCGCCAAAGTACCCTTGCAGTCCGAACAACACGACGAACATCAGCCCCGCCACGATTGGTGAGATGGAAAACGGCAGATCAATCAGTGTGATGAGCAGCGCCTTGCCCCGGAATTCAAACTTGGCGATGGCCCATGCTGCGGCCAGACCGAAGACCACATTCAGCGGCACGCAGAAAACGGCGACAAGCAGCGTGAGCTTGATTGCCGACCACGCGTCGGGGTTCGTAAGCGCGTTCCAATAAACTCCCCAACCCTTGCTGAACGCCTGCGCAAAAACGTTCACCAGCGGCAGCAGTAGGAACACAGAGCAGAATATCATCGCGACGCTAATAAGCGTCCACTTGACCAGCGACGATTCCTCCGCGCCGCGTTGAGATTTGGTGCGACCAGCCGTAAATTGCTTTTTAGTGATGCCTGCCATTTATCCTTTAGTGAACTTGCTTGCCCATTGCTCAATCAGATTAATCACCGCCAGCAGCACAAACGAAAATACTAGCAGCACCACCGCCATCGTCATCGCTCCAGCGTAATTGTATTCCTCCAGCCGCATAACGATCAGATACGGCGCAATCTCTGTCTTGAAAGGTTGGTTACCAGAGATAAACACAATCGAACCGTATTCGCCGATGGCCCGCGCGAATGCGAGTGCGAATCCCGTAATTATTGACGGCAACAACGACGGCGCGATGACGCTTATGAATGTTCTCATACGCCCTGCCCCGAGCGTGGCGGAAGCTTCCTCTACTTCGCGTTCAAAATTTTCAAGCACGGGCTGGAGAGTCCGCACCACGAAGGGCATTCCAACGAAAGTTAGTGCGATCACCACGCCAAGCGGGGTATAAGCGCCTTTGATGCCGAGCGGCACGAGATATTTTCCAAGCCAACCATTCACGGCGAACAGATTGGCGAGCGTCAAACCCGCCACGGCCGTCGGCAACGCGAATGGAAAATCCACCAACGCATCGACTAATCGGCGTCCAGGAAAATCATAACGCGTCAACACCCACGCGAGCAACGTGCCGAAGGTGGCATTCGCCAGAGCCGCAATAAGCGATGCGCCGAAAGTCAGCTTGTAAGCCGCTAGCGCGCGTTCCGTTGTGGCGAGCCGCCAGAATTCGCTCCACGGGATGCCAAGCGTTTTCAAAATGAGCGCTCCGATTGGAATGAGCACAATGGCGCTCAAATAGAAGAGCGTAAAGCCCATCGTCAGCCCAAACCCGGGCAAAGCGTTGAATTTTCTTTCGTGTTTCACAAACGAAATAGGTTACCGCATGGCACGCTCGACTGTTTCGTACGTGCCGCCTTCACTGAAGTGTGTCTTGTGCGCGGCCTGCCAGCCGCCAAACACTTCGTCAACCGTGAACATTTTCACTCGTGGAAAGTCAGAAAGAAACTTAGCCAACACTTTCTCATCGCGGGGACGGAAGTGGTGTCGCGCCGCAATCTCCTGGCCTTCCGGCGTATAGAGATATTCCAGATATGCCATAGACAACGCCGCCGTGCCGCGACGGTTTGCATTGTAATCCACCACAGCCACGGGCGGCTCGGCAAGAATGCTTATGGACGGATAAACAATTTCAAAACCACCGACCACACCTTCTTTCATCGCTAGCATCGCCTCGTTCTCCCAACCAATCAGCACATCGCCGATGCCCCGTTGCACAAACGTCGTCGTCGCACCGCGCGCTCCTGCATCAAGCATCGCTACATTCTTGAAAAGCCCTGTCACAAAATCCAACGCGCTCGATGCATCGCCTCCGTTTTTCTTCAATGCAAAACCCCAGGCCGCGAGATAATTCCACCGCGCACCGCCAGAAGTTTTAGGATTGGGCGTGATGACCGCCACCTTCGACTTCACAAGGTCGTTCCAGTCTTTAATACCCTTGGGATTTCCTTTGCGGACAAGAAAGACAATTGTGGAGGTATATGGCGATGAATTATTCGGCAACCGCTGTTGCCAGTTTGTTGCGAGCAAATTCCCCTTCGCCGCGATCATATCTACATCGTAAGCCAATGCGAGGGAAACGACATCCGCTTCCAAACCGTCAATGACGCCGCGCGCTTGCTTGCCCGAACCGCCATGCGATTGTTGCAAAACGAGATTTGTTCCCGTAATCGATTTCCAATGCGCTGCGAAAGCGATATTGAACTCTGCGTAAAGCTCGCGCGTCGGATCGTACGAGACGTTTAGCAACGCGTTTCCGCGCGACGCTTGCGAGTCATTCGAGCAGCCACCGCCGAACAACACCAGCAGCGTGCTGAGAATCCAGATTGTTGCTTTGAACTTCACGACGATTGAAGAAGATTAAACACAATCTCCACTGATGCAATAGATTTTTAAAAGCTATAACAATTGAGAATTATTGGAACTTTGAACGATTAAAAACATATTCTTGACTTGTTCGATAGAGTTTACTACTGTTCCTAAATGAAACTCTCTGTCCGAGGAGAATACGCCCTGCGCGCCATGCAGGTGTTGGCGAGCGATTATCAAGAGGACGATTCCGTAGTTCGCATCCAAGAGATTTCGGAGACGCAAAATATCCCCAAGCGTTTCCTAGAACAGATTCTAAACGACCTCAAATCCGCAGGCGTCGTCCAAAGCAAACGCGGCGTCGCAGGCGGCTATCGACTAAAACGCAACCCTAATCAGATCACTCTCGCTGAAATCATCCGCCACATCGAAGGACCGCTCGCTCCGGTGAGTTGCGTAAGCGAAAAATATTACGAGAAATGTTCCTGCCCGGATGAATCCCGCTGCGCCATCCGCGCCGTGATGAAGGAACTGCGCGACAGTATAGTGCACGTTATGGAGGCAACCACGCTTGCCGACCTCGCAGAACGCTCCCGCGCGCTTGAGCAACAACCGCTCAATCCGCACGACTTCATGATTTGAATCGGCGCGACGGGCGCTTGACTGCGCCTGCGCACGGCATCCTTTGCGACCGAAACCAACAACTAGTAACGCAAGACTCTCCATACATTTTAAAAAGTAAGTCAACTTGCTCGTCTTTTTGCCGAATTGTAAGCCTCGCTCTACTTAAGACAAATGGCTGACACCACAGAAATAATCGTGCACCTTCCCAGTAAATCCGTAACTTCTTTCCCGTGACCGACGCCCGCCACATCAAAAACATCACGCTCATCGGATTCATGGGCACGGGTAAGACCACCGTAGGCCGCCTCGTCGCTGAACAACTCAACTTTGAATTCTTGGACACCGACGCACTCATCGAGGAACGTACTGGAAAAAAAATCGCAGATATTTTTGCGCAAAACGGCGAGCCTGCCTTCCGCCAACTAGAAGCCCAGTTAGTCGAGGAACTTGGCATGCGCACAGGAACAGTCATTTCCACCGGTGGTGGTTTGCCCACAAATCCTGAGAACCTTGTCACGCTCAAGAACCATTCTCTCGTGTTCTGCCTCTGGCTAACGCCAGAAAAAATTTACGAGCGTGTCAAAGACCAGACACATCGTCCTCTGCTCCACGCGGCTGACCCGCTAGGCAAAATCCGCGCATTGCTCATCAGCCGCGAGAAGTTCTACAAACAAGCCGACGTGTTGCTCAACAGCGATCTCCGATCTGCCCGCGAAGTAGCACAACAAGTCATCACTCAATACCGCGCTGCAACCAAAACGCGACGATGAAGGAAGCCATCCGCCAGCGCGCGCTTGAACTCGGCTTTGACGACTGTCGGTTCACCACCGCTGCACCTCCGGAAAGCGCTCCACATCTCCAATCGTGGCTTGGAGCCAAACGCCATGGTGAGATGAATTGGATCGAGCGCAATTCCGCCAAGAGAGTTGATCCCCAACTGGTGCTTCCCGGCATTAAGAGCGTGATCTGTTTGGCAATCAGCTATCACTCTCCTAATCGGCAATCGGCGATCGGCAATTATCAATCCGGAGAAATCGCCCGCTACGCCCACTTCACCGACTACCACGACGTGGTGGGGGAAAAACTAGAAGCTCTCAGCACATTCGCGGATGAACTCGCCGCCAACACACGCTCGCTCTGGTATGTTGATACTGGTCCGATTCTCGAACGCGACCTCGCCCAACGCGCCGGCATTGGCTTCGTAGGCAAGCATACCAACATCATCAGCCGCAAACTGGGCAACTGGATTTTCCTCGCGGAAATTTTGACCACGCTCGAACTTGAACCCGAAACGCCTGAGAAGAACCGTTGCGGTTCGTGTTCCCGCTGCATCACCGCTTGTCCGACGAACGCCATCACCGCTCCGTTCGAACTCGATGCGCGTCTCTGCATCTCTTATCTGACAATCGAACTCAAAGGCTCGATTCCGGTCGAATTGCGTCCGCTCATCGGCAACCGCATCTATGGTTGCGACGACTGCTTGGCAGCATGTCCATGGAACAAGTTTGCAAGAGAGAGTAATTTGATGAAGTCTCACGCGCGCCGCGATCTTGCAACGCCAGATTTGACTGAACTACTACAACTGGACGACGCAGGATTTAAATCGAGATTCGCAGGCACTCCTATGCTGCGCACAAAACGCCGTGGATTTTTGCGCAACGTCTGCGTTGCGTTAGGAAATGTGGGAGATGAAAGAGCACTTCCTGCCCTAAGAAACGCCACTGAAGATTCCGAACCGTTGATAGGCGAACACGCTCGATGGGCAGTTGAACGGATAGAGATGCGGTTGCAAAAAGAGGGCTAACAATCTCGTGCCTGCTGAACTTTGACCAGACAACTGAGGGCTCAAAACCAACTAAAGCCCGACTAAAAACTATGGCTCGGCTTTGAGCAGCTCCTCTTCCGTGAAGTTTGCTGTGCGATCCTTTATGCTCTCGCGAACGGCTTGAACTTGAGCAGTTTTGGTTTCTACCGTAATCTTTCCGAATTGGAAACGCACATAGGTCGCGATGGCCGCAATCTTCTCGGCTTTCTCTGCTTCGCTTCCAGGCAACGAATCACCGACAGCAAGCATGACGCCTGTGTTATAAACCTTGCCGTTAACAGTAATCGGCCCGCTTAAGCCTTTGGAGATAAGCATCGCTATGCGAGTTGCCGTCGGCGATTTCACCCACTCAGAATCTATAAGCGGCGGGCAACCATTGGCTGGATTGCCCACACCAGTCTCCATGTGACATACGGCGCAGTTGTCGGCAAAAAGTTTTTTCCCGCGGGCGACCGTATCCGCAATCCCGCCGGTCTTCGGCTGAAACCTCTGCACATCCGCGACGGAAACGTAAGGCGAGAAAACCTTCGATTCAAACCAGCCGCCATAGAGATCGAAATACCACGCGCTCAAGAAAAGCAGCGACACCATCAACGCCACGAGCCACACGGGCATAGGCGTCATCGTAGCCGTCGGTTCGCCTTCGGTAGTCTCTGAGCAGGATGATTTCGGGTCGGCGTTCATTTCGCGGCAACAGTGTTCGTGGATGGCGCGGGCGCGGGCGGTGGCGTCACTGGAGATTCAAACAACGGCGCATCGGAGCGCAGGCTCAACAGATAAGCAACTAGTTGGCGCGCTTTGTCTGTCGGGACAATTTCAAATCCAGCGGCCGGAGCGGAGTCGCCAGTCAACTTGAGCGCTTCAGCAGAAGCTACCTTGCCGATTTTGCGCTTCTCAAAGAGAAAGCGATACGAAGGCATGACTGAATCTTTCAACACGGACTTCGGCGCGTAGAGATGATTGAGTTGCCAATTCGGATCGGCGAGGCGTGAACCGACGTTAGCAAGGTCAGGTCCGGCGCGGCGTGTGCCCGGCTGAACCACGGAATCATAAATGTAATCCTGCGCCACGGTGCGACGTTTTCCCCAGCCTCGAGAAATGTCCGAGCCGGTCGGAATGACGTTCACTTCAACTTTACCGCCAACTGCGGTGACCGCTTTCACGAGAGCGTCCGACGCAGCGATGTCTGCGACGCGTGCGATTTCTTTCGGCAAACCTGTAATCGTTTCCGGCTTGTTAATTTCAGGATTCACCTTGGCGATCGCCGCTAGCGTCGTGCTGGTGTTCGTGCCTGCGTCGAACAACACGACTTCCACTTTCACGCCTTGCTGTCCCACTTGTTGACTGTGACAGTACACGCAACCGAGCGAGCGATAAACCTCCGCTCCTTGCGCTGCCAAACCCGCGCGAGCGACGGGATATTTGTCTTCCGCAGGAACTGTCTTGGCCTGATCTGCGCGACCCAACTGAATCTGTGGCACAAGAACAAAGGCGGCCCACGAAGCCGAGAGCGCGATGAACGCCGCGAGGAAAATGGTGCTGCTGGATTTCACAATCTCACCTCCGTCGGTTGTTTTGCAGTGGCGTCAGCGATGGCAGATTTGGCGATCACCCGATAGTGACTGATGATGGAGAGCAAAACGTTCGCTAGGAAAATCAGCGCGCCAATTGCTATGAGAACCTCGCCGAGTGTTCCGATGCGGAAGCCGAGCATCGCGACCTTGGTTGAATCCAAGAACGGAGCAGACATATCCGCGAGTTTCAAACCTTGTTTGATTCCGCCAATAATCATCGGTACTGCAAGCAACAACGCGCCGGGCATCGCGACCCAGAAGTGTCCTTTGATCCGGCGCGGGCAAATCTCCACTCCGGAGACTTTCGGCAGGATGTAATAAATTGCGGCGAACATCGTCATCGCAAAGAAACCGTAGAGCCGCAGCGTCGTGTGACCGTGGTTGAACCAAGTAAAGTCTGTGATCCGCGCGATGGCAGGACACGCAGCGATGGCGGCGGCAAGCGTCGCCAAGTTAAACGACAAGACCCCAAACTTGGAGAAGCACAACAAACCGCCGCCGCAAGCTGTCTTTGCTCCAATGGTCGTGAGGAACACAACGCTCGCCAGTGCTAGCATTGGAACGATCATCATCACCGCGGCCGCGCTGCTCAACGTGCTCATCCACGCCGGCAGCGGCGAGTGCATCGGGATGCCCGTCCATGTTCCAAAGATCAGCACGGTCCAGAACACGAATAGCGCAAGGTAATGACTTTGCAGCGGACGATTGGTCAACTTGGGCAACAGATAAAACGTCGCCGCCAAACCGGAGAGAGTGAGCCAGACGTTTAGCAAATTACCTGCGAACCACCAAGCCACGGAGGATTGCACCACGCCGCGCACTGGAAAGAACTGCAGCAGCAGAATGGTGGTCGAGAATATCCACGGAAACCAAAACAGTGACGCGAGGGTAAACCATTGCGACGGGTAAAGGGATTCTTCGTTCCGACGGGAATAGGTGACGAATGCCCAGATGGCCATCAGCATGAACGCGAGCAACAAGATCACGGCGGCGTAGCGAGGAAGCTCGAACCATTCGTAGCCAGAAGTCTGCCCGTTCATTATCCCAACCAGTCCAACCAGCACGCCGGCGTGCCAGAGTTTTGCGCCGATGGAGATAACGAACGGCTTTGCTACTTCCACGCGCCCGAGTCGTGCGAGCAACCAAAGCCCTACGCCTAGTCCACTGGGAATGGCGAAGCCATACACGAGCAGATGCGACCACGCCGGATACGCACGACCGTAAGTGCCCACCGTGCATTCGGCGAAAATGTCCGGCTTGTGGAACGTCATCGAAGCAGCGATGCCGAAGACGCAACTCATCACGAGCCAGACCGCCGCACCGCTGAAAAGGGTGAAGAGGGGCAAACGGCAAGATGAATCAATCTGCTTTGGCGATGGTGTCGAAGTCGCGGTCATTGAAAATCAAACGGACGGAAATTTACTCGAACGCACTTGGTTTCGGAGGCGGGGGTGGCGGCACAAAGAACGCCTTCTCCACCCGGTCGTTCATCATTGCACGAGCTTGTGTCGGATTTTGCCATTGCTTCTCCGCAAGCTTGATCGCATCGGCGATCGGCAACCGGACGATTCCTTTGCCTTGGTCAATCCAAGCGACATTGTTCAACGCATCCGTTTCAGCGGCGCGCAAATCAACGAGAGCTTTGGCGCGTTCGGCTGCGCGTTCCGCTCCGAGCGGCGCGGGCGTGGTGTATTGGCGCGTCTTCCAGACGAGCGCAGCAAAGATCAAGCAGACGATCACGACCGACGCCGCGACGGAAAAACTTTTGCCGCCAGACTTGTTTTCAAATTCGCTGGGGGTGCTCATCAGTGTGTTCCTTTTGGTTGAACGGGCGCGCCGTGCAATTTATCCGCTTGATCCATCTCACCGCCGGAGATCGGCGTGGCGACCGGATGATACAAACCCATCGCTTCAATGAGGCGGGGGTCTTTGAGCGGGAACGGCGGCGTGCTGTTGAACTTCTTCAGGAAAACAATCGCGAGCAATCCGCCCATGAAAGCCACGAGGCCCAAGGCGATCGCGCTCGAGTGAATCGGAAAACCATTCGGAAAGCGAACGGGCATCACGTTCCAAGTCATATCCACGAAGTGCATCAGCCAGACCCATATCGCAATCGGCACCATGAGGCCGAAGTTGCTCTTGATGTCAATCCGTAGCAGCGCGAGGAACGGCAGGAAGAAATGTCCGAAGATGATGACCAAGCTCACGATGAACCAAGTCCCCTTCTCGCGCATGACGTAATAGAAGGTCTCTTCCGGCATGTTCGCGTTCCAGATGATGAAGTATTGCGAGAACGTGACGTAAGCGTAGAACACAGTGAATGCGAACATCAGTGTGCCGAGGAAATAATATTGATGCTCGTGCAACACTTTGCTCAAGACGCGCTGGCGATCCAGAATCATCGTGATGACATAGACTGTCGCAAGAACCAGCCAGACGCTGCCCGCGAAGTAATGCACACCGAACATAGTGGAGAACCATTGATGTTGCAGCGACTTCATCCACATGATCGCCCCGAACGTCAGCGTGAAGGCGAACGCGAAGATGCCGGTGTAGGACAGGAAACGCATCTTGTGCGTTGGCTCAGCACCACCGACTTCGTCCTGCTTCAGCGACCAATAGCGCAGCCGATTTGACAGAAGGAACCAAGTCGCAAAACAGATGACCGCGACAATGTAAAATCCCGCCATCGTGAACAACGGCTGCTTAGAATGCAGCGCGTGATCTGGAGGATTCATCGTCATCCACGGATAAATCTTCTTCGCCCAGATCGCGATAGGAATGAACAAGAACGGCAGGATGCTGAACACCGAGTACGACAGGTTCTCGCAAGTCCGCCGGAGTGGAACTGACCACCCCGCATCGAACAGGTGATGCACCATCACCAAGAACAGCGAACCCGCACCGAGGCTTAGGATGAACATGAATGCCACGAGATAGGCAAACAGGAAATCCACTCCGCCACCTTTGTAACTGACGGCCAGACCGAGCAGCCCCACGAGAAGTCCACCGATCAACAATTGCCACGGCAGATTGCGCCACTTGGACAAGTCCAGAGGTTGAGGCATCGGCGTGTGGTCGTTATCGAGATTTGATTTTTGACTCATACGCTTACTTGATATTGAGCTTCGCGCGGGTTTCCGGCGCGAGATCGTCTGCGACTCCTAGGTGACTGAGTTGCAGCGCACGAAGATAGGCCACGATCGCCCATCGATCTTCCTTGGAAATTTGGGCCGCGTAACCCTGCATCACGCCTTTACCGTTGCTGGCCGTATTGAAAATCTCGCCATCCGCCAGCTTAACGATTCGTTGATCATGGAGATTCGCGACGACAGCCATCGCACCAATCTTCTTGGTGATGCCGTTGCCTTCACCGGTCTGCCCGTGGCACGGCGCACAATAGATATTGAACTGCCGATGCCCACGCGTGAGCAATTGCTCCGTCACGGGGAATGCATTCAACTCGATGTAGTTCGTTGCACCCGTCACCCGCCCTGTGTTCACCGGCGCGTCTTCAAACGAGTAGACTTCCTTGCCACCGACGAGCATCGATTTCTCCTGCGAGATGGTACCCGGCTGCGGCAACTGCGAACTGAGTCCGTTCGCAAAAAAACCGTTGGCTGTTTGCGGGCGCAATTTCAACTGCCGTTTCATGTCCGGGAAAATCTGGATCGGACGATTGCGCGTCAGGTCACCACGACGACCAGCCACACCGACGACGACCAGCACCAACACTGCGAAGATTAAAATAAAGTAGCGCATGTTATTCCTCCACCATTTCGATGCGCTTGCTGCCAGCAGCTTCGAGCAACTTGCGGGTTTCACTCTCGGAATACTTCGGATCAGCCGTCTCGATCACGACGAAAAATTTGTCATGCGTCGCGAGGGCAAAACGTTTGTGCTTGAGCAACGGATGATGCAGTTTCGGCAGTCGGTTCAGGAACATCATTCCACCAATCGCGCCGAACGCGCCGAACAGAATCGTCAGCTCGTACGACGGCGGGAACGCTGCGTGCGGGCTGAACATCGGTTTGCCGCCGACGAGAATCTGATAATCCACGGCGTTCATCCACCAGATCATCAACATGCCGGTCGAGTAGCCGATCACGCCGCCGAGGAAGGAGAACCAGCCGACTTTGGAATTCTTGATGCCCATCGCCTTGTCCATCCCGTGGATCGGGAACGGCGTGAACACATCCCACTTGCGGAAGCCTGCGTCACGGACTTTTTCAGCAGCGTGCAACGCGGACGATGTGTTCTCAAACTCGGCGATCAATCCGTAGGGTTTTGCGTTGGCATTCATCAGTGTTTCCCTCCGTTGCCGTGACCACCCGCGGACGGATGATGCGGATCAGCTTCAGGCGTCACGCCTTTGACTTCGGACACTGCGATCATGGGCAGGAAGCGCATGAACAACAGGAACATTGTGAAGAACAATCCGAAAGTGCCGAGGAACGTGCAGATGTCCACCCAGGTCGGCTTGTAATAACCCCAGTTGCTCGGCAGAAATTCGCGATACAGACCAACGACCACGATGACGAACCGCTCGAACCACATTCCGATGTTCACGAAGATGGACATGATGAAAACGAGCACGAGATTGCTGCGGACTTTTTTGAACCAGAACAATTGTGGCACGATCATGTTGCAACTCATCATCATCACCCAGCCCCACCACATCGGGCCGAGAGCGCGGTTCATGAAGTGAAATTTCTCCATCGCACTGCCGCTGTACCACGCGATGATGAATTCCATCACGTAGGCGTAGCTGACGATGCAGCCGGTCGCGAGCGTCACTTTGCACATCACGTCAATGTGCCGCATCGTGATGATGTCTTCCAAATGGCACATGCTGCGCAGCGGAATCAACAGCGTCAGCACCATGCCGAAACCGGAGAACACCGCGCCCGCCACAAAGTACGGCGGAAATATTGTCGTGTGCCAGCCGGGCAACTGCGACACCGCGAAGTCCAACGAGACGATGGAGTGAACCGACAACACCAGCGGCGTCGAAAGACCCGCGAGAATCAAGTAAGCCTTCTCGTAGTTGCTCCAATGGCGATTCGATCCCGTCCAGCCGAGCGCGAAGAAGCCGTAGATGAATTGCTTAACCTTAGTCTTGGCGCGATCACGCATCGTCGCGAGATCAGGAATCAAACCGACATACCAGAACAACACGGACACCGTGAAGTAGGTCGAGACGGCGAACACGTCCCACATCAGCGGGGAACGGAATTGCGGCCACAATCCTTGATACGTCGGGATTGGGAACAACCACCAGTCGAACCAAACACGACCGACGTGGACGCCAGGATAAATTCCGGCGCACATCACCGCGAAAATAGTCATCGCTTCCGCCGCGCGATTCACGGCAGTGCGCCACCGTTGACGCATGAGGAACAAAATCGCAGAGATCAACGTTCCCGCGTGACCGATACCGATCCACCAGACGAAGTTGATGATGTCCCAGCCCCACATCGTCGGGTGATGATTTCCCCAGACGCCGACGCCCGTGGTGATTTGATAGAACAACATCGCGCCGAGCAAGCCGAGCAAACAAAGGCTCGGAATGAATGCCGCCCACCACCACTTTGGCACCTTGCCTTCGGTGATCGCGGAGACACGGTCGGAAATCCAGCCGAAGCTGCGATTGTTCTGCACGAGTGGTTCACGCACCAACTCGGCGGGAACGACGGGCACTTTGATCTCTGTTGCGACGTCAGACATTAGTGCGCTCCTTTCTCACCGGCATGCGCCGGTTCAGCATGGGCCGGTTCAGCATGGGCCGGAGCGGACTCACTGTGGCCGTGGCCTCCAAATGGGTTTCCATTCTGTTTCTCAAATTCGTCAAACGTAAACGGATCTGCGTAATCAGGCATCGCCGGATTCGGATTCCGCACCTTCGCCAGATACGTCGTGCGCGGTTTAGTTTCCAAGAAGTCCAACACAGAGTAATCCCGTTGCTGTGCCTTCAGCTTCGCCACGCGGCTGTTCTCATCAGCAATGTTACCGAACACAATCGCGCCCGCCGGACAAGCTTGTTCGCACGCGGTCTTGATCGTACCATCGGGAACGACCACATCGCCGGATTCGCCCGCCTTGACCTTCTGCGCGATCTTCGCACCTTCGATGCGCTGGATGCAGAACGTACATTTCTCCATGACGCCGCGCATACGCACTGTCACGTCAGGATTTTTTAACATGCGGATCAAATCCCACTCGTCTTCCTGCCGCATGCCCGCGTTCTGGTCTTTCCACCAACGTGACAAATCCCATTCGCCTTCCGTACTGTGCAGCAACGTCGTCGGATAGAACGGACCCTTGAGTTCCTTGAGCGAACGCTTGTTGTAATCGAGATAATTGAAGCGACGCACCTTATACGGGCAGTTGTTCGAGCAGTAACGCGTACCCACACAGCGGTTGTACGCCATCACGTTCAAACCTTCGTGGTCGTGAACAGTCGCATTGACCGGACAAACGCTTTCGCACGGCGCCGCTTCGCAATGCTGACACAGCATCGGCTGGTTCACCGCCTGGACGTCGTCAATCCACTCGTCGAACTGCTGATCCTCTTCCTTCTTGAAGGTTGAGTTCCACGCACGCTTCTTCGGATCGGCAGAATAGTAACGATCAATCCGCAGCCAGTGCATCTCGCGACCGCGCGACACCAAATCTTTGCCGACGATGGGAATGTTGTTCTCGCTCTGACACGCGACGACGCATGTGCCGCAACCCACGCAGCCGTTCAGATCAATTGCCATGCCCCACTGATGTAGAGCGGTCTTCTTGGCTTCATCAAGCGGGTTCGCATAGATCGGCGCCGGCCATTCCCCCACATGATTCGTAGGCCGTGGCGGCACCGGCGCGTTCATCTTGTCCGCGAAATTGGGATAATCTTTGAACTGCTGAAGGTTCGCCTCGCGCACAATCGCGCGACCTTCCATGCTCCAGTGAGTCTGCGTGCAAGAGATCGGATATTTCTCGCCGCCAACTTTCTTAAGCGACACACCGCTGACAATGTAACCCGTCTTGGTGCTGTAGAGCGGGAATGCGTTGAATCCTGTTCCGACGCCGACACGACCCACCTGCTCGCGTCCGTAACCCAGCGCGATGCCGAGCGAAAAATCCGCCATGCCGGGTTGCGTCCAGATCGGAGCTTTGATCGTCTGACCGCCGACAGAAAGTTCCACCACGTCGCCATTCTCAACACCGAGCGCGCGAGCCGTCGTCCGGCTGACCATCACTGCGTTGTCCCAAACAATTTTCGTGATCGGATCGGGCAACTCCTGCAACCAACCATTGTTCGCATAGCGACCATCATCCAACTTCATGTCGCGATAGAGCACGACTTCGAGGTTTTCTTTGCTGGTAGCAGAGGCCGTCGGTGCAGCGAGCGCTTCGTTGAGCGATGATGAACTCCAGCTTGCGCCAGTCTTCTTCATCGCCGTGCCCGCTGCGAAACCGTCATGCAGGAATTTATTCCAAGCGGCTTCGGAACTGTCGCCCGTAATCGTCGCAAACGTCGCGCGAACAATCTTGTTCGGGTTCGTCTCGGTCAGACCCGCGAGACGCGCCATGAATTCCAAATCGCTCAAGCCACCAAACAACGGCGCGATGAGCGGCTGAATCGGAACGAGCGTGCCATCACTGGTGCGACCGTCGTTCCAGTTTTCGAGATAGTGAGCCAGCGGGAAATGCCAGTCAGCCGACACGCCGGTTTCGTCTTCGTAATAACCGAGACGCACAACCGTCTTCGCTTTGTGCTGCGTCTCTGCCCATTTCAGATCAGCGGGAGCATTGTAGATAGGATTTGCGCCCGCGATAACGAGCGTGTCCACCTCGCCTTTGTTCAAGGACTCGGCAAGTTCAACAATGCCCGCAGAAATTTCCGCCGGAGCTTCGACAAGTTCCACCGTCTTGCCAATCGCGCCCAACTTCTCGTTGATGGCCGCGACGATGAGATGCACCGCCATTGGCTGACGAACGCCTGCAACGACGAGCGACTTGCCGCCATTCGCCTTTAAATCTTTCGCGCACTCCGTGATCCACTTCTTGTCGAGTTCGACTTTGGAACTGGAAACAATCGCGCCAACGTTGATGCCAAGCTCCGCAGCGATGGCTGACGCCACTTGAACGACCGCGCTCGCCGCGACTCGCAAGCGATGATCCGCATTCACGCCCGTGAGCGTGAACAGCGATTCCACCGAATAAAGACGGTTCAATCCATCTTCCGGCTTCTCGATCTTCCGCTTGCCAGTGAATTGGCGGATGCTGTTGTGCGCGTCTTCTTCGCCACCGATAAAATCACAATCCAGCGAGAGAATCGTGTCCGCCACGTCGTAGCGGAACAACGGCTTCACGGACTTGCCGAACGCCTTGGTCGCAGCGCGCTGATGAATCTCGGAATCAATCGCGTCGTAAAGATACCACTTGGCCTGCGGCAACTTCTTCGCGATCTCCTGATGCAACCGCCGACGTGAAGGAGAATTGGTTCGCTCGCCGAGCAAGGCCAAACCCGCGCCTTGATTGGCCGAAAACTTGTTCGCGATTCCCGCGAGTGCTTCAAAAGCTTCACCCGAAGTGATCGCCGCCCGGTCTTTGCCGACACCCTTTGCAAATCGCGTCGCGCGATCCGGATCGTAAAGATTCAGGATAGACGCTTGAGCGAAACGATCTGTGCCGCCGTTGGCACCTGGGAACAGTGAATTACCCTCAACTTTGATCGGACGACCTTCGTAAGACTTCGCCACGAGCGGAATTGCTCCGCCGCGCGTCGGCATCGCAGTCGCAAAGAATTGCGACGTGCCATGAATGAAACCTTCCGCTGCTTTACCAAACGGCAGCAGCTTATCTTCGGGGCGACGGCAACCCGTCGAGCCAAGCCCAATGCCCGCGAGCGCGAACGACGCCGACATGATCTTGACGAAGTGCCGGCGGGAAACAGGATCGGTCAGTTCGCTGGCGTTGGCCGGGAACTCGCGTTCGAGGAACGTCTTGAACGCCGGCGTGTCCGCGAGTTGATCAAGACCGCGCCAATAATGACGACCTGAGACTGGCGTTGTATCCGTAGGGGGAATTGTTTTCATCGGTGACAGGCCGAGCAGTTATTCAGCGACTCGACGCGGAAATCGTGGACGAACTTCTTGCCATATTGCGCCTGCGTTTGCGCCGCAATCGCCGGATCCGGGCTCGGCGTCCAACCGAGGTCAGTGATCTTGTCCGCAGGACGAACCTTCGCCGCAGGATTATTATGGCAATCCAAGCAGAACGACATGCTCAATGGCTTGGAGTGATAAACTTCCTCCATCTGATCAATGCGCCCGTGACACTCCACGCAACTGATACCTCGATTCACATGAACCGCGTGATTGAAATAGACGAAGTCCGGCACGCGATGTATCTGCACCCAAGGAATCGGCTTCCCGCTCGCCGCACTCTCACGAACCAGCGCCAAGCGAGGATCGTCTTTGAGCACCTGGTTGTGGCAGTTCATGCAGGTGGAACTGGCCGGGATATTAGAGAACCATGATTTCTCAACCATGCTGTGGCAATAACGACAATCAATACCAAGTTGTCCCGCGTGTGTGGCGTGCGAGAACGACACGGGCTGGATGGGCTGATAGCCCACGCGAAAATATTTAGGGGTGAAGTAATACCACACGCCCGCAGTTACGGCAATAACCGTCAGCAAACCGCCGACGATTACCATCAACGGTAGTTTATTTGTCCACTTAGGAAAAATTGCTGACATCGCAAAATGCTTTTATTCCGCCAAATACTTTTGTGAATACGAAAACTGTCTGACTCGAAATCCGGTCAAACAGAGACCGAAACTGATGGAAAATTGTCGCGCGACATTCGGGTTTGAAACAGCTAGCACCGCAACGACGAAAAATAATTACTAAGCCTCGCGCCCCACTGCAAGAAACTTTGTGAATTGTTTCACTACTTTCTGCGCTCTTAATTTTCTGGATAAGTTGAATGAACACGTCTTTCACAACACTCCGCCTAAGAATCATTTCTCACGCAATTCAAGAATTCAATTTGGTTTGAGTAAATCGGGGTTAACGGCATACATGGATGCAAGCAATCAGCACCTTTCCACAATGATTTCACAATTGCCTTGGTGTTGATTTAAAAACCTTGTCGGATTTCGCGCATGGCGTTTGTTTAATAGGTGAGATGCACGATCTGTCCGACGTCCAACTGCTCCGCGATTACGCCGCGCACGGCAACGAAGCCGCCTTCCGCGAGATCGCCAATCGCCACGCCGCACTCGTCTATTCGTCCGCGTTGCGACAGGTCACCTCGCGCGATCTCGCTCGCGATGTCGCCCAAAGCATCTTCACCGATCTCGCCCGCAAAGCACCCGCACTCGCGAGAGCACTCACGGAAAACTCCTCGTTGATCGGCTGGCTCTATCGCAGCACACGCTTCACGGCGCTCAATCAATTGCGCGACGACCGCCGCCGTCTCGCCCGCGAAAGGCACGTTATGCAACACTTCGATCCCGCCTCCGAAACCGCGCCCGATTGGGATCAGGTGCAACCTGTCCTCGACGAAGCGATGGCCGACCTGAGCGACGAAGACCGCGACGCCCTGTTGCTGCGCTATTTCAAGAACCACGATTTCCGCGCCATCGGTTCAACCCTCGGCGTGAGTGATGACGCTGCGCAAAAACGCGTGAGCCGCGCGGTGGAACGATTGCGAGAATTCTTTGCCAAACGCGGTGTCAACGTCGGCGCGGGCGGATTGGCCGTCGTTATCTCAGCCAACGCCGTGCAAGCCGCGCCGGCGGGCTTGGCCGTCTCCATTTCCGCCGCCGCCCTCGCGGGCGCGGCGGCTACTACCTCAACCCTCATTACCGCCACCACCAAAACCATTGCCATGACTACGCTCCAGAAAACTCTCGTCACCGCCACCGTCGCCGTCCTTGCTGGTGCAGGCATCTACGAAGCCCGCCAAGCCGCGCAACTCCGCGACCAAGTCCAGACGCTCCAGCAACAGCAAGCGCCGCTATCGAAACAGGTTCAGCAATTACAAAATGAACGCGATAAGGCGACGAACCGGCTTGCAGATTTGGTGGCAGAAAATTCACGCCTCAAATCAAACCCAAATCAGATGGAGCTTCTGAAATTACGGGGTGAAGTGACACGGTTGAAGCAGGCAGAAAACGACCCGACTCAAAAAACCGTCAAAGCCATTGCCGGCAAAATAAACCAACTTAAGCAGCAATTGGATCAAACACCAAAATGGAAGATTCCAGAGCTTCAGTTTATTACCGAAAAAGATTGGGCGGCTGCAGTTTGGGATGCTGATTTGGAAACTGATGACGGGGTGCGTGCGGCCTTAAGCAAGGTGAGGGAAACCGCCATCAACACTTTTCTAAATGAAATGATGAAAGCCGCTTTCAAAAAATATCTAGCTGCCAACAATGAAGTATTGCCAGCCAATCTCTTTGATTTAAAACCTTATTTCAACGAGCCGGTATCGGACGCCATGCTTGAAAGGTATAAACTTCTCCAAAGCGGGAAACCTGATAATTCAGCGGACTTGGTGCGATTAATCGCAAATGCAGACGATGAATACGATTCTAACCATGGCATGTCCATCAACGGTGCATGGGGTGGTCGATTCAACAGGGTTCAGAGCGCAGTTGAAGCGGCAGCGACGGCGTTTGCAGGGGATCATGTCGGGCAAATGCCGACCGATCCGACACAGCTTGTTTCTTACCTCGCGACGCCGATTGACCAAGTCACCGTGAAAAAATATTTGACCCAGATTCTTGCGAATCCGCCCTCAGCTGACATGGTGGCGCTACAACCTGCCGTGAAAGCTTATTCCGATGCCAACAATGGAGGAATGCCAAAAAGCCCGTCAGACTTATTACCCTATGTGACAACGCCGGAACAAAAGGCCATCCTTCAAAAAGCAGAGCGGGATTTCCCTGCTGCAAAATAGATTTTACTTCATCGCCTTCGCTGCAATGTCGCGGCGGAAATGCGCGCCTTCAAACTGGATGCATTCCACGGCGGCGTAGGCGGCGGCTTGGGCGGCGCGTAAATCTTTGCCGAGCGCGGTCACGCCGAGGACTCGTCCGCCGTTA
>WBXK01000012.1 GCA_008933055.1 Verrucomicrobiota bacterium | reverse complement strand
GATTTTCTCCGACAGCGCCGAGGTTGAACGTCGCCGGATTTCCGAGTGGCACGGTCTCGCTCTGCGGTTGCGTGGTGATGATTGGAGGGAAAATATCGCCACAACAGACCGGGCCTGTGACCGCGATAGAATCAACCCACCAACCCGCACGCGAGACGCTGCTGTCAGTGCCACAACGCCAGCGGAATTGGACGTTTTGCCCGACGACCGCGACGGGAAGATTCACGAGCACGGTGCTGAACGCGGCGTTTGTTCCTGTCCACGCCGAGCGCGCGCCGAGCGCATTGCCTGAGCCGATTGTTCCCGAGTAACCGCCGCTGGCAAAACTTCCGCCCGCCGTGAGGATGTCCGCGAAAGCGCCCGCGCCGATCTTGATCTCCAAAACGCCGCCGTCGAACGTGGGTTCAAGTTCGTAGCGATGACGGAAGCTGAGTTGCGAAGACGCCGACGAGATCAGGAACGTTGTCGAAACGAGCTGGTTAGATCCGGTCGCGGCTGGCGCTGGCGAGAATGCGGCGTTGGGTGCGGTGTCATTCGCGATGGTCGTCGTAGTCCAAGGTGATTGCGCGCCGCCAGCGGAAGTCGTCCAGCCGGAAGAAAAGGCAGGGGCGGCGAGTGAATCAAAGTTTTCAGTGAACACCGGCGCAAGTTGGCCGATCTGGATCGCAAGTGTGACTTCGCCGAGATTTGCCGCGCCGTCGGTGAGTGCGAATCGTGCGACGAGATTCGAGCCGCAGGCTACGCTCGCTGTGAACGAGACGGCCTGAGTGACCGAGCTGCCACCAGCGATGAGTGCGCCATAAGTCTGTGCGCCGCTCGGGGAGGTGATGCCATTGGTCGCCAGCAGCGTGGCGATAAGATTGGTGGTGTTCGCCGTGCCGACATTGCGGAGCACGAAGTTGATTGTCACAGTTTCATTCGCGTCAACGACTCCGTTGGGCGCAACGCAGGATTCGGATGTGAGCGCGTAACCGCCTGTGCTGATCACTGGCGTGGGTGTGTCGTTCGCATTGTAGATCACGAGCGCGTAATCCTGATCGAGCGTCGGGGCTTCGTTCGGCACGCCGTCGGAGGCGATGTTCGCCGCTGTGACCGTGACGACAAACGCGCCGCTCACGCCAGCCGGGATGAACACACTTTCGAGATTGTTACGCGGATCCGCCGTGCCGCCTGTGACGGAGTTGCCGCCGCTGAAAACATTTCCTTTGTAAGTGTTGCCGCCGACTGTGACGCTGAGATCAAGATTGTTGTTATAGGAGTTGCCGGTGGTGTTGCCGGGCGCATCCGTCCACGCGAGCGTAACGCGAAAGGGTTTTGTGTTGTCGGCGATCGTGCCATTGATCGTGCGTGCCTGGCCGGTTGCAGTGAATTTATCCGCGCCCACCTGATCGCGCAGCACGCGTGCGACGCCATCGAAAGCCGTGCCGAGATTCACGCTGCCCATTCCTTGATTAGGTGATGGCAGATTGTCGTTCGCGCTTGTGCCGGTCATGTAACGAGCCGCGTTGACTAAAAATGCCTTCGTCATCGCTGGACTCGGCGGTGTGAGCGAGGCATTGATGAAATACTGGCGCAACAATGCGCACGCGCCCACCACGCCAGGGGTGGAGTGGCTCGTGCCAGATGATGTGGAATAAAACTGCTGGCCGAGCGGGAAGAAATTATTCGCGTTGCCCACCGTTCCTCCACCGGGCAACCCGCAAACGCCTGTGGCTTTGAAACAGGAAATCGCCGAGCCAGTTCCGTTCGTGGTCAACACGCTCTGCCCCACGCCGCCAGTGATGTGTGTGCCGGGCGCGACGAGGTCGGGCTTCTGGCGTCCGTCCGCGCACGGGCCGCGACTGGAAAAGCTCGCGATGTCCGCCGCGCTGTTCGCCTCTGTGTCCAATGTGCTGCAACCGTCGCTGCCGGTAGCGCTGTTGCCGCCATTGGCCGTGGAGTGCGAGTGAACATTCTCCGCCGCGCCGACTACGATCACATTTTTCGCCGTGCCGGGTGAGCCTACGGTTGTGGCGTTCGGCCCTGCGTTGCCAGCCGCAAAACAGATGACCATCTGCTGATTGCCTAGATTTGGAACGGAAGATCCGCTGGGCTGTGCGTCGCGGACTAGTGCATCGTAGTTCTGCGCATCAACGTCGTAAGCACCGGCGGTGTCCGCTCCCCAACTGTTGTTGCTCACGCGTGCGCCGTCTCGATAGGCGCGCGACTGGAGATTATTGTAGTTCGGTGAAGTGAAATTATCAGTATCAAAGATCACTGACGAACCGACCTTCACGAACGGGCAGATGCCGAGGCCATAGTGGAAGCCGGAGGAATCCAAGTGTGGTGATGTGGACATGGCGTTGAAGCCAGCGATGATGTGGGAATTCAAATTGCCGTGACCGTCGCAACCTTGCAGTGTGCTGCCGGCGTTAGGCGTGCCTTCGAGACGATTGTAAACCACACGGCTGTTTTGACCGGGATCACCGTTTTGATACAAACCAAAATGGCCGGGCGCAGCCGAGCCATTGTCAATACCGCTGTCTGTCACATCCACGACAAAGCCAGACGCGATGAACTGAGCTTGTGTGAAACCTTTGCTCGCGAGCCATGAAAGATAACCCGGCCCGCTAGGTGAATTGCCCGTGAGATTTCCCGCCATGACCTGTCCTTGCCGCTCGTCCATACGATGCCGCTCGAAGTGAGGATGGATGGAAACCACATCAGGACGAGCGGAAAGTTCCGCAAGTCTTCCCGGCGTGATGCGGACGATGACGTTGAGATAGTTCAATGCGCTGAATTGCTGCTGCACGGGCGCGAGCTTGATCTGGTCGATCAACGCGAGCGTAATGGGATTCGCATCGGCATCCTCGACGAGCTGCACGGTGAAAGAATCCGTTGGCGGTGTGACGGTGTTTCCCTTCGCATCAGTCGTGCGAGCGCGCGGATGGATCTTGTAGCTGTCGGCATAATCGCCTTCCCATTGCACGTACGCGGCGGTGCGTGACCAATTCTGCAGTTTTGCCAGTGCGGCGGCGTCTCCGTGAACGAGGTAGGCATTCTGCGGGATGTAATGGACTATCTTCACGCCGGTCGCTTCAAGCTCGGCAAGCCATTCAGGTTTGATCGGACCGACGAAATGGAGGAGGTGAAACTTGCGTCCACCGAAGCCGCCGACAGTCTTCCGCATCGCTACGATTTCCGCAGCGCGAGTGTCGAGATGACCGGCGTTCAGTTCGATGAAGTCGGATTCATCCGCAGACTCGGCTTTGCTTTGCCGCAATGCACTTGGCGACGGCGCATCCATCTCTAAAAGTTGGAAGCTGCCATAGTCCGCGATTACGCGCGCGCCATGGGCCTTGAGTTCGGCCGCCGCCGCGGGATCGGTGACGCGGAGTTTTTGCGGACGCGCGGAAACGTCGCCGACTGAAAGAATAGCTACCAGCGCGAGGCTAAGGAGTTGAATGAAGCGAAAAGTCGCGTTCGACCGAAGGTTACGTCTGAGTGTCTTCACAAAAAGATGGATGAATCGTAACCCGGAATCGGCACCTGTCGAGAGTTGATTGAGGGCCAAATTTAAGCCGTGCGCATCTTCGCGTTGCCCTGCTCGGCGGCTTTGCCATACTTCACGCATGAAATATCGTCGCTTTGGTCGCACGGATTTGCAGATGCCGGTCATCTCCTGTGGTGGGATGCGCTATCAGCACAAGTGGCAAGACGTACCGCCTTCGGAAATCCCGCCAGCCAATCAGGCCAATCTGGAAGCGTGCATCCATCGCTCGATTGAACTCGGCATCAATCACATCGAGACCGCGCGCGGGTACGGCACGTCGGAGATGCAACTCGGTTGGGTGCTGCCCAAATTGCGACGTGAAAAAATAATCGTGCAAACAAAAGTGGCACCGCAAGCCACCGCCGCAAAATTCATCGAAGTCTTCAACACCTCTATGAAATACCTGAAGCTTGATCATGTGGACTTGCTGACGTTGCACGGGATCAACAATCGCGAGCTGCTGGAGTGGTCGGTGAAAAAAGATGGATGTCTGGATGCGGCGCGACAGTTGCAGCGCGAGGGGCGTTGTCGCTTCGTCGGTTTTACCACGCACGCCACCACGCAGGTCATCCACGACACAATCCGCACGGGCGAGTTCGATTACGTGAACTTGCATTGGTATTTCGTAAATGACTTGAACTGGTCCTGCATCGAGGCTGCCACAGCCAAGGACATGGGCGTGTTCATCATCAGCCCGAACGACAAGGGGGGGAAACTTTATGAGCCGCCACAAAAGTTGGTTGATCTCTGTGCGCCGCTGACGCCGATGGCGTTCAACGATCTTTTTTGTCTAGCGCGTCCCCAGGTTCACACCCTGAGTTGCGGTGTGGCAAGACCTTCGGATTTTGATGCGCACATCGAAGCATTGAAACATTACGACAACCCAGCAGCAGCGATCGCGCCGATCGAGCAGCGGCTGCGCGAAGAGATGCTGCGGACACTGGGCCCAGACTGGTGCGCGCGTTGGTGGCAGGGGTTGCCGGATTACAACTTCGTGCCCGGCGAGATCAACATCACGGAAATCCTGCGACTGTGGACTTACGCAAAGTCACTTGATCTCACAGCGTGGGGTAAGATGCGTTACAACCTGCTCGGTCAGGCGGATCACTGGTTTCCTGGAGAGAATGCTGGCCGTACGGCTGAAATGAAATTGGCGGCGGCGTTGGCACAGAGTCCGTTTGCAGAAAAGATTCCTGCCATCCTCAAAGAGTCTCACCGCATGCTGTTCCAAGAACCGTTGAAACGATTGAGCGAAAGCTGATGGAGTGCTGAGCAATGCTCGGCGCTCCATCCGAAATCACTTCTTCTTGGAATCAACCGGTGCAGCAGCGTTGAGCATGTCAACAACGGCTGTCGTCAGATCATTCTCGCCGCTATTGAAAAGCAACATCTCCGTCTGATTGGAGCCGCGGGCAGAGCTGTCTATCACCATCGAATAGCCCCCGGACTTGGCTTTGGACTCGATAGCCTTTTTGATGTCCCCGACGATTTTATCCATCATGCGCCCGGTCTTCTGTTTGAGATCAGCTTCACTACGAGCAAGGGTGTCCTTCAACGCCGTCTCGCTGTCCTTGAGGTCTTTCAACTTGGGTTCGAGCGCGGCTTTGCGTTTCTTCCGCTCCTCGTCGGACACGCCTTGATCGTTGGATTCTTCAACAAGCTTTTTGGTCGTCGCAATCAATTTCTTATGTGCTTCGTCCATCGTTTCCAACTCCTTCTTCAAATCCTTTTCCGTTTCGGCGATGGCTTGTTTGGCCTCGTCCGTCATGTAGTATTTCTTGAAAATCACACCGAGATCAACGGTGGCGATGCGGCCTTGCGCCTGCGCTGCACCTGCGGTCAAAACGGCAAGTGTCACGGTCAAAAACAATTTGCGAAACGATTTAGTCATAAACATAGGGAAACAGATTCAGACAGCCCCGCCAATATCAAATTGCGCGCGCTGACGTGAGTTAAGACAGGTGATGACAGGAATTGTTCAGCTGCGAGAAGAACTATTTCTTCAAGCGGAAGAAACTGCCGGCGTTAGTGGCCGGGATTGTGACTAAAGTGTGATTGTTCGTCAGCGAGGCTGGAGAATTGGTCAGCGCAGCCCACGTGTTTGTCGAAATGAGGTTCGTCCGGGATTCGAGCGTGAACTCTGTGGCGAATCCATTCCACGACAGCTGGACGTTCGTGCCAACAAGAGAAATCGCCAACGTCGGGTCGGCGAGTATCTTGAGGAAGAATCCTTCTTTGTCTGAAAAGGGAGCACCGTTAAACACCGGCTCTGAAGGGAACGTGCTTCCTCCAGCAACCCCTACCACATAAACATTGCCACCTGAGTCAACGGTCACACCGTACGCTGCGTCATCGGCTGTGCCGCCGAGATACGCTGAATAGTTCAACGCTGAGCCATCCTTGTTGAGTTCGGCGATGAACGCATCAGAAGCTCCGGAGTTTGTCCGGCGTAAAAACCCAATTGCTGAGTTGGTAGGAAAATCCAACGACGACGTAGCACCGACAACATGTGCTCTACCCGCAGAATCCACCGCCACATCCCACGCTTCATCACTAGCTGAACCACCGAAAGTGACTGAGTAATCCCAGTTGGCGAGCGACGGATTGAGTTTTGAAACGAACGCGTCGGGTGAAAGTGTGTTGGTCATCACGGACGAATATAGATTGGTGGAAGTTCTTGGAAAATCCGCCGAGCGCGTCGAACCCGCCACATAGATCGCGCTAGCAGCATCCGTCGCAGCGCGAAATGCGAAGTCATCGTTTGTTCCGCCGAGATAGCTGGAATAGTTGATCGCGGAATTCGTCGCACCAAGAATGGTCACGAACGCGTCATACGCAGAAGAGAAGTTCGTCGTTCCATTAAACAGGAGTTGCACGGCATTCGTCGTCGTCGGAAACAAACTCGACGTGGTGTAGCCGACTATTTCTGGCTCGCCAGATGAACCCGTGATCACATCCGTGGCATAATCCCTCCCTGCTCCGCCGATGTAACGCGAATAGATCACGTTCGTCCCGGACGCAGCGAGCTTGATTACGAAAGCATCTTCAGCACCCGCAGGACTGTTCGTGTCCATCACCACATTCGTTCCGATTAGGTTGGTGACTGCAGTAAAGTTCACCACGGGGAAGTTTGTCGACAGCGTGTAGCCGGCGACGTAGATGTTCGTGGCGGCATCCAGCGACAGCCCCAAGCCGACATCGTCCTTTGTCCCGCCGAAGAAGGTCGAAAAAATCAGGTTTGCCCCAAATGGGCCGATCTTGGCAATGAAGCAATCCAGCGGCGGCGCGCCCACACCCGACCTCACCACGCCTGCTATGTTTGTTTGGATCGCATTGCGCGTCGGGAAATTTGCCGAGCCTGTGTAGCCGGTGATGAAAGCATTGCCCTCGGCGTCCAAGGCGAGCCCAAATGCGGCTTCATAGGCCGAACCACCAAGGTATGTCCGATAGATCCCAGTTGATCTCAAGTTTCCTGTCTTTGTTACCATCACATCTCCGTGTCCGGCAAGAATACCAGCAAGATTTGTCTGAAACGGATTACCAAAGGCGAGATCGCTACTCATCGTTTCACCAGCGAATACAATGTCACCTGTCGTATTATCTACAGCCACAGCCCACGCGATATCATCCGCATTGCCGCGATACGGCACGCAGTAGCTCACAACAGGATCAATCACCAGTGGCAGCGTGCGGTCATAGTCACCCAACGAGAACTTCACCGTGGTCGCATCGGTCATCTCATAGCCGCCTGAGATCCTCTTCCGCGAGCCTCGCACAATCTGATAGATCAGCGGCTTCGGCTGCCGAATCTCTTCGCCACCCAAACTCATGACTAGTTCACCATCGGCACTGAGAACGATTTTGTCCGCGCCAGTAAATTTCATAGCGATGATCTCCGGGCTGACTCCGGGCGCGATTTCGAAATCATATTCCAGATGATTTTGGTTGCCGTAATGGATGAGATTGATGCCGGGATAAACATCCGTGACCCGCACGCGATCAAACGCGGGAACTGCAGTACGCCATTTCGAGGCGTCGTTGCCGATGAAATAATTGGCGCGGACTGAAACCTCTCCCACGCCAGACATCGTGGCGACAGAGTTTGCGCCGAGGAGTTCGATGCGAAGGCTTCTGTAATCCACGCGCGTTGCAGCCGAGTTGATCGTGCGAGGGAGATTGTTTTCCGCAAGCGCAGTCTTCTCTACCTTCCGCAATATCACATTCACCTCCGCAGGCGAGAGCGAAAGGTAATAAGCAGGGCCGCGTGAGACGAACCGTGATCCCCCCTCGAACTGGCCGACGTTACTCTCGAAACTCATCGGGAGATTCCCCATCGAAGACGTCCGATCTGATGCCGCGCTCGTACCCAACGTCAGCGTAATGGCCAAAATACAATGAATCGCCTTGGCGCAGGATGCGGCGGCGCGGAGGGAGATGTTGTTTCGCAAATTCATGATCAGAACGGGCGTGTCCATCCAACGCTGAATTGAATGCGACCTGAACCCTTGTTGAACGCATCGTGTTTAATGGGGATGCCGTAATCAATCCGCAGCGGCCCGAGGCGAGGAATATTCAGACGGATTCCGAATCCCCAATTCGAACTGTAATCGCTCGTATTAAAATCATACGCATCTTCACCCACGCTGCCGATGTCGTAGAACGTGGCGAGCCGCACACCCGCACCCCCTTCGGTATCGAAAACCGGGATGCTGTATTCGCCGTAAGCCGTCCAGTATGATCCCCCGCCGATAGGTTCGTTGAAATATTCTCCGGTGTTCGGATTAAATTCGCGCGGACTGATACCACGATAACGGAAGCCACGGAGCGATTGGAGACCGCCAAGATAAAAGCGTTCGTAGAACGGAACACTGTCCCCGTCGAGCCCGTCCACAACACCGCCGCGTGCGCCGAGTTCGATGACGTGACCTTTGGAAATTCCGGGGAAAAACCACGCAGATTCGAGTTCGAGTTTGTAGAAGTCACGTTTACCGCCGAGATAGCTAGAGGTGATTTCGCCGATGATAGAGGTGCGTTGACCACCATCTGGCAGGCGCGTGTTATTGCGCGTGTCGTAAGCTATGGACGATCCAAACTTGGATAGAATGTTGTATCCATTCTCGTCAAGCAAAGCGTTGGGGGCGTTTTGATCACTGTCTGCAGCTGATCCGGGAATGCTGCCGGGCGGCCCCGCCGGACCACCGGCTACAAGCGTGTTCCCATGCAACCCTTCGTTCAGAAGAATGCCAGCGTTCTCGATGTTGTAATAAACGCTGCCAATGAGTTCACCTGTGCCGAGTAAGTTTTCGAGAACAACCGGACGAGGCAAGGATTTGCTCAAGCTCAACCGCACCCCGGTGCGAACTTCGTCGTAGAGATTGCCGACGCTTTGGTAATTCAGCCGGCGATGATACAACTGAGTACCGAATGAAAGCTTTCTGTCCAAAAACCAAGGCTCTGTAAATTCGAGGACATAATCCTGACGCTGTGTGCCAAGCTGCAAGGCGGCGCGAAATTTCTGACCGCCGCCGGTGAATGATGGCGCATGAAAAATATCGAAGTTGCCCATCGTCACCTCAGTGTAAGCTACAAGCTGATCAATAGAACTGAAACCCGCACCAAAACTGAACTTGCCAGTCTCCATCTCTTCTACCGTGACGAGCAAGTCTTTGCGACCGGGCGCATCGGTGGCTTCGGGTTGTGCGTCCACCTTGCTGAAATATTCCAGACCACGCAGACGCTGTTCGCTGATCTTGACGCGCGTCATATCGAACGTTTCACCAGGATAGAGCGCAAGTTCGCGACGAATGACTTTGTCTTTGGTCTTCGTGTTGCCCCGGATCTCTATTTTTTCCACGAGAGACTTCTGGCCTTCATCAATTTGATACTTGATATCCATCGTGCCAGTCTCGGTGTTGGGGATGCGCTTGGCTTTCAGATCGCCAGCGCGAGAGACGTCGATGTGTCCGCGTGAGTCGTAGAAATTCCCCACGGCTTCTGTGTCCTGGGACAAACCTTTCAAGGTGAAGATGTCTCCCTGCTTCATCTTGAAAGAGCGATTCAACACTGCTGACTCCTGCCAGCGCGCGCGTTCGTCGCGATCTTTAGGCGCGTTACCCGGTTGGAAATCAGGACTCACGGCATTCGTCGGGAACATCGTAGTGCCCTCGAATGTGACCGAGCCTACTTTGTATTGATTACCCTCGAAAACGTGTAACCGCACGACCATCGAACGCGGCGTTAGATTGACGAATTCCACATCCTTGATGTCAAAATCGATATAGCCCTTTTCACGATAGAATGCGGTAAGCAGCTCCTTGTCTTCCTCGAACTTGTCGTCCTTGAAAATCCCAGAACGCGTTAGCCACGACCACATCCAGTGTCGCCTAGTTCCTTTGAGTTGCTTGCGGAGTTTGGCTTGATCGAAGTGTTTAGCCCCAACGAACTCCACGCGCGCAATCTTGATCTTCGGACTTTCCTTCACTTCGAAAGTAACCGTGCCGCGACCTGCTCCTTCGTCCACAGTTGACTTTGCGTTCACTTCCGTTCGAGGATAGCCCTTCTTTTGATACAACGCTTCTATAGCTCGAGAATCCGTAAATAATTTTCGCTCGTCTAATGCTTCGCCGATCTTGGAGGTTATTTTTTTCTTGAGTTCGGATTCCTTGATTTTGGAATTACCTGTGATCTTGATGTCTGTTAGACGCGGATTAGGCTGGATGACAAAAGTAAGAACCATACCACCATCCTCAGCACGCTCCTTCGTGACGCGCACGTCGTAGAAATGATGCGTAGAATAAAGCGAGCGGATGTCATCGTCCACCGTGACGGCACGATACACATCTCCGGCGCGTGAACGGATATTGGCCCTGATGATTTCTTCGCTGATGGAGGACTGGCCGACGTGCTTGATGTCCAAGCGGGATATCCTCGTCTCGTCGGCGGATTGCGCGAAGGAATTGAAACTGGAATCTAGCGTTAACCCGAACAGCAAAGTGAATAGCACCGCGCTTAACGCGGCACTATTGCCCCGGGATGTCTTCGTCGCTGACTTTTGCTGCGGTTTCAAATCGTGTGTACGGTTTCAAAAAGGTCAATTGCACATCGCCCGTCGGCCCATTGCGCTGCTTGGCGATAAGCAGGTTCACCGGGATGCCATCTGGCGAATCTTCCGCCTGCGGCGCGTCTTCATCGTCAGTCGCCGGTTTGTAAAGCAGACCTACGAGGTCGGCATCCTGTTCGATCGAACCGGATTCGCGCAGGTCCGAAAGTCGCGGTTTGCGACTCTTGTCTTTTTCTAGTTCCCGGTTCAACTGCGCCAGAACGATAATCGGAATGCTTAATTCCTTGGCAAGCGCCTTGATGCCGCTGGAGATTTCCGCAATCTCCTGCTGCCGGTTTTCCTGCGCACGGCGCGAAGTAGAGTGGAGCAACTGGAGGTAGTCAATTACGAAAAGCTTTATGCCATGCTGCTGCCACATTCTCCGAGCGCGGGTGCGCAATTGCAAAATGGAAAGTCCCGGCGTGTCATCAATGTAAAGCGGCGCGCTGGACATTTTTCCGGCCGAACTCGTGAGCTTGGGGAAATCCGATTCACTCATGAACCCTTCGCGGATGTTCCGCAGATTCACGCGGGCGTTCGAGCAAAGCATGCGCAACACGAGTGACTCCGCGGTCATTTCCAGACTGAAAACACCAACCGGCAACTTCTGATTCAAAACCACGCTCTCGGCGATGTTCATTGCGAGCGACGTCTTACCCATAGAAGGGCGCGCCGCGATGATGATCATCTCTCCGCCGTGCATCCCATCCGTCATGCGATCTAGCTCTGAAAATCCGCTAGCGAGTCCGCCCAGCGTTCCTTGGCGGTTGAAATAATTCTCCACCATCCCGATTGCTTTGTTCACAAGCGACTTCACTGGCTCAATCGCCCCACCGGAGCGCGACTCGCTCATCTTCAAGATGTCGCGCTCGACTTCGTCCAGCAATGAATCCACTTCCCCATCGAAATCATAAACACGCCCGACAACATCGGTGCAGGTGTGAATCATTTTCCGCAGGAGCGCTTTCTCCTCTACAATGTCGAGGTAGTAAGTCAGGTTCGCCGCCGACGGCACGGAGTCTTGTAATGCGTTGAGGTAAGGAATCCCCCCGATTTGATCCAACAAACCCCGGTCTTTCAACCGCTGTTGAAGCATGATGATATCGATCGGCTCACGCTTGTCATACATCGCCGCCACGGCTTCATAGATCGTCTGGTGACGCAGATCGTAAAACACTTCTGGCCCAGCCTTAAATTTCTCGATGCACTGACCGAGGCAATCGTTCGGCGAGAGAAGCACGCACCCCAAGACCCCCTGCTCTGCTTCCGTGGAATGTGGCGGCAACCGGTCAGCCCGGTTGGCGTCGTGAGTTTTAGCTTTACGTCGCCGCGTCTTCTTCAAATCAGGCGCAGCACCTGCACTCTCGGAAAAGGAATCAATCATTCGCCAGACATCAGACCTGATTCTGTGACCTCACGCAAAGGTTTCTTAGCGACAATCTATTCGCATCGACTTGTGAGTAATTACCCGGCGTTGCAGCTAGCTAACACCGCGTTTGATTAACCATTCTCCGCCATAGCCATTCAAGCTGCAGCCGCATGCATCTGAGGCAACATCTGCAGAACTGGCGGTCGCGGCGGCGTCAGAGAAACCAACCCTTGGGAAATCGCAAAACGTGTCAGCCCCGCGATGCTGTGGATGTCTAGCTTGCGCATAATGCGTTCGCGATGCGTCTCTACCGTTCGTGCGCCGATCTGGAGGGCGCACGCAATTTCCTTGTTACTCAATCCGTCCGCGATGTGAAGCAACACCTCACGTTCACGCGGAGTCAAACGCATGATCGGAGCTGCATGCTCTCCTTTGTTACCGCGAACCACATGATTCAAAGCCACTCGCGCCACATCAGGACTGAAATGCGAGCCGCCTGAATGGACAGTCTCAATCGCTTGCATGAGTTCATCCGTAGGTGCTTCCTTGATCACGAAACCCCGCGCTCCGCATTGGATGATGCGCATCACGTAATCCGTATTCGCATACATTGAGAGAATTAACACTTTCACCTCCGGCATCTCGCGCCGCAAAAGGTCGGTCACAGCCAGACCGTTCATTTGCGGCATGTCAATGTCCATCAGCACGATTTCGGGCTTCAAATCCCGCGTCTTGCAGAGGGCATCACGACCATCGCAGGCTTCGCCTACAATTTTGAAACGCGGCTGTTGTGAAAAGCACATGGTCAAGCCACGGCGCATTATAGGATGATCATCCACGATCAAGAGTCGAATCTGGTCGTTCATAAAAATGAGGTGAGAATTGCTTAGAAGTTTTTATTACCGCTGCAAAATTGATACACGAGGGGATTGTCTGACGCACACAAGCGTTTGATGGTAAGCTTTTACCTTGGCTAAAAAGGGGTCGCGTTTCGCCAAGCAACAGATTTGAAATCCCATACTAATCAGGCAAATCACTTGAAGTGCCATGATGTTGACCAGCCATATGTGCGTCGTTTCCATTTTTCTCCCGGTTCTAAATCCGATTCATTGTTGAATCATGTAAAACTCATACGCCGCATCGGACTTTACAACAACGAGGGAACTTCTGCCTTATAGGTCCGGTGATACCCGGTAAACGAGACCAGGGGAAGTCCGGGTGGTAAGAAATCAAAAAAAGAGCCGCGCGATGCGCGGCTCGTGGAGATTATCAGAGAAAATTAGGTGATGCGGCGTCATGCCTTCGCCACCAACTGCCGCAACACATAAGGCAGAATTCCGCCGTGCTGGTAGTAGTCGATCTCAATAGGCGTATCGATGCGGCAGCGGACGTTGACGTTTTCTACGCTGCCGTCTTGGCGCGTGATCTTGAGCGTCAGATCTTGTTGCGGCTTGATGTTCGCATCGAGGCCTATGACGTCGTAGGTCTCGGAGCCATCAAGCTTGAGGCTTTGCGCGGTCGTGCCGTCCTTGAATTGCAGCGGCAGCACGCCCATGCCGACGAGGTTGCTGCGGTGGATGCGTTCGAAGCTCTGCGCCACGACGGCTTTCACGCCGAGAAGGTTCGTGCCTTTCGCCGCCCAGTCGCGGGATGAACCCGTGCCGTATTCCTGACCGGCGATGACGATGAGCGGGGTGTTGGTCTTCTTGTATTCCATCGCCGCGTCGTAGATGGAAATCTTCTCAGGCTGCGCGGCTTCTTTGGTGAGGAATACGGTATCGCCACCTTCCTGACCGCCAAGCATTAGGTTCTTGATGCGAACGTTGGCGAACGTGCCACGCGTCATGATTCGGTCGTTGCCGCGACGTGATCCGTAGCTGTTGAAGTCAACGGGTTCGACGCCATTCGCTTGCAGGTATTTTCCTGCGGGCGAACTCTTCTTGATGGCACCAGCAGGAGAAATGTGATCGGTAGTCACACTATCGCCGAAAATCGCGAGCGGTTTTGCGCCGGTGATTGGGGCGATGCTGCCGGGCGTCATGGCGAAGTTCTCGAAGAACGGCGGCTCTTGGATATAGGTCGAGTTTCGGTCCCATTCGTAAACGTTCCCAACGGAAGAGGGAATCTCATTCCACTTCGGATTCTGCGCGGCAAAATCCTTGTAGAGCTTGCGGAAGATCTCTGGCTTGAGCGCGGATTCCATCGCATCACGGACTTCCTGCAAGGTCGGCCAGATATCTGCGAGGAACACCGGGTTGCCAGAGAAGTCATTGCCTAGCGATTCACAACTTAGATCAATGTCCACGCGACCCGCGAGCGCGAACGCGACAACCAGCGGCGGCGACATTAGGAAGTTAGCCTTAATGTTCTGGTGCACCCGCGCTTCGAAATTGCGGTTGCCAGACAGCACGCTGGCGGCGACGAAATCGTTCTTCACCACGGCGTCTTCGATGTTCGCGTCGAGCGGGCCGGAGTTGCCGATACAAGTCGTGCAGCCATAGCCGACGAGATTAAAGCGCAGCTTGTTGAGATACTTCTGGAGGTTCGTCTTCTTGAGATAATCAGTGACGACTCGTGAACCGGGAGCAAGCGAGGCCTTCACTGCCGGGTTCACCGACAAACCTTTTTCTACCGCCTTCTTAGCGAGCAAACCAGCCGCGAGCATCACGCTCGGGTTCGACGTGTTAGTGCAGCTCGTGATCGCGGCGATGAGCACCGAGCCGGTGCCGATCTTGGCTTTCTTCTTTGTGATGGTTTCGATCTTCACCGACTTGGCGGAATCCTGCCGCGTTTTACCAAAACCGTTTTCGTTAGTCGGGCGTTGCAGGGATGCAAAGAACTCGCGGCGCAGGTTTGGCAGCTCGATGCGGTCCTGTGGACGCTTCGGACCGGCGACGCTCGGCTTCACAGTCGCGAGGTCAAGTTCGATCAGTTGCGAGTATTCGATGTCACCGAGTTGCGGCATGCCCCACAGACCTTGAGCTCGGTAGTAATTTTCGTAGAGCTTGCAATCGCCGTTCGATCGACCGGTGGCTCGGAGATAGTTTGTGCATTCCTCATCAATCGGGAAGAAGCCCATCGTCGCGCCGTATTCAGGAGCCATGTTGGCGATGGTCGCGCGATCCACCAGCGGCAACGCGCCCGCGCCCGCGCCGAAGAACTCCACGAATTTGCCGACGACCTTGGCCTTGCGGAGCATTTGTGTGATAGTGAGCGCCACATCGGTGGCGGTGACGCCTTCGCGAATCGCACCGGTAAGATGCACGCCGACCACATCGGGCGTAAGAAAATAAACGGGTTGTCCCAACATACCGGCTTCGGCTTCGATGCCGCCAACACCCCAGCCCACGATGCCAAGGCCATTGATCATCGTCGTGTGTGAGTCTGTGCCGACGAGTGTATCGGGATAATAAACGCCATTCGCGCTGAGCACTCCCTTGGCGAGGTATTCAAGGTTCACCTGGTGAACAATGCCGATGCCGGGCGGAACAACCTTAAACGTTTCGAACGCCTGCATGCCCCACTTGAGAAATTGATAACGTTCGCGGTTGCGCGTGAATTCGAGATCCAGATTGCGCTCCATCGAATCAGAGCCGCCAGAGAAATCCACCTGCACCGAGTGATCCACCACGAGGTCCACGGGCACGAGCGGCTCTATAATCTTGGGATTCTTGCCGAGCTTGGCGACGGCGCTACGCATGGCAGCCAAATCCACTAGCAACGGCACACCGGTGAAGTCCTGCAACACGATGCGCGCGACAACGAACGGGATTTCCTCCGTGCGCTCCTCGACGGGTTTCCAATTGGCAAGCGCGCGGACGGCGGCTTCGCTCACGCGTTTGCCGTCGCAATTGCGCAGGACCGATTCCAGCACGATACGGATGGAGACGGGCAGTTTGGATATCGGACCGACCCCAGCCTTTTCCAGCCCAAGCAGCGAGTAGAAGCTGCCTTCTTTGCCAGTGCCGAGGTCAAATTGTCTTAGCGTCTGCGAATCGAACGAGTTTGCGTTGCTCATATAATGTTGCGAGGCCGAAATCGCGGCCAAATGATTCGAAACTGTGAAGATTGTGAGCGCAACCGTCAAGCGCGGTTCAACGCAATTTCAGGTCTGCGTATTGAGGCGCGTTCTGGTTGCGGGGGAAATCTAAGCAAAAACCAGGATAAAAGCTGATTCAAAATAATAGATTTGGTTTTGACCTTGGATTGGCTTTCCTTTGGAATCAAAGTCGTTTCTGAGCCATCCTGACTGACGTTTGAATCTCTTATGTTTTGGCTAAACCACTGCCTCCGATCACTCCGGCGTTTTTTTGGAGGAGTTTCACCCCCCCGTCAATCGATGGTCTTCTTCCAGATCGGAACGACGCGTTTCATCTCGTCAATCAGCCACTGACACGCCGCAAAAGCTTCACCGCGATGCGGAGTGACAATCTCCACCCAGAGCGACGGCTCATTAATTTTCACCACCCCGATGCGATGGACAAGACGCACTGATTCAATAGGCCAACGCTTCGCCATCTCCTCGAAAAGTAGATTGAACTGATGCTGCGCCATCTTTTCGAAAGCCTCGTAATCGATGGCAGAAATTGCTTTGCCTTCCTCAATACCGCGCACAACTCCGAGAAAACTCACCACCGCGCCCATGCCAACGGACATCGTCCGGGTAGCGATCAAGTCCGTTTCGTTGATTGTTTCGGTAGTGATGGTGAGTTGTTTTTTCATCCTGCACTCCATCAACCGCCTTGGACCGGTGGAAACAATGACACTTCATCGCCGTCCCTTAACACATAATCACGGGTCTGATACTCCACGCCCACAGCGAGCAAGGTGGATTTTCTCATCGTGACGAGCCTTGGAAAGCGCGCCATCAGTTGATCGTGCAAAACTCCGAGCGTGTCACCGCTATGGAGAGTTTCGTTTATCTCACCACAACCCGTGAGCTCCCTGAAGTAGGAATAGAAGTGTACGGTCACTAGCATTGAAAATGAATATCGGCCATGCAGGCAATTGGTTCTTGAGATCCCGTTATCTTTTATGATTTGGTTTTTCCACGCTCCATTTACGACGGCTTGTGATGTAATGAAAAATTAGCGGCTTTTCATCTGATACCTAAGTCGAGACTGTGAATCCATCGTCTTTGAGACCAAGTGAAATCTTCCGCACCTTTATCTCATCCCCAATTGGCACTGTCACCTCAAGCGGTGGAACTAACCTTTCAATCTCTAAAATTTCCACAAGCGGCGGTTTTCCTGTCCCCAATTCTAACCTTTGCTTGACATAATTTTTGTAAACGTTGTCGCCCGGATTTCCAGAGACTGCAATTCGGAAAAAGCCAAATCGATTTCCTGTTGATGTCGCCATTAAAAGCTCATTCGTATTCTCGGCCGCAATAATGTCGGCAGACCAAAACCACTCTGTTTTCCGTAAATCTGGTGATTGAGGTGCTGTTTTCCGCGCCAAATACAGGCTGCAGTCGTTCCGTTCGTAGAACGAATAGGGATTTTTTACTTCCATGGTAAGACCTTCATTCGTGAGAAAACGACCAACCTGCTTAGGCCATTGAAAGACTTCAATGTAGGGCCGGTTCACCAATTGCATTTTGAAAGTCCCATCTGAAAGCGTTAACTCTTTTTCTAAGATCAACTTCTCCTCGCCAATGGTCGCTGATAATTTCACGGGCTCCTGTCCGAGTGCGGAGTGTTCAATCTTCATCAAACAACAAAAAACAAATGCGCAAATGACCGCCAGACTGATGTGTGTTTTCATGCAGAAGACTTTTATTGTGGAATGAAACGCGTTTCCAGCCCGGTCGTGTTTCGTTTTTTATTCCGTCAGCCCCCACCGCACCACACACGTCATTCCCGATACATTTCTGGCTTAAGCACACCCACAAAAGGCAGGTTGCGATACTTCTCCGCGAAATCCAATCCGTAGCCGATCACGAACTTGTCCGGGATGGTGAACCCGGTGTAATCCACTTTCACCTTCTCGATGCGGCGCGATGGCTTGTCGAGCAACACGCAAATTTTCATACTGCGCGGCTTGAGCGCGCGAAGTTTTGCCGTCACGCGTGAAAGCGTTCGTCCCGTATCCAAGATGTCATCAACGAGCAACACATGCCGACCGCGTACATCGAGGCGCAACTCCTTGGTGAAAACAAGGTCACCAGACTCCGTGCCTTTGCCGTAACTGGACACGCCGATAAAATCCAATCTCAACGGATGCGAGAGATGCCGTATGAGATCGCCGATGAACATCACCGTGCCATTGAGCAACGATACGACAACCATTTCGCGCCCAGCAAAATCACGCACGATCTCGCGCGCCAATTCCGCGATGCGCTTGGCCAGCATTTTATCGGTGATGAGAACGCTTTCGACCTCCTTGCGCCAACGCGCGGGAACCTTTACTCCGGCGGCAAGATTGGTTTGTGATTTTGCCACAGGTCAGATGTGTTTGGAATCGTGCTCGTCCTTCTGAGTGTAACCGCTCTCCTGCCGCTTGAAATTCACCTCGTTCTTCTTGATGTAAGCGTTGAACACATCGTCTGCACTCATGCCAAGCACCTGCGCCATGCTGATGAGGAAGTGAAACAAGTCCACTACCTCCACGCGCGCGTTCTGTTCGTCAAACTTCTGATACTTTGCCCACCATTTCCAGGGCACGCTGTCCACAAGTTCGGCCATCTCCTGCGTCATAGCGCGGGAGTAATTGAGTATCCATTTGGCCTTGTCTTCGTCGCTCATGCCGTCCATCTGGACGCCGATGCGCTTGTTCAGGGCATCTTGCATTCGCCAGAGTTCGTGGAGTTGATCAGGTTTTTCCATGCGCAGAGGATTCGTGCGAAACGTTTTTGAATCAAGCCGGAAAGCGGGCGGGTTAAGGGTGGCATGATTTAGATTGAAGGTTACAAGTTGCTTAGCCAGCACCCTGGCTTGCAAAACTTTCAACCTGCACCTTTAACAGGCAACAAACTCCCTGAACCACGCCTCCGGTTCACAACGGAATTCCACAGCCCTGCCCCGCCACTCAAATCGCAATGCGCTCGCGTGCAGGGCATGATTTGGCAAAATCAATTTCACCCGCTGCTCGTCTGTCAATCGCCCTTCCACCAATGCGAGATACAAGTCCACATCACCGCCATAAATCTTGTCACCCACGATGGGATGACCGATGTGCGAGAGGTGGATGCGGATCTGGTGTTTGCGACCCGTGCGCGGCAAAAGGCGGAGGAGAGAGAAATCCCCCTCACCCGCCCTGTCGCCCGCCCTCGCTCCATCCGCTGGGGAGAGGGACGGGGGCAGGGGCAACTCACGCACAAAACGCCGCTCCGTCGAATACTCCGTTTGCGACGCCGCTCCATCCACGCGCACGCAATCCTTGATTGCCACGATGCTCTGCTCGTCTTTGCCAAGCGGCGCGTCGATCAATCCGTGTTCCTCGCGAACATGACCGTGAACGATGGCGACGTATTCCTTCTGCACAACGCGCGCCTCCCAAAGCTTCCCCAACTCACCCGCCACCACAGCCGTCTTCGCCACGAGAGTCACGCCGCTCGTCTCACGATCTAGGCGATTCACCAGATGAGGCTTGCTGTCCACGCCCAGATGCAAGCGCACACGACTGATCAGACTGGAGTATTGGTCGCCTTTCGTCGGATGACAGACAAGGTCGGCGGGTTTATTGATGACGAGCAACTCGTCGTCTTCGTGGAGGATGTCGAAAAGCTTGTCCAAGGTGGGCAGTGAACTATCATTCCTCTGCGTGACTGGAAAGTGGAATAAATTTCTCCCTGTGCTCTTGATGCTGGTGTTCGCGTTGTCGCGAATCCCGGGCGTGCTGCCGAAAAATTTCAGCGCGGCCTACGCCATGGCGTTCTGCGGCGCGGTTTATTTCAGCGGCGCAATGGCGTGGTGGCTGCCGCTCGGCACGCTGCTGGCAACGGACATCGCGCTCAATGTTTTCTACTATCACGAAACGGTTTTCAGTTGGTACATGTTGGTGAAGACCTTGGGATTTGTCGCCATTGTCGCCATCGGAAAAACCTTCTCGGAACGTGATGGTTGGTTCAAGCTGCTTGGCGGTGGATTGCTTGGTGCGGTCTTGTTTTATCTCATCACGAATACGGCTTCATGGCTTAACGATTCTGCTTACGCTAAAACCTTGGCTGGCTGGATTCAGGCGCTCACCATCGGACGACCCGATATACATCCCACGACATGGGAATTTTTCCGCAACACTCTGATAAGCAGCGGACTGTTCACCGCCCTGTTCGTCAGCTCGGTCAAATTCACTGCGCCCGCCGAATCTCCCGCTGATAAGGAAGCGGGCACGTGCGAGCCTTCTAACGAACCCGCCACCGAAGCGGAGGAAGCGAAAACGTAACTGAGTTATAAGCTGCAGGTGAAAAGTTGAAAGCTCTCCCCTCCAACAAGCCCCGCGAAACATCAACTTGCACCCTTCAACTTTGAACCCACAAGGCACCAAATGAAGATAGGCTTGATCTCCGACACTCACGGCTTCCTCGACCCACGATTGCCGAAGATTTTTGGTGATGTTGATCACATCCTGCACGCGGGCGACATCGGACCGGATCGCTTGCTCGCCCAAATGGAATCCATTGCACCCGTCACTGCAGTCTTAGGAAATACTGATTCCTCAAACTGGATACAACTCACAGAGACACCGACCCTGGGCGGATGGAAGTTCCTCATTCATCACATCGTTTCACCCCGCTCGCTCACGGCGGAATTGGATGCGCAGATCAAGCGCGCACAGTCGCAAGTCGTCCTCTTCGGCCACACGCATCGCCATTTCGAGGAAACGATCAACGGCGTGTTGTTCATCAACCCCGGTTACTCTGGCCAACCTAAACAAGGCGCAGAACGCAGCGTCGCCGTGTTGCATCTGGAGAAAACGTTGCGCGCAGAATTCATTTCACTGTGAGCGAACCAACTCATTTCAAAGGTTGGGCCAAGCCGGGGACGATTCCGCCCGGACTTGCTTCCGGCGCAATCGTTGAATCGCATGAAACACTGGACGCCATCAGTGGCCACTTCCGCCTGTTTCAATTGCGCGACGGACACAGATTCTCAACTGATGACATCCTCACCGCGTGGTACGGCACGAGTTGGTGTCCCACGGCGCAAACCGCGCTCGATCTCGGCAGTGGCATCGGCACGGTCGGAATGATTTCGGCATGGCGATTGCCGGGAGCAAAGTTCGTCACCATTGAAGCGCAGACCGACAGCATCGCACTCGCAAAAAAATCCGCGCGCTACAACGGACTCACCCACCGCTACGACATTCGCAAAGGCGATTTCCGAGACACGGGGATTCTCAAACCAGAAGAGAAGTTTGATCTCATCACCGGCAGCCCGCCGTATTTTCCACCGGACGCTGGCGTGAAGAGCGAGCATCCGCAAAAGCTCGCCTGCCGCTTCGAATTGCGCGGCACGGTTGCGGATTATTGCTCCACTGCCGCCAAACATCTCGCGCCCGGAGGATTCTTCGCCTGCGTATTCCCCGTTGAACCAGCGCAACTCGCCCGCGTTGAAGCCGGAGCCAAGGCCGCCAACCTGGTCATCGTGCGACGTCGCCCCGTCGTCTTCCGCGAGGGCGATCCGCCGCTCGTAGGATTGTTCGGCATGATGCGGGCTGACGATTTGCCAGATTGGTTTCGTGGGCAGACGTGGATTGAGCCTGAACTCATCATCCGTGCGCGCAATGGGAAAATTCACCCGGAGTATTCCGCCGTAAAACTCGCCATCGGTTTCCCGCCATGATCCTTTAGCGGCAGGCATCTTGCCTGCCGCTACGTTGTAACAATTCCTCGCCAGCGTTGTCTTGCGTGTGAATGATGGATAAAACCTTGAACGACTTGGGACAAGACGCCGCAGCCGTCGCCGCCGTGCGCAATGGAGATGCGGAACGCTATCGCGAACTCGTGGAACGCCATGAGCGTCGCGTTTTCGCCGTGGCTTGGAGCAGGCTCGGCGATGCTGCGCTCGCGGAGGAAGCCACGCAGGAAGCATTCATTCGCGGCTACCGACGACTGTGGTTGCTCGGCGACGGCGCGAAGTTCTCCGGTTGGATCACCTCCGTCGCCCGCAATGCCGCCATCAATCTCGGGCTTCGTCATCGCCGCGAACTCAACAAACGCGAACGCTGGGCTTTGGAACACCCCGCTACTGCCGTTGACCACAATCCCACCGGCGAAGCTGATCCACTCCATACGCCGGAGACGTTGCGCCAGACCCTCGCTGAACTTCCCGCCGCGCATCGCGAATGTCTCGTGCTGTTTTACATCGAAGGCAAAAGCGGAACTGAGGCAGCGACGGCTCTGGGCATTTCCGAATCCGCTTTGCGGGTGCGCCTGCATCGTGCCCGCGCCGCCATGCGCGAAAGGCTGGAGGAAAAACTCGCAGGCTCGCTCGCAAAATTGAGTCCGTCCAAAACGCTCGTTCCCGCGATCATGGCTGGCGTGTTTGCATCGTCCTCAGCAAAAGCTGCGACCGCAGGTGGATCAATCATTGCCAGCATTGGCGCAAAAACTTTTGGCAGCGTCGCGAAGGTGGGATTGTTCTCATGGTTTTTCCCTTTAATCTCGGTCATCGGCAGCTTGCCTGGAATTCTTTTCGCGTGGCGGTTCTCCAAATTAGAGCATCGGAATTTTCTCGATCAAGATGGTTTCCGACCGCAGCTTTACGGGAAATTCTTCCGAAGTTTCCTTTGGGGATTTCCATTGTTGATTATTCTGTTCGCCGTTTTTAATCACTCCATGGCTGCGGCATGGGGCATCAAAGGTCTCCATATCGCCCTTGGCATCTTTATCTTCCTCATCACTCTCATGCCTGCCAGGTTACTAGCCATCCATCGCAATCCTTTTCAGGTTGGTATGTTTGCTTATTGCGTTGTAATCACAATCGGACTTCTAGCACTCGCAGCGGGCTGGATTCCTTCGAGCCTCGGTCAACTACCGATGCTGGCAGGGACGATTCTTTTCCTTTTCATTTTCAAACACCGCCCAGCGCGCATGGATTACAGTCTGTTTCTCCGCGCATCACAGGGCTTGTTGCAACCTCCCATTTCAGCCGAAATAATCTCATCAACAGCTCAACTGAATCGTCAATCCCTACTCGCATACGCCCGGTTTCTTGGGTCGCATTGGCTAGTTGTAAACTTTCGTTGGGAAACTAGCGGTTTGGCATTGAGACTCCCTCCCGTAAAACCGAATTTTTCGGCAAACATGATGGACACGTTCGTCCCCATGAACAGGCACTGTTCGTTCCTGCTGTTGATGTGGGATGGTTCAGTCACTGCGCATTGTGGAACTAGCGACGAATCAGAAATGCATAACTTGAAGCCGGGTTCTATCAATGCCGAGAAACTGGAAGAACAAGTCGCTTTGGTCGCGCAGAATGCTTGGCAAAGTTTTGCCGTAGGAGATTTGGAAGCCGCAAAACGCGTGCTGGGAAACTCGCCTGAATCGGATGTCTTTGTCGTTCCCCCGCGTCGTTCCGCTTCGACCCGTTGGATGCGCTGGGTGTTGGCTGTCTCTGTGGTGGTGATGGCTCTCGCAATGGTGATGAATTGGCATAACGACAAGATGAGCATGGTCAGCGGGCGGCACCTTAAGCCGATTGCCTGCACCGAAGCGGATGTTAGGGCAACACTATCATTCATCGGCACAAACTTGGCGGCACAAGGCCATTTGTCGCGCCTAGCGCCCGGGAAGTTCTTGACGGTATATGTGCTACCTCCGCCCGCGTGCATCGAATCGAACGCATGGGTGTCTCTTCGCGGTGAATTGCTCACCCATTTTAACCTCCCTTCAAAATCGCATCTGGAACGGCTGGACTCTCTGTTGGGCAGCCCAGACCTTTTGAGAGCGGTCATCAATGGCTGGCTTTCGAGGGAAGATTTTGGACTTTCGCCAGAACAAATCCGACAGAGCATTCGTAATGCTCCGAAAATAACGAGGCAACGATGGTTCGAGCCGGAAATAGTGCAAGTTAGCAATTACGATCTCACACCAACGGGTTACTCGGCATTGAATGCCGTCGAAATCGCCCGGCGGATCGCATGCTTGAAACAGCTTGGCTGTATCGAGGACGTGGACGGAAGCCCCGCCACTGAAGCGTTACTAAAGCATCAGGTATTGAATGAACAACTTCCTGCTGACCGCCGCAAACTACCGTTTCCCAAGTTACTTCACGGCCTGTTTCTGACCTTCGGTTCTGATCCTATTTCAGAAACGTATTCCTCGCTCGTTGTTCTGGAGAGTTTCGGAGCATTATCTCGCGTGGACCGGAACGCCTGCATTCGCGGCATTCTCCGATTTCATCATGGCGAGGGTCTGTTTGGTTCGGTCAAGCAGGGCGACGGTTTTGTTATTTTCGGAGATAGTAGCGACACGTTCTGGGCATTCGAATCATTGCGCATACTTGGGGGGCTTGACCAGGTCAAAGACCTGACCAAGTGGAGATTTCGTCCACACTTCATCTCCGATAGAACGGCGACTACTTCCATCGGGCGGGACAATTTGAACTGGCATGAAATCGAAGCATGGGTTTGCCAGCAGCGACTCGAACGCATCCTGCGCGAACGGAAGGAAAATCCCGCCGCGCCTATTCGTTCATTGCTCGAACCTTGATGTCCATCAGTGACGCCGATTGAATCTCATCTTAGGGAATTGGGGGCGTCGCCAGCCGCAGATTTCAGGCTTGGAAGTTGACAGCGTCCATTTAATTTCAGCAGATGAAAGTCAAAGAATACACCACTGCATTCGGAAACAATCCCCGGGAACTAGACGAGGCCGTAAACAAACATATCGCCTGCGGTTGGCAGCCGTATGGAAATCCTTACTCTACCGAAAACCCTGTGAAACAAGCGTTGGAACATCTGTTGCTGGCGCAAGCAATGATCAAGGCCGAGGGTTGAACCACATCGGAAAATAAGCCTCATTCAAGTCGAAGCCTTCACTTATTCGTCTGATTCGGGTCCATTCGTGGTTAGACCCCATTGGAAATCTGATTGAAAACTCCCCTCCTCCGCCGCACACTTTATCCATGACGAAGTCTGTTTTTACCGGCCAGGTTTATGTGGTGCGCGACAACATTGACACCGACCAGATCATCTCCGCGCAATACCTGAACCTCGTGCCCACCATCGCCGAGGAATATGAGAAACTCGGCAGCTACGCCCTCGACGGCCTGCCCAAATCGCTCTATGCCACCCGCTACGTCAAAGACGGCCAGCTCGACAGCGATTATCCCATCGTCGTGGCCGGAAAGAATTTCGGCTGCGGCAGCTCCCGCGAACACGCGCCCATCGCGATGGGTTCGGCGAATTGCGAGATCGTGCTCGCGGAAAGTTTCGCGCGCATCTTCTTCCGCAACTGCGTCGCCACCGGCGAACTTTACCCCTGCGAATGCGCCGACCGCCTCTGCGACATCCTCAAGACAGGGGATGTCGTTACCGTGGACCTCGACAAAGCCAGCGTGACCGTGCAAGCCACCGGCAAGGTATATCAATTCAAACCGCTGGGCGACGTTCGTCCCGTGGTGGATGCGGGCGGATTGTTCAACTTCGCGCGCAACAGCGGCATGATTGCGAAATGATTTGTAGCGACGCTCTGTGGGCGTCGTCACAAAACTCGGCGGTCACAGATCGCTGCTACAACATGAATCTGCTCCCCTTTCCCCGCTCGCTCAAACAGCAGGCGGGGATATTTGTTTTGCCGAAAGACCAGCCGCTTCTGGGCATAGCTTGGGTTCGCAGCCAAAAAGCTCCCAATCATCCCGAAGGTTACTCGCTAACCATTGGCCGGCACGGCGTGCGCATCGAATACCGCGAGGCCGGAGGATTACTTGCGGCTGGAGCAACCTTAAGACAGTTGCTCCGTGAATACGGTCGCCGCCTACCCTACCTCAAGATTCGCGACTGGCCGGATTTCGCGCGGCGCGGCGTGATGCTCGATATCTCTAGGGGCCGCGTGCCAAAGCTGGAAACATTGCTCGATCTCGTTGAGCGGTTGGCGGATTTCAAGATCAACGAGTTTCAACTCTACACTGAACACACGTTCGCGTATCGCAACTACAAATCCGTGTGGCAAAGCTGGGGCGCGCTTACGGCGGCGGAGATCCGTACGCTCGATGCACGCTGCCGCGAACTCGGCATTGATCTGGTGCCGAATCAAAACTCGTTCGGCCATCTGCGCTATTTCCTCGAACATCCCAAGGTCAAGAAACTCGCGGAAGTCTCCAAACCGTATGAAGGTTCGACGGGCGATTTCGTGCGCTTCCCCACCACGCTCGCGCCGAATAATCCCAGCACGATTAGATTCATCCGCAAGCTTTATGACGAGTTGCTGCCGAACTTCTCCAGCAAGTTCCTGAACGTCGGCTGCGATGAGACTTGGGATTTGGGTCGCGGCCAAAGTAAGCAACTGTGCGAGCGGCGGGGCAAAGGTCGCGTTTATGTGAACTTCCTGAGACAGATTCAGCGAGAAGCGACCAATCGCGGTCGCCGCATGATGTTCTGGGGCGACATCATTTTGAAGCACCCGGAATTGATCAGCAAACTCCCGAAGAACGTCATCGCGCTGAACTGGGGTTACGAAGCGACGCATCCCTTCGACAAGGAAGCCGCGACATTCGCGAAGTCCAAAATTCCGTTCTACGTCTGCCCCGGCACGGCAACGTGGATGACGCTGCTCGGCCGCCACGACACTGCCTTGGCCAATTTGAAGTTCGCTGCCAAAGCAGGTCGCAAACATGGCGCGATCGGTTATCTCAACACCGACTGGGGTGACGGCGGCCATCCGCAACCGCTCGCGGTCAGCTGGCCGCTTTACGTCATTGGCGCGGCGCACAGTTGGTGCAGCAAATCGTTTGATGAAAAGTTGCTGGTGGCCGTCCTGAGCCGTGATGTTTACGAAGACCCGACACAGAAAGTAGCCAAGGCCGCCATCGCCCTCGGTTGCGCCCATCAGAAGTTTGATTATCTCGAATCCAACATCACACCTTTCGGCGCGGTCATCGCAGCACCGCCGCCGGAAACAAGGGAATTATTCTGCCGCAGCGGTCTGAAGTATTATGCACGAATCAATACAAAGAACATCTTCGCCGCCCGCGCGGAAGTTCAGAAGCAACGCGAGACACTCGCAAAGGCCGAGCCAGATTCTGCCAACGGAGCGTCGTTGAAACTTGAACTCGATCTCGCTGCGCGCATGGCTGCGGAGTCTTGCAACATCATGCTGTGGCAAAAAGCCACTGCGGCGGGAAACACGAAGAAAGCACGCCGGCTCGCAAAAGATGGTATTGCTGCGTTGCAGAATATCGGACGCGAATTCAATCGTTACTGGAGTTCACGCAATAAAGCAACGACGTCAAAGTGTTCACCGTTTTTGAAATGGCGAATAGACGATTACCGTCGTGGCAGACTGCATTTTCCACTACAAGTCGCGCGTGTAACAAAAGCTAAGACATACGCGGCAGAGTAGAGATGCGGCGCATTGGTCGGGGCTATGATCAGAATAAAGGCGTCACTTCGGTCTTTTTACCGGGAACGGCAACCACGTCTTCGCCTTGCGCCCACTGGCTGTCATTGAGCAGAAATTTGAATTGCAGCTTCTCTTTGGCTGAAACGGTCAGCCGCCACGTCGAAGAATCCACATTCTCCAATTGCACGCCGCGTTCCCACGAAAGCCCTGCTCCTTGACCCCGCACGAACAGATGGTTACCGAAACCAACATCGACCTTGGCTTCAATCACGATGGACGCAGCTGCCGTGATGATCCGAGTCCTAGGCTCGATTTTTGCAACTGGTTTGCCCGCCGCGACGGGCGCTTTTGCCTGTGTCGGGACAGGGGTGGCGGTAGCGATTGTTAAGGGTTTCTTTAT
>WBXK01000011.1 GCA_008933055.1 Verrucomicrobiota bacterium | reverse complement strand
TCGAAACAAAAGACCGCTTGGGCCGCAGGTAACGCAGCGCGAGCAAGAGTTCAAACGGAAGTTTCGACATGCGCGGCAGGCTAGACATCGCTTGCGCTAGTGTCAACGGATGGACTGGGTCAGGGTGAGATTCAAAGTACAGTTCAAATCGTTCAGCAGTAGAAGGTCCAGAGATTGTTGGCGCGGACCACGAACGGGTGGAGCATGGTTTGGGCGCTAGGGGTCACCGACTTCCTGCGAGCTCGAGGTTTTGTAGGATGACGTGGCGGTGGGCACGCTCGATTTCTGGCGATCCGATCCTCAACCCCTTTTTGCGGAACTGTGGCGTAATTATAAAAAGCTCCAAGGATCTAGACCTCTTTCATTGCTAAGGCAAAATATTACCCCCAATCCTTTCAGCGCACGACAGCTTGAATCTTAGCCTAGCCTAGCCTAGGTGTAAGTGAATTCAGCCAAAACAGAGTGATATGTTTTCCCAGGCGGCGGGCGACAAGAGTCAATGCTTCGAACGGAGGAGCATAGCCTTCTTGTCTGTGCCCTCCAATTCGATGCTTTGGGTCTCAATGTCGGGATCGTCTCGGAGTGTTTGGTGAACGACACGGCGGTCAAAGGCGGACATTGGTTCAAGTTCCACTGGGTCACCCCAACGCCGAACTTTCTCGGCTGCTTCTTGAATCTTTTTCACCAACGATTCGCGTGCTTGAGCACGATAGCCGCTAACGTCCACAGTGACTTTTGGCACGGTCTGATCTTGCTGAAACAGCAGTCGGTTCGTGATATATTGCAGGTCAGAAAGCGTCTGGCCTTGCCGTCCTATGAGTCGACCGGAATCCTCGGCTTTCACATCGAGGAAGATTCCATCTTCAATCTTGTGTTCCTCAATGGTCGCCGGGAAGCCAAGTAGCGAGAGCAGTTTGTCGAGAGTATCTTTGGGTTGAGCGGACATTGCTAGTGGTGGTTGAGGCTGGTTGGTTGATGGCAAAGTCAGCGACGATTCTTAATTTTTCCGGCTTATTTTTTCTTTTTTGAGACAGGCGTCAATGCTGAAGACGTAAGTGGTGAGGGTGGAATTACTCCGGCAGCGGGTGCTTTGGTCATCTTTGTCTGGAGAATCGTCAACAGGTTGTTGACGGTCATGTAGAGCGCTAGGCCAGAGGAGAAATTGTAGAGGATGACGAGGAACATGAGCGGCATCCAACGCATCATTTTTGCTTGAGCGGGGTCCATGCCGGGTGACATCGGCGTGACGTGAGTCTGCCAGATGGCGGTGCTAATGTACAGCAATGGAAGGGGGTTAATCGGGAATCCTGAAACAAAGAAGATGGTGTCGGACTTGGACAAGTCCACGGCCCACAGAAAGCTCGCACCGCGCAATTCGATGGCGGTGCGGAGCATCGTGAAGAAACCGAAGAACACGGGAAGCTGCACGAGCATGGGCAAACAGCCAGCCACGGGGTTGATCTTGTTCTCTTTATAGAACTCCATCTGCTTCGCTGAAAACTTGGCGGGATCGTCCTTGTATTTTTCTTTCAGAGCAGTGATCTGGGGAGCGAGTGCGGCCATCTTTTGTGAGGCGCGTGTGCTGGCAGCGGTTAGCGGCCAGAAAATGATCTTCAACAGCACTGTGATGACGATGATGGCCCAGCCGTAAGAGACCGAAAGCGCGCTGTGCAGCCAGTTCATCACGAGCAACAATGCCTTGGAAAAGAATCCAAAGAAGCCGAATCCCATCGCTTGATCCGAGTTGTTATTGTAGCGATCCGCGATGCTCGCGAGTGTCTTGTATTCTTTTGGCCCTATGAACAGATTCACGTTCCGCTCGATGGTTTTGCCGGTCTCAAGGGTGGTCGAAGGGTAATGAACCGTTGTCTCAAATCCTTTGCGTGCAGGATTATTCGTCGCGCTGAATTTGCCTTCGGTTGGACGCGGCAATTCAATCGCACGCGAAACAATCTGTTCCGCCGGCGCGTCCAGCATGACGATGCTGGCGAAAAATTGGTTGTGCGTCGCTGTCCAGATGATATTGCTCGCGCCGTCACGGTATTCTGTCTTGGGCGTGCCAGGGAAACAGCCGAGGGTTTTATTGTCAAAATAGGAAGTCAGTGTTTCATGTGTCTTTGCCTTCGCTCCGTCATACCACATGATACCCACAGCGCTACCGTCATCGTCGCCACCCATCGGCATGGCAGTTCCAACGACCCATTCTTGCATTGGCAAAGCGAGCGTGCCGGTTGACGTATTTTCAAATCGCACTTTCGCGTGAACAAGATAGTTCGTCCCCATTATAAAATCCTTCACAACCCGGAGTCCGCTGGGTAAAGCTTTTTCCGCGCGAACGCCGTTGGCTATAGCCGCGAGCGTGAACACTCCGTCACCCAACAACATTTCACCGCCAAGAATCCCCAGCACAGGCAAGTGCGCGTGAGTGTTGAGCGTGGCGACTTTCAGTGTATTGGTGCTGTCCTTGTGGATGCGTGTGATGGTTTCTGGAAATTTGACCAGCTCAATCTCCTTCAATCCGCCGCCTCGTGAGGTGAAGATGTAACGAGCGTTCTCGTTCGTGATGGTGAGCAATTGTTCTGTGGCGTTCGTAGAAATATCGGAACGCGCTAAGATTGTGCCCGGCGCGACTGTAGCGCTGGTAGCAGCGGCGTTCGTTGTCCCCCTGTAAGGGGTTGTGGGGGCGACGCTGGTATTGACCGGCGATACTGGGCGCTTCTCCATGAAATATTTTGGCACCAGCACGCCCTGCCAAAGGAAAAGGAATCCGATGCAGGCGACCATTACAGCGATTGTTTTTCTATCCATGAAATTATTTAGATGACGGTTGAGGACGACGCAGCAATAGGCTGAGTCTCAGAATATGGAATGCGGTGACTTGTCACCGCTTTTTTTGCTTGGATGACTGGTCGTGCAAGCAGCACCGCATCCAGCGGTGCGACGCATGCTTCTATGGTTGAACAATTCCTTCCGGGAACAGGATCGCGACCATGTCCTCCCCACGGATGGCAGCGGCAAAGGCGTCCGGTAGCAAGCCAACTTCCGCGAGCGGCGCCATGCTCCCGGACTGCCTGCGCGGCATAGGCCGAACAAGTGGGGGTGAATCGGCAACCGCCTGTAGGACCAAAAAAAGCACCAAGAGTAGGTGAGATCACCATGCGATACAACCGCAACAGCCCGAGCAGGATGTATTGAGCCACGTTCACTTGATCAGTCCCGCCTGACGGAGGGTAGAGAGGACATCGCGTTCAACCCCGGCGAAATCTTTTTCTTTGATGGAATTACGCGCGACGAGCACAAGATCGAGTGGCTGGGTGAATTCGTGTTGATGCTGCCGATAAGATTCGCGGAGCAAACGTTTGGCGCGACTGCGGACGACAGCGTTACCAACTTTTTTGCTGACCACTACACCTAGGCGCGACAGGGAATCTGCCGGGAGACGCAGCCAATTGGCGATTAGGCAGCCTTTTACTGCGCGCTCACCAGCCTGTCGGACCCGGAAAAAATCCCGCGCTTGCTTAATGCGGGAGCGACGACCCAGACCGCGACGGGCTGGCGATTCGGGCGACATGGCCAAATCAGACCGGCGTGAGCCGCTTGCGTCCCACGCGGCGACGATTCGCTAGGGTGGCCTTGCCGCTCTTGGTGGAATTGCGGTTAAGGAATCCGTGCTGGCGTTTACGGCGGATTTTTGACGGTTGATACTGGCGTTTCATAAAATTAAAATGTTCCGGCGGTGGGAAACCCCCTCCAACCAGAGCGCGTTAGGATAGCAATGAAAGGGGTGGTGTCAAGCAACCCGAAGAGGTCGATATTTCAGTATACTACGCTTGTGCAGCCCAGTCCGATTCAATCCGGCTCTATCAGCGGCCACTACATGAGCATTTCATGAGCATTTTTCTTTTGCCCCATTGATCGCATGCGCGGCGCATGCAGGACGGTTCAATTGGCTTGTACGTGCTGCGACAGCCAGCGAAGTCAACAAAGACTAAACCACGCATGTACAAAAAATGCGCGGAGCGACAAGCACTCCGCGCAAGGCGAAATCAACACCGTCTGTCTGTTATCAATGATTGTGGTCGCAACCGCAACCATGACCGCATGAGCCAGACTCAAAATCCTCTTCCTTCGGCAGGCGTCCGAGTTCCAGAGTCTTGACGATCTGTTGGGTCACTGTTTCCTGGATCTGATGCAAGGCTTGTTGCGCGTCAAGGAAGCCTCGCGCCACTGGGTTGTTCAACACTGCCTCGCGTTGCTTCTCGAAAGCCCCAACCTCCTCCCCACTCAACGGAAGCGAGCGATGCTGTTTCTCGTGCATCTCCTGACCTTTGGTCATAAGGGATTCGTATTGGGTCTTGGATTTGTCGTCCGACATAAAAGAATCAATATTTTTGCGGATCGTGCCCATGTTTGGCTGGGCGAGAATGGTGGAGCACAACTCGCGCGTCTTTTCGAGCACGAGGTTTTGTTCGGATTGAGTCAGCATATTTTTTTGGGGGCGACACATGTTTAGGTGTCCACCACAGTGAAAATTTAAACAAAAACTCCGAACCGTGGCAAACTTAGTTTGGCGCGAAAGAGCGGCATTATTAACAGGGTTGAGATTCGAAGTGCAGTTCAAATAGTTGAGCAGCAGGAGGTCCAGAGGTTGTTGGCCCGGGCGACGGGGAGGTTGAGTATGGCTTGGGCGTTGGCGGCGACCGATATCCTGCCAGCTTGAGTTGTTTTAGGCTGACCCGGCGTCGGACGCTTTCGATTTCTCCGGAGCCAATCGTCACCCATTTGCCCAACTGTGGCGTAATCCATAGCGGCGTGCCGCTTGCGCAGATACTGGTAGGCAGTGTTTTGAGTTTCTCGCTGCGGTTGCAACGGCTTGAATGCACTGGCGAATTTATTTTCCATCAAGCCGCCTTATTATCGTTGTCTCCATTGCTTTTGGTTCCTGTGCTTGATGACCAGGGCGACAGCGAGGTGTTGGTGGACGCGGTAGAAATCTAGCAGGAGCGGCTTTGCCACTCAAAGCTTTCCTGAAACTCTTCGACGATTCACGGGGCACCATCGTTCACCCCGTAGACGCGGATGTTTACTCCCTATCCGCCAACGCGTGCAGCCTCGCGCCGTAGAGCGAGTTGAAGATTGCCTGAGGAAGCACCCCAAATCACTGTTCCAAACTACTTAATCTGCAGGTTGTTACTTTGATTGCTGTGAACTCATCGTTCACGAACCACTTTAACTCACAAAAAACGCCAAGGATTTAGACCTGTTTCATTCGAAACACAAAACATGACCCAACCCCCTTACGCGCACGGTAATTCGAATCTGAGCCACTGCTTTCGTTTGGATTTGATCTGATCAAACCTTCTCTTCAATCAACTCGCGGCGGGCACCGCTGAGAAGTTGTTCGACGAAAGTCGTGGAGTAAACGCCGCGACGGAAGTTCGGATCCTGCAAAATTGCTTGCTGGAACGAGATGGTAGTCTTGACGCCAGTTATCAAGTATTCACCGAGTGCGCGGCTCATCTTGTCCATCGCCTCACGACGGTCTTTGCCGTAAGTGATGAGCTTGCCAATCATTGAATCGTAGTGCGGTGGGATAGTGTAGCCAGCGTAAGCGTGAGTGTCCACGCGCGTGCCGCGGCCGCCAGGTTGGTAATACATCTCAATGCGACCAGGGCTTGGCCGGAATTCGTCGAAAGGGTCTTCCGCATTAATGCGGCACTCGATGGCGTGTCCTTTGAATTGAACATCACTTTGCGACATCTTCAACTGCTCCCCGGACGCGATGAGGATTTGCATCTGGACCAAATCAACACCAGTGACTTCTTCCGTAATGGGATGTTCCACCTGGATGCGTTTATTGACTTCTAGGAAGTAATAATTGCCCTTGTCGTCTACGACGAATTCCACCGTGCCTGCGTTGGTATAATGCGCGGCTTCGGCGATGCGAATGGCGGCCTTTCCCATCTCTTTACGGAGTTTGGGAAACTTGTTTTCGATAAGCGGCGAGGGTGTTTCTTCGACCACCTTCTGGTTGCGCCGCTGAACGGAGCAATCGCGTTCGCCCAGGTGAATGATGTTACCACGATTATCGCCAAGAATCTGGAACTCGATGTGGTGGGGGTTCTCAATAAACTTCTCGATATAGACTGCTGAGTTACCGAACGACTTGTCCGCTTCGGTGCGGGCTGTGTGATAACCCTTAACCAGAGAAATATCATTGTGCGCCACGCGCATTCCGCGTCCGCCACCACCAGCGACGGCTTTGATCATCACTGGGTAACCGATGCGTTTAGCCACGACGAGTGCGTCCTTTTCATTCTCGACGATACCATCGGAACCGGGCGGTGTCGGCACGCCCGCTTTCTTAGCTAGGTTGCGGCTGATGGCTTTGTCTTCGAGCGCATTCATCGCACGCGCACTCGGCCCTATAAAGCGGATATTACAACTCTCGCAAACCTCCGCGAAGTGGGCGTTCTCCGATAGGAAGCCATATCCAGGATGAATCGCGTCCACGTCGGCAATCTCAGCTGCGCTGATGATGCGGTCAATGCGCAGATAGCTTTCATTTGAGGGGGATTTGCCTATGCAGATGGCTTCGTCGGCGATTTGCACATGCATGGAGTTGGCGTCCGCTTCTGAATAGACCGCCACGGTACGGATGTTCATTTCCTTGGCCGCACGGATGATGCGGACTGCGATTTCGCCGCGGTTGGCTACGAGAATTTTCTCAAACATGTAGGGCTGGTGGTTGAGCGGGGTAAATCCGCAGGCAACAAGGATTACAACGGGCGAATCTTGAACAAGGGTTGACCGAACTCCACAGGCTTCGCGCCTTCGACTAATATCTGAGTGATCACGCCTTTGGCTTCGGCTTTGATCTCGTTCATGACCTTCATGGCTTCAATGATGCAAACCACGGTATCCGGGTTCACCTCCGTGCCGACTTCGACATATGCAGCGGCATCGGGTGATGGCGTGCGATAGAATGTTCCGATCATCGGAGACTTGATATCCACTTCGTTTGAGACTGCCGCTACCGCTGCTGCTGCTGGTGCGTCACCGCTCGCGGCGGGAAGCGCAGCAGGCATAGGGGCATAAGCGATCATCTGCTGGCCGCCATCTTCGGATTGGATGGAGTTTCCAGGCATTCCGCGCTTAAGACGAATCTTGAAATCCTGTTTTTCCAACTCGAACTCCGAAACGGAGTTCTTCTTCATCAGGTCAATGATGGCTTTAATGTCCTTTAGATCCACAGTTTATAGTCGTTAAAGTTGTTTTTTATATGGCTTGAATCCAAGCGTTTTGTCATTTGAACTGAAAAGCAGTAGTCGAACTAAGACTATGCTTATGTCCATACCGAAACTAAAGTGCAGCTTAGAGAGACGCATTAAACCCGTCAAGAATAAACACCCAAAAGCCTTCCCTACTAGCTCGGCGCATTGGGAAACCGCCACCGATATCGAACTTTTTTAAATCTCGGTAATGTTAATGGCCGCTTCTGTTCCAAGAATGTAGGAATATGCTCCGAACCCAGCTATTTGACCGCGACAAACTCCTGCGATGCGCGATGTGTGACGAAATTCCTCCCGCGCATGGATATTCGAGAGATGGATTTCGATGGTAGGAACACCCGTTGCCGCAATTGCGTCTCGGAGAGCGACGCTCGTATGCGTGTAAGCCGCAGCGTTCAAAACAATGGCATCAAACATTCCCCGCGCTCCTTGAATCCAGCCCACGAGTTCGCCTTCAGAATTCGTCTGACGGAAATCTATTGTCGCTCCGCGATCACAAGCATGTTTACGAACCATTGCCTCGATGTCTGCCAAGGTGGCTTCGCCATAAACCTGCGGCTCGCGCTGTCCAAGGAGGTTCAGATTGGGGCCGTTTAGGAAGAGAATCTTCATCGCAACATCAGGTTACAGCCGGGTGGTGGACTTTGTCGAATCGTTTCCCGCGTGCTGCCGAGCAACCAACCGGCGAGTGTGAACCCCGTCCAAGCCAGTGATGGCACATATAGTGTGAATTCAAATGCGGATTGAAGGGACGAAGCCACTAAGCCCAACCAAACCCCACAAACCACGGGTGCTTTGCTCCAATCCAGCCGCCAATAGGCTATCCACAACACCCCGCCCACAAACGCGGCATAGGTGATCAACCCCGGAATGCCGGAGTCGGATGCTTGCTGCAAATAATCGTTGTGGGCGAGCCGCGCCATTTCGGACTCTGGCTTCTTCACGGCTTGGTAGGCAATCGCAAATGTACCCGGACCGCTGCCAAGGATGGGTTTGCTAACGGCTATTTGCCAAGCTGCGCGCCAATAATCAAGCCGAGCTACCACGCTCATTGCGCCGCGCTCCATGTAAGCCTTATTCTTCCAATAAAACCCGGCACCACCAACCACCAAAAAGACAATAACAAGGATCAGCTTCAATCGCTTCGAAAATTCCTGATGCAAGACGGCCACGACGCTAATCAAGAATGCAAGCAGCCACCCGCCCTTAGATCCCGACCAATACAAACAGGCCGCCGCGCACGAGCTCAGCACACCGCACAGAAAACCACGCGCTCCCGCTGTGAAACGCTCCTTCGCCTGCCAAATCCAAGCCAGCAGCAACGGCAACAACATCAGCAAAGCACCGGCAAAGGCGTTCGGATAAAACACCGTGGAGAAAATGCGATCGCTCGACATTTTCTTGAGGTATTCCGGGGGCACATTTGATTGCGCTGGATAGATATAGGTCCAAAAGTAATCACGCGTGCGCTGCAAGCCGCCGAAGTGCTGGTCAAAACCCGTATAAAGCATCCATCCAAACGCAATCGCCACAGGCAATAAAAGATACGTGACCAATCCATCACGATTCAAACAAAGGCAGCCGAGATAAAAGCAGATCACGCATACTAGGAAGTGGGCCAACACCCCATCAGTTAGCTTGGAATCCACGCTCTGCGTTCCGGCAAGAAACTGCCACGCCAACCAGATCGCTGGCATCAGCATCAACCAGCGCGGCGCGACTGTTTTCAACCGAACCGCAAACAATCCCGCCAGGACCAGCAGGCCGATTAGGGGATAAACCATTCTCAACGGCCAGGTGAACACCAACCACTCAAGGCCAGTCGTAGGCGACTCGACAAATTTGTCCATCACCGAAGGTGTGGCAAACTTGAGCAACGCCAGCCCTAAAAAAGCTCCGAAGATCGCGGCGAAGATTTTTGAATGCAAAGTGGCTGGGTCGTTTCCTGTTTGATTTGTCACTTACGGATTCAACTCAAGCCTCAACCAACTGGCAAACGATTTCCGCCTTCAGGTCAAATTTTAATCCATGGGATCACGCGCACCCGATCTAGCTCCACATACTCTCTGAGCAGCTGCAGATTCGTCCGGCCCGCAGCGTCCGGATTTTGGGGGTTCACTAGCACCACGCGCGCATTCCGCCTCGCGCCAGCAGGCAACGCTTCCAACACTAGCCTCACCTGGTTCACAGCACCCAACTTGTTTGGGCAAACGATGATTGGTGTAGCGTTCAACGCCTTAATCAAATCGCGAGAATCAAAATCCTCACCCAGCGGACTCAACAATCCGCCTGCACCCTCGACAACGACAACCTCAAATCGCTTCGCTATGCGCCTGATGTGCGCTGCAACCTCGCGCAAATTGACGCGTTTGTTTTCTTTTCGCGCCGCCAGCAAGGGTGCGAGCGGCGCACGAAAAAACCACGGGTTTACCTCATCGACCAAAATCACCTTTGCCGCTGCTGCGTGCAATGTGTGCGCGTCCTGACGACCTCCAGAGCAAAGCGGCTTGAGTGCAGCGACACGGAATCCGTTCTGACGCAGATAAACGGTAGAAAGGGCTGCAAACACGGTCTTACCAACGCCCGTATCCGTGCCGGTGATGAAAAGTATTTGTGCGGATTTCATGGCAACTCAATCACTGCGTTCGTCCAAACTTTCGCTCCAATTCGCGGTAATTCATTTCGATAATCGTGGGGCGGCCATGAGGACAAGTGTAAGGCATCGCGCAGCGGCGCAAATCTTCGACAAGATTTTCCAGCTCGCGACCTGCTAGTGGATCATTGGCCTTCACGGCATGACGACAAACCGTTTTCACGATCACATGCTCGCCGAGCCGAGCTGAATTCACGTCTTGTCCTGCAGCCTTCAATTCATCGACCAGATCGAGGGTGAAGCGTCGCGCATCACCAACCTTCACAAACGGCGGTAATGCATCGAGCAGGAACGTGCGTTCACCAAACTCGCTCAAACTAACGCCAAGCCGAGTAAGCGCCTCAATCTGAACACGCATAAAATTCGCGTCTCGTGGCGATAACTCGATGGTTTCGGGCAGCAACAACTTCTGCGACGGCGCATGCTCCTTGCGCTCCAATCGCTGTAACATTTGCTCGAACAAAATCCGCTCATGCGCCGCATGTTGATCTAATAGCACGAGGCCACGATCCGATTCCAACACGACGTAAAGCCGGCCGATCACGCCGACAAGGCGGAGAGGAACAGAGAGCAGTGGGGATGGTGACGAAAATGCCACCGAAGCAGCCGTCGTATAAGTTGCGATCGGCACAGCGGGCAAAGGCGGAGACGGTTGCGCGCGTGCAACGCCCACCCTGAGCACGGGTTGTTCGAACGAACGCTGCGGCAAGGCTGTGCTCGCCGGCAATTGCGGCAATGCTGCCGTGAATGTTTCCGGCAATAATTGGCGGTGTGAGGTTGCTGACGAGCCGCTTGGCTCTTCGCCCAACGGCTCGCGAGGACGCTCGCCCCACCCTTTCAAATCTGGGTAACCTCTCGCGACCACCCCAGCTTTAGACTTCAAACCAGAGGCTTGAGACTGTCCTATATGGAACGTGAGCAACGCCTCCCTCACTGCTTCCGCTAAGCTTTGACGCACTTCGCGTTCGCGATGAAACTTCACTTCACGCTTTGCTGGATGGATATTCACGTCCACCGCAGCAGGATCGATTTCCAGAAAGAGACAGCAGATGGGATAACGCCCTTTCATCAGAGCAGTGTGGTAACCCTCAAGTAGGGCGAAGTTGATACCGCGATTCTCCACCGGGCGACGGTTCACGAAAACATGTTGATCTTCACGGGTAGAGCGAGAGACCCCTGGCGCGCCGATGAAACCCCAAACGCGGAATCTGGTTTTGATGTTTGGCGACTGGTTTCCGGGAGGGGTTGGTGAAGCGGTTTCGAAGGATTCGATCTCCTCGGGCTCGAAACTGCTTTCCACGTGTTCAGCGGTGAAGTTTACTTCAATCAACTTCGCTTCCCCAAGCAGCGCACGAAGGCGGTCTCGCAATGCAAATATTTTGGCGGCAGCATCGCCACCGCTGCGTTGAGCGGGCAGCTGCCAGACGGCGCGCGTGTCTTTGACAAACGTGAAAGCGACTTCGGGAAATGCCAGCGCGGCAAGCGTCAGATAATGCAACACATGCGCTGCTTCGGTTTCTTCAGTGCGCAAAAATTTCCTCCGTGCCGGTAAATTGAAGAAGAGTTGACGCACTTCCACGCTCGTTCCCGGCGCACAACCAGCGGCCTTCACCTCAACAATCTTGCCGCCGTTGACCATGATCTGCGTGCCTTCGGGCGATGTGCTTTCGCGTTCGCGTGTGGTCAATGTGAAGCGGCTGACGCTGGCGATGCTAGGTAATGCTTCACCGCGAAATCCCATCGTGGATATGGACGCTAGGTCTTCGGCGCGGGCAATCTTGCTCGTGGCATGGCGTTCGAGACAAAGCAACGCGTCGTCGCGGCTCATGCCAAAACCATCATCGGTGACGCGCACGAGACTGCGTCCGCCCGCTTGGATTTCAACGCTGATACGAGTCGCGCCTGCGTCCAGCGAGTTTTCGACAAGTTCTTTCACGATGCTGGCTGGACGCTCAATCACCTCGCCAGCGGCGATCTGATTGGCGACCTGTTCAGGCAGCAAGCGGACACGATTCATCGTGTCGAAGATTGGCGAGCCGCAGGAAACAAGTCAAAGCCGGAGGCGCAATACATCACAAGCGTAGCCAACCAATGCTTTTCACTAATCGGCGAATTCCGATTTCCTGCGAGGTGAAGCCGTGATAAAAGAATATCGTGTCGCCACACATCTCAACAGAAAAAGGATTTACCCTGATCGAGTTGCTGGTGGTCATTGCCATCATCGCCACCTTGGCGGCACTGCTACTTCCCGCGCTTTCAAAAGCCAAGGCAAAGGCTTATCGAGTGCAGTGCATCAGCAACCTCAAGCAGATCGCGCTTGGCTCACATCTCTACACTGACGACAACGACGGGCGATTTGCCGGGAATGGTTATTTGACAACGCCGCCAAACGGTAGCGTCCGGTTCTGGGCGATGGGCCTACAACATTTCAACATGGAGGCTTTCCATAATTCCAGCTACTTGATTGATCCAAAGTTTTCCCAGTTTGCCGACTACATTCACGCGGGGGGTGTTTATCGATGTCCGGCGGATAAGACTTTGTTGACTCATGCCGGAGTGAGTGCACCGCGTGTTCGGACGTATTCGCTGAATTCGTATTTTAATTGGGGCACTCCAGCAAGCGATGATGTCATTGAACCAAACTACGTTTTGTTCCAGAAAACCTCCGACCTAGCGTACGTTAACCCTTCGGACACATTTACGTTTATAGACACGGCGCCGCTCATCGTTTGCAATGCAGGGTTCAAGGTCTATCAAACTCGCGGTATTTTCTATCATCGCCCATCTGTCGAACACGAAAACATCGGAGTGTTGGCTTTTGCGGACGGTCGCGTGGGTGTCCAGCACTGGCGTGACCCTGAAACCATCCGGGTAGCGCGTGACGCAGGCGGTTCTGGCGATGGAAATCATCTAGTGTTCGGTCAAGGCGGTAACATTGATCTCAAGTGGATTCGCGAACATTCCACACGGCTGAAGCCTTGAATTTTTCTCGATGAAAAAAATGAAATCACTTCCCATTGCTCTCTGCATTGCAGGTTCAGACAGCGGCGGCGGCGCAGGCGTGCAGGCTGACTTCAAAACCTTTACCGCACTGGGATGCCACGGCACGACGGCTATCACTTGTGTCACCGCCCAAAACCCGAAAGGCGTGACTGGCATTCAACCCATCCGCCCAGACATGGTCAGAAAGCAGATTGAAACCGTCTTCGCGGAACTCCCACCGCGTGCTGTTAAGACCGGGATGTTGTTCTCCACGGAAATCATCCGCACCGTTGCGGATTTTTTTGCGCACGGAAAACGTCCGCATCTGGTAGTGGACCCCGTCGTGGTGGCAACGAGTGGAGCGATGTTGCTCAAGTCCTCGGCGATCAGCGCGCTGAAGCGTGAACTACTTCCTCTGGCAACACTGATCACGCCAAATCTGGACGAGGCGGAACTGCTTATCGGCAGAAAACTTTCCACGGTTGAACATCTCAAGCATGCAGCACTTGAATTATTCGAGCGACATGGATGCGCCGTATTGGTCAAGGGTGGCCACCTCAAACTGCGCTCTGATGCTATTGACGTGTTCTACGATGGACGCGTGATGTGTGAATTGATTGCATGCCGAGTTCACGGTGTTTCAACTCACGGCACAGGTTGCACCTATTCGGCTGCCATCGCGGCGCACCTCGCTCTAGGAGAAAGCCTTTTTTCCGCGGTCAGGCTCTCCAAGGGATTTATCACAACGGCGATTTCGGAAAGCTACAAGGCAGGAAAACATCCGGTTTTGAATCATCAGGCGAACAAGCGGGCGAGTTAAGCCTGTGGCCTCCAAAACAATCACAGACAAAAAATCGTCAGCTTCTTAGGCCCATGAGCGCCGAGAACGAGGATGCGCTCGATATCACCCGTGCGGCTTGGCCCGGTGATGAATGAGATCATGCTGGGATAACTCACGCCGTAAGTTCTCTTCACCAGCGCAAACGCTGAAGGCAAATCCGCCACGAGTTGTTCCCGCCGGGCGATTACAATGTGATGCGGTGGCAAGCACGACAAAGCCCGACCGCCCGCGCTGCGACTGGTCACCAACACAGTGCCGGTCTGCGCGATAAGCGCATCGCACTCCGAGATGCCCACATCGCACTGTTCCATATCGTGCTTGTCATAACCGTCGTCAGCGACAAGCGTCGCCAAACCGAGTGCGGCGCTGTGAGTCTGAGCGAGCGGGCTTTTATGCGTTGCCACTCGCTGCCACTTTTCTGTGTCGCGCAACGCCCGCAATTCAGCCGTCAGTTCGCTAGCGTCCTTGACTAGCTTGAACGTCGCCTTGAGATCGCTAGCGTTCTTAGCGAACAGGGCTAGTTGCTCCTCAATGCTCGCGCCAACGGGCGGCATTACGCCACGATGCTCCTCCGTCGTGGGCAAACCATCTCCGTAATGCGCATGAGCTTTGATGCTCAAGCCCTCGCGGATGCGGGCAAAAATAATCTCGCGTTCGCTCATTTTCCATGTTCTTTCCACCACTCTCGGAAACTTTGCTTTGCAATCGGCGGAAGATCGCGGGTCTTCGTCCACGCCTGCACTGGATCAACCACACTGCCATTCACCAGGCCACGTAACTTCATTCCGATGCGACTTAACTTCGTAGTCAACGACCACAGCGCAGGTTTGTTCGCGATGGGCGCAAAGAATTTGAATGCGAGCTTTTGAAAGAAGCTTGGCTTGCCGGTCGGCAGCGCGGAAGCATTGCGGCGGTTCTGCAAAAGGTGATGATGCAGATCAATCTTCACTGGACACGTCTCGGTGCAAGCGCCGCAGAGTGACGACGCGTAGCTCAGATGTTTCCATTGCTGCAACCCGCGAAGATGCGGGGTGATGACCGAGCCAATCGGCCCGCCATACACTGTGCCGTAAGTGTGACCACCGACGTTGCGGAAGATGGGACAAACATTCAGGCACGCGCCACAACGGATGCAGCCGAGCGCATCGCGTTGTTCCGCATCGGCGAGAAGGGTGGTGCGATGGTTGTCTAGCAGCACTACGTGATATTCTTCCGGCCCATCGGCTTCGCCTAGCTGGCGCGGCCCGCCATACATAGTATTGTAACATGTCAACGCCTGCCCCGTGCCCATCACGGCGAGCATCGGCAAGAACAGCGCGAGGTCTTCCAGACGCGGCAAAATCTTCTCAATGCCGACGAGCGTGATCATAGTCTTGGGCACCGCCGCCGTGAGTCGCGCGTTGCCTTCGTTCTCGGTGATCGAAATCATCCCCGTCTCGGCGATGGCGAAGTTGGCGCCCGTGATGCCGACGTCCGCTTGCAGGTATTTCTTTCGTAACGCTCGCCGCGCGACCATCGTCAACGCTTCAGGATCGTCGGACGGCGCGTCGTTGAGTTTTTCTTGGAACAAGTCCTTGATCTCACCGCGCGTGAGATGCATCGCGGGGAAAACCAGATGATACGGCGGCTCTTTGCGAAGCTGGACGATATATTCGCCAAGATCTGATTCCACGACTTCGTAGCCCGCGTGTTCCATCGCGTCGTTTAGATGGATTTCCTCCGACGTCATCGCCTTGGACTTCACAATGACCTTTGCCTGCTTGTCGCTCAGGATGCCAAGGATGATGTTACGCGCCTGCTCCGCGTTGCTGGCCCAATGAACTTTCGTGCCACGCGCTTCAATGGTTCGAGTGAACTCGGCCAGATGTTTATCGAGATGATTAACCGACTCGAACTTGGTGCGTGCCGCGAGATTCCGAGCACCTTGCCAATCTTGAAACCACAACTTTCGCTGATCGCGGACGACCTCGTATTTGCCCATCGCCGTCTGAATGATGCCGCGATGTCGCGTGTCCGGCGCAACCCGCCGGGCGTCTTCGTTGAAATGAGTGGCTGGCGCGCTCATCATTGGGCTAGCACTTCGGCCAAGTGAATTGTCTTAATCTCCTTCTTCTGCTTATCCGCCAAACCCTGAATCTGCATCAAGCAGCTTGAATCACAGGAGATGATATAATCCGCCTTCGTTTCCAAAGCGGAAGCACATTTGACATCCCCCATCGCGGTGGAGATGGCGGGAAACTTTGCGGAGAACGTCCCCCCAAAGCCGCAGCAGGTTTCTGCAGCACCCATCTCAACTAGTTCCAAACCCTTCACATTCGCGAGCAGTTCGCGCGGCGGACGTTTGTTATTCAATTCGCGTAAGCCGTGGCAGCCATCGTGGAACGTAACTTTATGCGGGAACTTCGCGCCAAGATCTGTGACACCAAGCTTGTTTACGAGGAAGCTGGAGAATTCGTGACACTTGGCTGCGACGGATTTAGCTGCTGCCTCGTGCGGGGTACCCGCGAAGAGCTGCGGATAAAAAACGCTCATCATCGCACCGCATGAACCGCTCGCGATGACCACGGCATCCGAATCTTTCAACGCCTCAAGCATCGGGACACCGATGGCGCGGCTCTCGTCCCAGTAGCCCGTGTTGAACGCCGGTTGTCCGCAGCACGCCGGAGTTTTTGGCACGACGACCTTGTGTCCGAGCCGCTCGAAGATTCGCACCATGCTGATGCCGACATGCGGATACATCAGGTCAACAAAGCATGGGATGAACAGTGAAACGGTCATTACGAGTGATAGTTTGGAAAATGCGCAGCGATTTGGCGACAAAAAGAATTCCCCTAAACAGGCATGAATAAACATGCTGGAGATTCAAGTTGGGGTATCCATTGATACTGATCCTCAAGGCAATCAGGCCGATGAATACCGCAACCATCAAATCCCGCAGGAGACTATCTTTCGACATTGGAAGAGTCTACAGACTCAACTCGCACTAATTCAACCCACAGTATGCCGAAGATGAGAAAACAGCAACACGATACACGCCACCAGTAAAGAGCCTCAGTTATAGGGAACACCATCTAATTACAAGGTTGAATAAAGGGATTCCGATTTAGATATCCCATAGCTCTGTGGATTTTCTGGAAAAAAACAAGAAGGCAATGCAACAAGAGATTGACGCAACAGCCTGTTAAGAAAAAAACAGGCAGGTTCATTATCGCTTTGCTCACTTCTCCTGCACCGCCGCCGCTCGCTTGACCATGATCGCCTCCACGATTTTCTTTGCCAGATCAGGCTTCTCGATCAGAGCTTTCCTCGCAGCTTCTTTGCCTTGGCCGATGAGATCGCCCTCAAATTGCAGCCATGCGCCTTTCTTATCCACCGCGCCACATTCGATACCGATGTCGAGTATGCTGCCTTCTTTATCAATGCCGTGGTTGTAGATGATGTCGAACTCAGCTTCGCAGAACGGCGGCGCAACCTTGTTCTTTACGATCTTCACCTTGACGTGATTGCCCGTGGCGTTGCCAGCGGCGTCCTTGAGCGTGTCTTTACGGCGGATGTCAATGCGCACGCTAGCGTAGAATTTCAACGCTTTGCCGCCGGGAGTGGTTTCAGGATTGCCGAACATGACTCCAACCTTCTCGCGCAATTGATTCGTGAAGACACACGTGGTCTTGGACTTACTGAGAACGGCGGTGAGTTTTCGCAACGCCTGCGACATGAGACGCGCCTGCATACCCATCGTGGCCATACCCATGTCGCCTTCGAGCTCCGCCTTGGGAACTAGAGCGGCTACGGAATCAATCACAATGATGTCGAGCGCGTTCGAGCGGGCGAGAGTTTCACAGATGGTCAGCGCTTCTTCGCCTGAATCCGGCTGCGACACGAGCAGATCATCCAGATTCACGCCGAGTTTTTTCGCGTAAGCTGGGTCAAGCGCGTGTTCTGCATCAATGAATGCTGCTAACCCGCCAGCTTTCTGGGCGTTGGCGATGACGTGCAGCATCAGTGTGGTTTTGCCGGAGGATTCTGGACCAAAGATTTCAATGACGCGTCCGCGCGGCACGCCGCCAACACCCAGCGCCAGATCAACAGCCAACGCGCCAGTGGGAATAACTTCGATTTTCTTCAAGGCCCGAGCATCTCCCAAGCGCATAATCGCGCCGTCGCCATAGCTTTTGGTGATGGTTGAGATTGCCGCTTCCAATTCGCGCGAGCGAGCGGCGTTAGCTTTAGTTGCATCGGAAGTCTTTGTTTCTGCAACAGCTTTATCAGAGGCTTTCGGCGGCATAAAATTTAAGAAATGGTGCTTTGAAACGGTTTGATTTTACTGGAATCGACTTTAGCGAATGGGTGTTGCATCGTCAACGTCGCGTTCCGCCAGAAATTTTCAGGATGGTAAGACTTGCCATTAGGGTCAAACCTACCCCATCCCATGGCAGCGTTGCCCGCCCAACCTCAAAAAAGGGGGCGACTTGGCTCTCAGGTATTAGCGGGCGGCACAGACTCTGAAACTTCAGATTCGGCGGTCGGAGGCAACACCTTACGGGGCTTTACCGGTTTTGGAGGAGCTTGGTTGCCAGCTTCGTCTTTTTCCGGCGTTTCGTTAGAAACTTTGCTCGTGCCGCGGCTTTCTTCGACGGTGCGCGGATTCTTCGCGCGCTTATTCCGGGGCAGCGGGCTCATCATCATGTTGATGCCGCGTCCGATCATTTTCGGGGGGAAGTCTGGATGACCATAAGGTTCGAGCACGGCGATGAATTTCTTCACCACTTCGAACCCGAATTCTGTGTGCTGCATCTCACGACCTCGGAAACGCAAGGTCACTTTCACCTTCATGTCTTCGCAGAGGAAATCTATCGCATGACCGACTTTGACCGAGAGATCATGCGGGTCAATGCGTGGGCTGAGTTGGATTTCCTTAACCGTGGAAGCGTGCTGATGCTTCTTGGATTCTTTTTCCTTCTTGGCTAGTTCGTAGCGGTATTTGCCAAAGTCCACCACACGGCAAACAGGCGGGACAGCATTGGGTGCTATCTCAACTAGGTCAACTGCAGCTTGTCGCGCCAGGTTGATGGCGTCGTTGAGCAACATGACCCCGAGCTGGCTACCATCAAACCCGATTACACGGACTTCGCGAGCGCGGATTTTCCCGTTGATTCTGATGAACGATGCGGGAGAAGAATTACGTGGAGTAAACGGGCGGCTCAAGGCACCCTCGTTGGTTGAAAAGTCATTGTATCGTCTTGCTTCAAACTTTGCCGGACTTGCCAGCGAACTAACTAGGCTGATTAAACCAGCTAACCCGCGACTAGCAAGCAAAATATAGGCGAAACACCCGATCCATGCTTCTTTTGGTGCGACTCATGTTTTGCGAAGGGTAGATAAAAGCTGGAGTTCCTCTGGTTGGCTTTTGGCCCGCCGCAAGACCCCTTATCATTTGCGCCTGCACAGAAACACGCCTTCTTCCTGTGACTTGGCGATCCACTGGTCGCAGACAAGCAATCCGTGCTTCACCAGCGCAGCACAAACCAACTCCGGTGTGTAACGATAGGAGAAGAACAGCCGCACCGTTTCTCCGGCCAGAAAACGGATTGGTCGTCCCTCCACCACTAGGCTTCGAGTCTTTCGGAAACGGAATCGCGCCACGATGCGCCAAAGCGCCCCAGCACTGCGCTCGGCTTTGAAATTCAATTCGCCATCGCCCCGCTCCATGCCTAGATCGAACAGAAACGTCAGCAGCCAGTCGCGTGTTAGTTCATTGTCGTATTGTGGCAGAACCTTTTTCACTCCGGCGGCGTAATCTTTGCCTGGCGCGAGGTTCGCGCTGAACAACAACCAGTCGCCGAGTCGCACGATTGCCGCGAGCTTTGGCAAAATGTCATCCGGCTCAAAATTGGGGATCATGCCGAAAAAAGTGATTAGCTTCGTGCTGCTTGCTGCATGCTGAGTGGCTAGGACCTTCGGCAGGTCGGCGGCAGTGGCGAGGTCGCATACGAGCGGAAAAATATTTTTTGAAGGCAGAGCCTTGAACGCAGCCTGCTGTGCGACGAGCGTCATCGCCACACTCACGTCGGAAGGCGTGTAGCTGATCGCCTTGCCAGCGGCCTTGAGCAACTTGAGCAGTCGCGTGTCTTTCTGCCCGCCCCCGCAGCCGAGTCCGACGAGATGGACCGCCTTGCTCGTGATTACTTTTGTCGCGGAGGCGAAAGCGCGATTGTAAGTGGCCGTGCAATCACGTTCGTTCCGCGACGGCGAATACACCTGATGCAATGCGAGCCATTTGTTCGTCTGCTTGATAGAGTCGTAGTGGAACTTGTGGTTCACACGCTTCGCGCGGAGCGATTCCAGGAGATCACGCCGAACGTTTTCGGGTGATTGGCTAGAGTGGATGGCGATGTTGACAGTTGAAGGCAAAAGCATACGAGATATTGTCAAAGTTCAGGGTGAGATTTTAAGCCGCAGACAAACCGCCTCCCGATCATTCCGCGCTAACAACAAATCGCCCGATAGCACGATGGGATTCCACGTCTTGGAATTGAAAACGCGGAAACGCGAGAGTTCGTTGGGTGATTCAGGCATAGGTCGCAACAACACCAGTTCACCGGATTCCGCCATGAGCAGATAGTTACCGCCGACCAGCAAACCTTGACCGTGACCATATCGACCTTCCTTCCAACGTTGCGAGCCGTCGGCGAGATTCAGACAGGCAAAGATGCCGTCGTCTAGGCCATAAAGGTTTCCGTCGCGAGCAAACATGTGGGCGAACTTCGATTTCATGCGGATGGATTTCCAAACGCGCTTCGCGGAAAGCCGATGTGAACTGACTCGTGTAACCTCAATCAGCTCAGCTCCCACTCCGTAGCCGCTGGAAAACAAAACACGATTCGTCCCGACAACCACAGGCGACGCGCAGACGACGTTCCTATTGCCCCAAGGTTTTTCCCACAGCGTCGCACCGGTCGCGGGATCATGCGCAGAAACGCTGCCGTGATTGAAAGCCAACACCTGCTGCATCTCCGCAAGCGTGGCGAGTGTGAGCGAAGCATAACTCGGCGGATTTGTGCCGGCCGTCCACAAAAGCGTGCCGTCTTCGATGCGATACGCAAACACAGAGCGCTGCACCCCCTCACCACCGTGAACGATCACCAACCCATCTACGACAAGGGGCGACGAGGTGTAGCCCCACTGCGGAATCTTACCCCCGGAATCCGCTATGACATCGCGCGTCCAAATAAGTTTTCCGCTGACAAGATCGAGGCAATTTAAGATACCTGTGCCGCCACAAGTGAAGACGTGATTACTTGCTACCGTCGGCGTAGCACGCGGGCCTTCGCCAGCGATGACGGTATCGTAACGTCCTTGATTCGTGTGTGCCCAGATCGGTTTGCCTGTGCGCAGCTTGTAAGCCGTCACGCATTCGTCCGGGCCGCATTGTTCGTGCGTGATACATGCGTCACCAATGATGACAAAGCCAGACCATCCCGCTCCGACGGATTGTCTCCACAGGATCTCCGGCGGATGCGCAAGCCAGTTGGTTTCTAACTTCGGCCCGGCAAGAACCCCATTGCGATCCGGGCCGAGGAATTGTGGAAAGCTGTTGGTCGAATCCTTCAAAGGGTTTAGCGCTGGAGAAATCGAGCTTTGATAACATGTTGAAGCCTCCGGCAAGGCGCGCTTCGTCCAACGCAGTTCCACGATGGGTAACAGGTCGCCGCTTACGCCGCGCACTCTGAACAACGTGGCACAGAGGACAACCAACCCAACCAACCCGAACGTGACAGACAGACGCAGGCGATTCGGCGCGCGTGAAAGAAACGTCCACCAGCCAAGCAACAGGATTCCAGAGATGCCGCCGATCTGTGCCGAGAAGAGATTTCGTTTTTGAAACGGCCATTCCGGTTGCAAATGCACCCAGATGACCGCCGACAGCATCGCGATGAACAATAAAACCCCCGGCCACCAGCGGATGGAGTGGTTTTGCTTTTGAACTGGATTCGTCACGTCCCAAAAGGATGGCTCAGCGGCACGAAAGAAACAATCCGCAGATCAACGCGAGTCGGAGGAACGCGGCAGAAATAATTTTGCTGGGACGGTTTTTGCCCTACTGGCCGTGCGAAACTGCGGCTGTGATTTAGGGGAGCGCGAACGGTCATCCGCCCTCAGTCTGCCCAACTGTGAACAACTCGCCGTGGTGGAGCGCGACAAACGTAGTCATGATTGAAACCAGACTCGATGAGCAACAAACCACTCAACCGAATCCCGCATGTGGATGGCGACAGCTTCTTCGCCAGTTGCGAGATTGCGATCAATCAGGAGTTGGCGAGCGCCCCATGTGGGTCGGCGGCGGGCGGCATGGTGAGGGAATCGTGATCGCCGCCAACAAACACTCTAAGAAGTTCCGCCTGAAGACGGGCTCGCCAGTTACTCTCGCCTCGCCAAGCCTGGCTTTCTGGAAATCAAACCGGGCGAGGAGAAGGTTTTTTTGAAAGACCGATCGGTACGCAAACTTTCTGGCATTGCCAAGAACCGTCCACGCTCGATCGCCTCGCTCGGCGCGCTGACATTTGGTCGCGTCGCGAATTTTCCATCGCATCTGCTCAAACAGAAGTTCGGTATTTGGGGCCAACAACCCTGGCTGTTGGCCATCCGACGTTGGAAGCAGCCGTTGATGTTGGAAATAAAAGATCGCACCTAGATTTCGCGCAGCACCAAGCTGCCCTACGATGAGTCGGATTACGAAGCCGCGCTGACGTTAGCGTTGAGCGAAGCCACGCGCATGAACGGACAGTTACAGCAGGAGCAATTTCAGTTGCGCGAACTTAGTCTTACGATTCCTTTCAATGATTTCAGCCAAGTCAGCGGCTGCCATCGCTTTCAACACGGACAATTTCAAAACTCGATCATCAACGCCACGCTCGAAGGAATCTTACGCGACATCATGGGCGGGCAGCTGCGGTCTGTGCGCCAAATACGCTTAGCCATGTGGAATCTGGCGCGGCTCGACACCCAAGCCCACGCTTTGGGGGCGGACCCACGCGGAGTTTTGGATGAGGCAGCGGAACAAGCAATCACCCGAACCAGACAACCGTTCTTCGATTTTTTGAAGATTGACCCGCACCTGCAACAAATCTAGACTCTCAGTTCTGATTTTAGAGCACCCGGCCAACCGCCGGCTGTCTCTCCCGGAGAGGAAGTGAATTGGATTGACCGAAATTAAACTTAAAAAAGGCGAGCCAGTGGATAAAGCCCTGCGCCGCCTCAAAAAGAAGATCGACCGCGAAGGCACATTGAAAAATGTGCGCATGCGCCGCACTTACGAGAAACCCAGCGAAAAGCGCCGGCGTAAGGAAAAAGTCGCGCGCTTCTCAGCCATGCTGACTGCGCGTTACGCGGATCTGTAAGACAGTATCACCGGGTTGCGGCGCGAGTCGCAGCCCGGTTTTAGTTTGGAAAATTTGAACCGTTGACTGGTTGAACCCATCAACGGTTCAATAGTTTTAAGCCATGTACTCACTCTCAACTTGCTGGAATTCCCATCGCCATACGGATGGTCGCGCCTTGTTGCGCGAAGTCCGCGATCTGGGCTTTGAATTCTCCGAACTCAGCCACGGCACACGCATCAGCCTCATGCCAGGCATCCTCGACGCTGTGAGCGCAGGCGAGATGAAGATTTCCACACTGCATAATTTCTGTCCGCTGCCGATGGGCGTGAATCATTCCGCGCCGAATCTTTACCAGTTCACTGCTGAATCAGATCGCGAACGCGAGTCCGCGCTCAAGCACACGCTCAAGACGTTGGACTTCGCCACACGTGTCAAAGCTCCGCTCGTGGTGCTGCATCTCGGCAGCGTAGAGCTGAAGGATTACTCCGGTAAGCTCAAGGAGCTCGTCGAACGTGGGGCACGTGGGTCGTCGAAATACGAAAAGCTCCGCGCCGAAGTCACTGAGAAGCGTGAGGCGAAGAAGAAAAAGTTCATTGAGCGTCTTTACGATTCGCTCCGCAAGATAGTGCCAGAAGCGGAATCGCGCGGCATCAAACTCGGTTGCGAGAATCGCGAATCCACGGAGGAACTGCCGTTTGAGGATGACTTCGCGCTGTTGTTCCGTGAGTTCAAAAGTCCCGCGCTTACTTACTGGCACGACACTGGCCATGCACAGATCAAGGAAAACCTCGGTTTCATTCAGCACGCGGAGCATCTTCAGACTTACGCGGGCAGGCTTGCAGGATTTCACATCCACGACGTACAGACCCACACGCGCGACCACTGCGCGCCGGGAACTGGCTCAGTGGATTTCGCCGCGCTGAAGTCGATGGTGAAGCCGGAGCACATCAAGGTTTTCGAATTCGGCCCGTCAATGCCCGTCGAGTTACTCAATCAAGGCGTGGCGCATGTTAAAAAAATCTGGGGCGAATAACTGATCTTACTTTGTCTGCGTCCTCGTCTGCGCGTTGACAGGTCCTGCAAAGATAGATAACCCTACCGTCATGAAACATGCGCCGCTGTTCTCGTTGACTGCCTTGCTCACTTCGCTGGTACTTTCCAGCACCGCCGCTGATTGGCCAAATTTTCGCGGGCCTGACCACAACGGCATCTCCAAAGAAACTGGTTGGGCGTCCCAGTGGTCGAACGGCGCACCCAAACAACTCTGGAAAGCTAAAGTCGGACTGGGCTTCGCCACTTTGAGCGTGAGCAATGGTCGTGTCTACACCACCGGCAACGCCAGCGACACAGATACCGTTTTTTGTTTCGATGCTGACACCGGCAAGGCGCTTTGGAAAAACTCTTATCCTGCACCGCGCGATGCCAAGTATTACGAGGGCGGCACGAGTGCTACGCCCACTGTGGATGGCGACCGCGTTTATACCATCAGCAAGCGTGGAATCCTTCACTGCCTCGGTGCGGCGGACGGCAAGGTCGTTTGGACGAACAATCTTCAGCAGGAGTTGGGAGCGAAAATACCAGAGTGGGGCTTCGCGGGATCGTTCTATATCGAGGGTGATCTTGCGATCTTGAATTTTGGCACTGCAGGAACGGCTCTGGATAAAAGGACAGGCAAGGTCGTCTGGACTTCCGGCACAGACGTTTCAGGCTATTCAACGCCGATGCCGGTTAACGCTGGCGGTGAACGCGCAGTCATCCTGGCCGTTAAGCAAGATGTCGTCGCGGTGAAGATCAAAGACGGTAAAGAGCTATGGCGGTTTCCATGGAAGACGCAGTATGACGTCAACGCACCCACGCCAATCCTGTCCGGCAGCAAGGTGTTCATCTCCTCCGGCTACAATCACGGCGGCGGCGTTTTCGACATCAGCCAGCAGCCACCCAAAGAAATTTGGAACAACAAAAACATGCGCAATCACATGGCCAGTTCCATTCTCTGGAAGGGACATCTCTACGGCATAGATGAAAACCAGCTCCGTTGCCTTGACTTCGATACCGGCGAAGTAAAATGGACGGACAAGGTTTCCGGCAAAGGCGCGCTCATGATAGCGGATGGCAAATTGATCGTGCTCAGTGAACGCGGCGAACTCTTGGTGGCTGAAGCGTCACCGGCAGCGTTCAAACCCATTTCCCGCGTGCAGGTGGTCGGCGGCAAATGCTGGGCAGCACCGGTTCTCGCCAATGGAAAAATCTACTGCCGAACCGGACCCGGCGATGTAGTGTGCGTGGATGTCAGCGGAAAATAGTTCCGACAACTTAAACCCTACTGTCTGCGAGGCGCAGTCTGCGGCGTGATGGGAAGAGTGTTGTCTGAATTACGAGTAGGAGCTTGATAACGCGCTGGAGGCAAACCTTTGGACGGATCAGCGGAGCTTTTCTTCCGCGTGACTGCAACCGCAAAATAAACAATTGCCGCCACGCCTAAGACGCCCAACACGACGCCGCCGCGACGCAGATTCACCTTGGAGAATTGCAGCATCACGAAATCCAGAGCACCTTTCTTGTTATCGGAGAGGCGCGGCGGCTCGGCAAATTTCTCCGTCTGACCGAGTTCTAGTTCAAGCGCTTTGATGAGCTGGGGCACGTCCAGCTTGAGCAACGTGGCGTAAGTACGCGTGAATCCACGGATATAAACAGGCGCGACAAACATGTCGAAATTCCCTTCCTCGAGCGCACGAATGTGGTCCGTGCGGATTTTCGTGATCTCTGCGACTTGTTGGATCGTGAGATTTTTTGATTCGCGCGCTGCGCGGAGTTGTTCTGCGACCGTAGGCATCCCCACGACTCTACGCGTTTTCGCCCCGTCTCGGCAATGCAGGAAAAGCAACTGCCACGAGTGGCGGGGATTAGCAGGTCACGCCGCCGCGCGATCCTGCTTCCGGCGCACGATAGGTTTCTCCTCACCCAAGACCGCAGGACGCGTGACTTTGATGTCGAGGACGTCGCTTCTACCGGGGATGTCGTACATCACGTCGAGCATGATTTTCTCGATCAGGCCGCGTAACGCCCGCGCACCTGTGCCTTTCTTATGCGCTTGCACGGCCAGTTCGCGCAATGCTTCCGGGGTGAACTCCAAGTCCACGCCGTCCATCGCGAGCAGTTTGGCGTATTGCTTGGCGAGTGCGTTTTTGGGTTCGGTGAGAATGGCGACCATCTGATCCTCGGTCAGCTCGGCGAGCGTGGTTGTTACTGGCAAACGACCCACGAATTCGGGGATGAAGCCGTAGTTCAACAAATCTTCAGGCTCAACGTGCTTGAGCATCTCATCCCGCCCGACCTCGGCCATCTTTTGCGACTGACTAATCGCGCCAAATCCCATTGTGTGCCGACCCATGCGGCGTTGGATAACTTTTTCCAAACCGACAAATGCGCCGCCGCAGATGAACAGGATGTTCGTCGTGTCCACCTTGATATATTCCTGCTGCGGATGTTTGCGCCCGCCCTGCGGGGGGACGCTGCAAACCGTGCCTTCGAGAATCTTGAGCAACGCCTGTTGCACACCTTCGCCGCTGACATCGCGCGTGATGGACGGGCCTTCTGCCTTGCGCGTGATCTTGTCAATCTCGTCAATGTAGATGATGCCGCGCTGGGCGCGCTTCACGTCGTAGTCCGCGCTTTGCAGGAGGCGGAGGATGATGTTCTCCACGTCTTCACCGACGTAACCGGCTTCGGTGAGCGTCGTCGCATCGGCGATGGCGAAGGGCACATCGAGAACTTTCGCAAGCGCGCGGGCGAGCAAAGTTTTCCCCGAACCTGTTGGGCCGATCATGAGGATGTTGCTCTTCTCGATCTCAACTTCCGCGTGCGGCAACGCTGGCGTTACGGGAGCAGCAACTTCGCCCTCATCGAGAATGGGCGCGGGTTGGATGCGCTTGTAATGATTATGCACCGCCACAGCCAACGTCTTCTTGGCGTGTTCTTGGCCGATGCAATGCAGATCAAGCTCGCGTTTGATCTGGACGGGTTTGAGGACGTTGAACTTGGGCTGCTTCTTTTGTTCCGCGAGGTGGAGTTCGCGATCAAGAATGTTTTTGCAAAGAACGATGCAGACGTCGCAGATAAAAACGCCCGGGCCAGGGATGAGTTTCTTGACCTCTGCATGAGATTTGCCGCAGAAGCTGCACATCGTGATAGTGGTGGGGCGTGCCATGGAAATTTATGATTTTGGATTTACGATTGGCCGAGAGCGCAACACGCACTTCGGCAGCCGAGAACCAAGACTAGCGCAAACAGGAGCACCAATCCTCCAAAGATCGCCACAGCCTGCCAAATGGATGATCCACTTATCCGGGTTGAAGCCGTCACGAATACCAATACAGCACCACCGAGCATGCCGATAAAACTCCATTCAATGGCTAACAGGGCTTCTGTTTCCGTTTTGGCGAACCACGGAATCAAAATCTGCCGCCACTTGGCGATGAGTCGGCGAGCTTGTGTGTCTGCCATATTCGGCGCGTAAGTTTTGTTTAGCGAGAGCTTAAACCTTATCCGCACCGGGAATCTCTTTGCGCGATTGCACGACTTGATCCACGAGTCCGTAGGCTTTCGCTTCTTCGGCGCTCATGAAATTGTCGCGGTCGCAATCGCGTTCCACTTGTTCAACGGGTTTGCCGGTGTGCTTAGAAAGAATGCCATTTAACGTGCGCTTCAGTTGGAGCATGTGTTTGACGCGGATTTCCACGTCGCTGGCCTGACCTTCCGCGCCGCCAAGCACTTGATGGATCATGATGTTGGCGTTGGGCAGGGCAAATCGCTTGCCCTTCGCGCCCGCTGCAAGCAATACCGCGCCCATGCTAGCGGCCTGACCGATGCAATACGTGTTAACGTCGCAGGTCATGTATTGGATGGTGTCGTAGATTGCGAGTCCCGCCGTGACGCTGCCGCCGGGGGAATTGATGTAGAGATGCACGTCCTTTTTCGGATCGGCCATCTGGAGGAACAACAACTGGGCGATGATGATGTTGGCCACAGTGTCGTCCACGGGGGTGCCGAGGAACAGGATGCGATCCACCAGCAGGCGTGAGTAGATGTCCCAACTGCGTTCGCCGCGCCCAGTCTGTTCGACTACTAT
>WBXK01000010.1 GCA_008933055.1 Verrucomicrobiota bacterium | reverse complement strand
GGCACGCCGTAGAGACAGTCGCCGACCGAAAACTTGCTGGCCTGTCCACTCTCCACCACGAGATGTTCCTCGCTGTGTCCAGTGGCGACGGCATCTGGCAGGTTGAGAAACTTCACACGAGGTCCTGGATTCTCTGCGGCAATAGCCTTGTGACCGAGATCAAGGCAAAGGCGGTTCGCTCCAGGTTTGCTGATGACGCGCGTCAACACGACCGCAGCGATCAAGAAATCCATGTCTGCGAATTTTTCTGCATAACCAAAATCCCAGAGCACGCAAGTTCCCGGACTGCACTCGAACAAATCGTTCTTCGCGTGAATCGGAAACGTCGGTGTTCCTCCCGCCACGATGCGAGGGACAGACAAACCAGCCGTAAGCAAATCGCTCCTCAACTGGTTGGCGGGTGCAAAAGCCGTAGCACACATCTCGGTTCGCTTTGCGAGGTCAGGCTCGTGGATGTGGCCATCATAGACATGCAAACCACCAGCATTAAATCCGGTTGAAGATGCGATCAAACGGTACAGATCAACCGCCGCCGCGCCGGGCTCAACTCCGGTGCGATGTTGACCGCAATCCACATCGAGCAACAAATCCAGCTTGCGCCCAGTATCTGAGAACGTTTTCGAGAGTTGCCGGATGCCGGAAGCATCATCAGCCACGCAAGAAAACTTTGTGTCTGGAAAGTGCTTCGTCAGATCGAGCAGCCGTTTTGCGTTCGGCCCCACCAGCGGATACGCGATCAACACATCTTTCGCGCCAGCGCCCGCAGCCATCTCCGCTTCGGCAATGGTCGCGCATTTGAATTTGTTGATGCCCTCCTCGATCTGCATCCGCACCAACTCGGCGAGTTTGTGCGTCTTGATGTGAGGTCGCAATCGACTCGTTCCACCGGCGACACGGATCATGCGACGGATATTTTCGCGGATGCGATCTGGATAAAGCAGCAGAGCAGGGGAGGGAACATCACCCGCGTTGGAGATTTCAAACCACTCGCTCATTCAATTTCGAAGATGACTTCAATCTCGACGGCGATGTTGCCTGGCAGCGGCCCCATTCCAACGGCACTGCGCGCTCCGATCCCATTCTCGGGACCGAAAACTTCTGCAAATAATTCACTGCAGCCATTGATCACTTTCGGGTGGTCATAGAAATCCGGCGCTGAGTTCACCATACCAAGAGTTTTGATGACGCGTTTCACTCGGTTCAGGCTGCCAAGTTCACTGCGTAGTGTCGCGAGAATCGCTAGCCCAACTTGCCGTGCTGCGGCTTTACCTGCTTCGAGATCGAGTTCTGCGCCGACGCGCCCCTTGATCAGCGAGAGATCCGGCTTGAGCGGTCCATGCCCTGAGACGTAGGCATAATTGCCTGCGATGACCAGAGGTTTGTAAACGGCAACGGGTTTCGGTGCCGGCGGCAATTCGAGCCCTAGTTCTTTAATCTTTGATTCAGCATTCATAAAATCTGCGGCTCTTAATAACTTTATCCGATCAACTCTTCAACAACTCTCGCAGGTTCAACTCCGGTGAGTCGTTGGTCGAGTCCTTGATGGCGGAATGTGAAACGCTCGTGATCAAAGCCCAGGAGCTTCATGGTCGTCGCGTGGAAGTCATGAACAGAAACGGGGTCCTTGATGATGTTATAGGAGAAGTCATCCGTGTCGCCGTGGATGACACCTGGCTTGGATCCGCCGCCAGCCATCCACATCGTGAAGCATCGCGGATGGTGATCTCTGCCGTAGTTGTCCTTGGTCAGACCGCCTTGCGAATAGATTGTTCGGCCAAATTCTCCACCCCAGATGACGAGAGTGTCCTCCAACATGCCGCGTTGTTTTAAATCTTGGATCAATCCATAGCACGCTTGATCCACGTCTTTGCACTGACTTGGCAGACGGCCATTCACATTTGAGTGGGTGTCCCAGTTGTTGTGATAGATCTGCACGAAGCGGACTCCGCGCTCAACGAGACGCCGGGCAAGCAGGGCGGTGTTGGCGAACGTGCCGGGTTTCTTGGCGTCATCACCGTAGAGTTGGTATGTAGATTCCGGTTCGCTGTTGATGGTTGCCAGGTCAGGCACACTGGATTGCATGCGGAAGGCCAGCTCATATTGCTGAATACGCGTGTGGGTTTCAGGATCCCCAACTTCGCGGAAGTTCATCTCATTGAGTGCGCGCAAACCATCCAGTGTTTTGCGCCGGACTTTAGCGTCCACGCCGTCCGGGTTATTGATGAACAGAATCGGATCGCTCGCAGAACGGAAGGAGACTCCAGCGTGTTCGCCGGGAAGATAGCCAGATGACCATAACCGTCCTGAGATTGCCTGAATCTGTTCCTTGTTGGACGATTGGGCTACAAGCACGACGAATGTTGGCAGGCTGTCGTTCATCGAACCGAGGCCGTAAGAAACCCATGAACCTAGACAAGGTCGTCCCGTCACTTGATTGCCGGTCTGCATGAAAGTGATCGCCGGCTCGTGGTTGATGGCGTCTGTGTGCATCGAGCGGATGAAACACAAGTCGTCCACCATTTTTGCGGTGTTCGGCAACAGTTCGCTGACCCACATCCCGCTCTTTCCGTGTTGAGCGAATTTATACTTCGAGGGTGCAACGGGAAATCGTGCCTGGCCTGATGTCATTCCCGTGAGGCGTTGTCCCATGCGGATCGTATCCGGCAAATCTTTATCATACCAATCAGCCATCACCGGTTTGTAATCGAAAAGATCCATCTGAGGCGGGCCGCCAACCATGTGCAGATAAATCACGCGTTTCGCCTTGGGCGCAAAGTGCGTGGCGATGGAATGAGCTGCTCTGCTCGACTTATTTTTATCGCCAGCCAGAAGCATCTGAGGCGCTAGTGAGGCTAGCGCTGCAGTGCCAAGAAGGCTTGCGCCGCGTTTAAAGAATTGCCGGCGCGTCTCATAACGGACGTAATCTTTGAACAGCGGTGTCGGATTGAATTCTGGGAATGGATTCATTTGTTCAAAACTTCGTCGAGGTTCATGAGTTGATTCGCCACCATGGTGTAAGCGGCAAGCGTCGGTTTGTCCAACTTCGCGTCAGCCTTGGATTCGCCGACCGCGATGAGCTTCTCCGCTTCTTTCGGCGACTTCTGGTAGTGATCGAGCAAGTCTTTCATTCCTGCGGACACGATCTTCAGCTCTTTAGGGCGAAGCGGTCTGGCAATCAGCCTCTCCGCCATGAAGTCGAGACGTTCATCGTCTGCGGTGCTGCTATTGATCGTTTGTTCTGCAAGTTTTCGTGCAGCTTCGACGAACTGGGGATCATTTAGAGTGACGAGTGCTTGGAGCGGTGTATCCGTGCGTTCACGGCGAACTGTGCAAGTTTCACGGTTGGGCGCGTTAAAAATATCCATGGACGGTGGCGGTGACATGCGTTTCCAGAAAGTGTAAACGCTGCGACGATAGAGATTATCGCCGGTGTCTTGTACGTAGATTCGGGTGTTGCCCTCCGGTAAGCCCACGATGTCCCAGAGTCCCGTGGGTTGATAAGGCTTCACGCTAGGACCGCCGATTCTGTTCACAAGCAGGCCGCTTGCAGCGAGTGCATGATCGCGAACCATCTCCGCGTCCATGCGAAAACGAGGACCACGGGCAAGTAGTCGGTTTTGAGGATCTTTGGCGAGTTTTTCCTTTGTCACATTTGCTGCCTGTCGGTAAGTGGCTGAGGTAACCATGAGTCTGAAAAACTTTTTCACGTCCCAGCCCGATTCCCGGAATTCTACTGCCAACCAATCGAGCAACTCTGGGTGCGATGGCATCTCTCCGGCAACGCCAAAGTCTCCTGCTGTTCGTACGAATCCTGCGCCGAACAGTTCCTGCCAATAACGGTTCACAGTCACACGAGCGGTGAGCGGATGTTCGGGGAGTAGCAGCCATTTTGCAAATCCGAGTCGGTTGCGAGGCAGGTCTATAGGCATCGGCGGCAATGCGCTTGGTGTTTCAGGAGTCAACTTATCACGACGCTTGTCGTATTCGCCTCGGAATAGCAAGTAAGCCTCGGCGGCTGAATCGCGCTCGTGCATCACGTGTGCGATTGATCCGCGCTTGGCGATCTCCTTCGCTTCTGAATCGAGTTTGATTTTAGTTTCAAGCAACCCGGGGTAGAACTTGTCAAGCGACTCAAGCCACATCGGGAAAAGTTCCTCGGTTTCATCCTTGGTTCGTTCGGTGGAGGATTTTTTCACGAGCCATTTAATGCGACCGACTTTAGTGAGGGCATTGACCTCTTGCTTAGTCAATTCAACGCGAAAAATGCGTAGGTCTTGGATGCCGGCTTTGTCGAGGCGTAAACCGCCACTACGTTTTCCAAGTGTGAAAGGTGCATCCGTGCGGACGGTATTCTTAAGATTGTTTTTATCGAGATTTACCTGCTGCTCCTCGCCGTTGATAAATATCTTTAAACCTTCGGCCTTCGAGGAGCCGTCATAGGTGACGCAAACATGACTCCATTTGTCCCTGGGTAATTTTTTCTTAGAGACAACCTTCAACGCGTTATCAGACCAGGAATGGATGATATGAGCTGACGGCTTTCCGTCCTCGAGCCATAAATCCCAACCCCGCTGCGCATCGCCTTCATTCATGCGGGCAAAGACCGCTCCAGTTTGATCGTTGAGCGGCTTGAGCCAGACAGCATAACTAAATTTCTGGTCGCGCTCAAAATCGCCAACATCTTTGATATTGGGTGTTGCTTGGCTGGAAATAATCCAGGCTTTTTCTGCTATCGCGCCATCTTGCCATGCAGCATTTGTGCTGATGGTGTTGGTCCGCCATTGGCCTGCGACTTCCATCAGCAGGGACTCGCCTGATCCTTCTGAGAGTTGTGCGATGAGAACAGGTTTGCTCTGGGGTAGTTGTGATTCCAATTGGGTGAATTCAGGCTTGGTCAACCACGCCTCAAAGTCTGCTCGGGCTGTCTGCTTGCGTTCCTCAACAAACTTTGCGGCAGAAATCGTTGCGCTCTGCAATTCATCCCATCGAGACTGATCTTCTGGTTTAGGAACCACGATTACTGGCGGCGTGTCTTTCCGGTTTCCATCCATCGCCTTTTGCGTGGTGTTATTAAAAAACGCAGAGAGTTGATAGAATTCTTTCTGCGAGAGTGGATCGTATTTATGATCATGGCAAACCGCACATCCAGCTGTCAACCCGAGCCAGACTTGTGAGGTGGTATCTGTCCGATCACGCGCATATAGCACCAAATATTCCTCATCAATCGCCCCGCCTTCACTGGTGGTAATGTTACAACGGTTGAAGCCGCTTGCGATTTTTTGATCAAGCGTCGCGTTAGGTAAGAGGTCGCCTGCGAGTTGCTCGATGGTGAATTGGTCAAACGGCATGTTCGCATTGAATGCATTGAATACGGAGTCCCGATACGACCACATCTCCCTGAAATTATCGAAATGAATTCCGTGCGTATCACCGTAACGCGCTGCGTCGAGCCAGTAGCGTCCGCGATGTTCGCCCCATTGTGGCGACGCAAGCAGACGATCCACAAGCTTTCCATATGCGTCTGGTGATTTGTCGTTCACAAAAGCTTCGACTTCTTCGCGCGTTGGTGGGAGGCCGATCAAGTCGAGGTGGACGCGACGAGCTAAAGTGCGGCGGTCAGCTTCTGGCGCGGGTTCTAATTTTTCACGTTCTAATCGCGCAAGAATAAATGAATCTATGGCATTGCGCGTCCATTCCTTTTTTTTGACGGCTGGTAATTGCGGACGTTTAGGAGCGATCAGTGACCACTGCGGTTGATACTTGGCTCCCTCAGAAACCCAGCGTTTCAGCAATGCCTTTTGGGTAGGAGTGAGCACCTTGTGTGACTTCTCCGGAGGCATGATGTCTTCCCCTTCGTCAAAGATGCGACGGATGCCTTCGCTTAGATCTGGTTTCCCGGGAACAAATGGAGGGTTTCCATCCTCAGGCTTCGCGGTAGCATCTTCGAAACGGTCTAGACGCAACTTTGCTTTGCGCGCTGCTGAGTCTGCACCGTGACAACTGAAGCAGTTCTCAGAAAGAATGGGGCGGACGTCCCTATTGTACTCGATTGCCGGGGGTGCAGCGTCCCCTTTGAATGTTGAGAGGCCGATCACGCCAACCGTGAGAAGGTAAATAAAAGACGTCGCTTTCATAAGTTTCTTAATTCTCGCATGGTGACAATTATTTGTCACGGCTAGGCACACATGGGAAAGATTTAAAGAGTCACTCCCCTTCGCGCGGTGGGAACTCGAAGCTGATCTTGCCTTTCTTGTCCATCACGAGATACGCCGGGAACGGTTTGCCGGCTTTGGAGATGAACTTGTTCAGCACGTCGCTCTTGTTCTCGGAGAGAATCTTGTGTGCCTGGGTTGGTTCGATGGCTTGCTCCAAAATTGTTTTGCCAATCTTAAACTTGCACGATTTGGCTTCGAGTTGTGAGTTCTCACAGAGGTAATCCGCATCAGTATCGCAAACTTTGCCCCCGCATTTGGGGCATTTGCCGATGACCGCCTTGCCGGTGAAATCAATCTTCGGCGGCGGTTCGGCGGGTGCGCCTGCCTTGCCTTTGCCCTTCTTCTCGCGTGGCGCGAACTCGAACGACGTCTTACCGTCCTTGACGATTAGGAATGCCTCAAACTTCCTGTTCGTCTTCTTCGAGACAAAGCCCTTGAGCAAATCCGTTTTGCCCGTCGAGAGCATCTTGGTGATCTGCGCCGGTTCGATGGTCTGCTGCAAAATGATCTTACCGCTGCGGAAAGAGCACGTCTTTTCCGGCCCTGCCTGTTTTTCGCAGACGTAATTCATGCCCGCGTCATAAACGTTTCCGCTGCACGCTGGACATTTGCCGAGCGGTTCTTTTCCGGTGAAATCAACCGGTGCGCTGGCTTCCCCTTCTTTGTTCTGGTCGTTGCCGAAATCAAACTCCGGCTTGAACTCCGCGTTCATCTTGATGATGGCCGCAAACGGAAAGCCCTGCTTGCTGCGGAAACCTTGCAGCGGCCCGACTGTGCCCTTGGTGATGAGCTCTTCGACCTCCGAAATTTCCAACTGGCGGCTGGCCACGATTTTCCACAGTGCAAAATCGCATTTCTGACACTGGAACTTTTTGTAGTTCTCCAAAATCTCGCCGCCGCATTTCGGACACGGTACGTTAAACTTGCCGTAATCACCCGGCACGGTATCACTCTCGTGTAACTTGGCTTTCGCCACGATGTCGCGGGTCGCTTCGGCGATCTCCTTCATGAAGTCGTCGCGCTTCATCTTGCCGCGAGCCATGAGGTTGAGTTTGAATTCCCATTCACCCGTCAATTCCGGCGAAACCAATTGAGGTATCTCCAGTCCGCGCAACAGCGTGATGAGAGAAAACGCCTTGGCCATCGGCTGCAACTCGCGACCGTTGCGTGTGACGTATTTCTCCCAGATCAATCCTTCGATGATCGTTGCGCGTGTCGCCGGTGTGCCGAGACCTTTGTCCGACATCGCCTCGCGTAATTCTTCATCATCAATCAACTTGCCCGCACCCTCCATCGCACCAAGCAACGTCGCTTCGGAATAGCGGGCTGGGGGTTTGGTGACGTTCGCCTCGACATCAATCTTCACGGTCTTGACGGTTTCGTTCGGCTTTACCGGTACGAGGCTAGGCGTATCGTCGGATTCGGCGGCTTCCTTGCCATAGACCGCGAGCCAACCCGCGTTCACCATCACCTTGCCGTCGCTCTTGAAAGGCTCGCTCTCGACGCGTGTGATGCGCGTAGTCACCAGAAATTCCGCCGCTGGATAAAAGATCGCTAGGAAACGCTTCGTGACGAGGTCGTAAAGTTTTTGCTCTGGCTCGCTCAAGGCTTTAGGCGCGATGAGCGTCGGGATGATCGCAAAGTGATCCGAAACTTTTGCGTTGTTGAAGATGCGTTTGTTCGGGCGCACCCAGCCATTCTTCAAGATTGTTTCGGCAGGAGTGCTGTAATTCGTGTCAGCTAACATCCCCATCGTCGCCTTGACCGTCTCAATGTAATCCTCCGGCAGCGCGCGCGAGTCCGTTCTCGGATATGTCAGCACTTTGTGTTTCTCGTAAAGTGCCTGCGCCAATCCAAGTGTGTTTTTCGCCGAGAAGCCGAACCGCCCGTTCGCTTCGCGTTGCAACGTCGTCAAATCATAGAGCGCAGGTGACATCGAAGTTGTCGGCTTGCTCTCTTCTGTGACGATTCCCGGCTTGCCAAGGCACTTGGCCTGGATGGCTTGAGCGACAGCGATATCCCAGACGCGATCCTGCTTGAGTTGATCGTCGCTTTCTTTCTTGGAAAACTTTTCATCAAACCAGCGCCCCACGTAATCGCCCGCCTGTGCGCCGAATGTCCCGTGGATTTCCCAGTAATCGCGCGGCTTGAACTTTTTGATCTTCTCCTCGCGCTCGACGAGAATCGCCAGCGTCGGGGTCTGCACTCGGCCCACGGTCGTCAGATGAAAGCCGCCGGTCTTGGAATTGAACGCTGTCATCGCGCGCGTGCCGTTGATCCCGATCAGCCAATCGGATTCGGAGCGGCACGCCGCTGCGTCAGCGAGTGGCATCATGTCTTCGTCCGTGCGGAGATGCGCGAAGCCATCGCGGATGGCGGCCGGCGTCATGGATTGCAGCCAGAGCCGTTGGATGGGTTGCTTGACCTTGGCGTATTGAACGATGTAACGGAAAATTAGCTCGCCTTCGCGCCCAGCGTCGCAGGCATTGACGATGGTGGTTACGTCTTTGCGTTTGAGCAATTTGACCAACACTTTGAGTCGCGCCTCGCTTTTCTCAATGGGCAAGAGATCAAAGTGAGGCGGGATGACGGGAAGATTGGCGAATGTCCACTTGCCTCGCTTGACCTCGAACTGTTCGGGGACGGCGATTGTGAGCAGATGACCGACTGCGGACGAGATGACGTAATCGTCGTTCTCGAAGTGGTCTTCGTGTTTCTGAAACTTGCCAAGCGCCTTGCTGATGTCGCTGGCGACGGACGGTTTCTCCGCAATAATGAGGGTTTTGCCCATGTGACGTGGTTCTTTTACAGCCAGATTGGAGCTGAGTGCAACAAAAGGTTTTTACCAGGAGGAAAGTCGGAGGACAAAAAGTGACTAAAAAGGGTTCGGTTCGGCCAGTTGGCGCATCGCTTGGCGATCATTTGAAGAAGCCCGTCTTTAGAAAGTATCCATAAGCAAAAACTATCGCGAAGCCTGCGATGCGCGGCAATCTTCCGAGCATTGCGATGAACAGGAAGTGAACCACCGCTACACTTGCGATCAGATAAACGCCCGTTAGAAAAACAGCCGGAAGCTTGAGTGTCTGATGTAGCGCAAAGATTCCGACGCACAGAGGGATGCAAATATGCGCATCGCCGACTTGTGAAGCATACACCACGTCTAGCCTGCGCCGCCAGCCGTAGTAGAGTGCGAGGATCGCATTCGGCAACACCATCACCCAGCCGCTCAACCAGCCCAGATGTTGCGCGCTGACGAAGCCTGTTTTGATAGTCGAGAGCCACGCCACCATCCAGTCAATGCTCACATAAGACGCGTAAGCACCCACTCCCAGCAGCGCGAGATTCACTCCCAGCTTCCAGCCGAGCGATTTGCCGGCGCCGCTGCTCGTCTTTAGAACTTCAAACACATGAAACGTTTGCCAGAACAGGAACAATCCCACTAACACGAGGCCGTCATTGAATGTGATCTTTCCATCGCGTCCCAGCGCCCAGAGCGCGCCAGTGAAAAACAAAACCGCCAGCAATGTGAGCATCACAGAGAAGCGATTCGTGTCCTGGTTGGCAGACGAGCCGTCCTTCTTTGGTTTGCCTTTCGCGCCGCCGGATTGTTTCGCCTGCCAGAAAATCGCGGGTAGGCCAATGAGCAGGGTGAGGTTGGTTGCATTGTTCACGATGGCGTTGGTCAACACTTCCTCGCCGGGGCCACGTTGGTGTGCGATGAGAAAGGCAAAGATCAAATTCCCGACGCCCGAACAATACGGCATTATAAGCGTGCCTAGCACCGTGCCTTCAAATCCGCCCGCGCTCATCGCCTCCAGTCGCCAGATCATCAGCAGTGATGCCGCGATAAAAATTCCAAGGAAGCACCACGGCGCAAACGCGCCTGTGCTTTCGATACGGTGGATGAACGGATTCAAGAACTGCATGAGCGCGTCACTTCTTCCTCTGTTGTTTGTTGGAACGTTTTTTGTTCTCGATCTCTCTGAGTGTTTCTTCGATCAGTGATTTTTGAGCATTTCGGCTTTCAATCCCAACGCGTGCCGCATCAATCGCAGCTGCGCCTATTGCGATGGTTGTGAACACAAAACATCCCAGCCAGTAAAAAAGCATCGGCACACCGGACAGCCTGCTCTTCAGCACCGTCTCACCCGCCATGAGCATCAGGATGGCGATAGCAATGGAGATAGTTCCGATTTTGCGGCGACGTGATTTGGAATCAGCACTCACCCTATCAACCTAACGAAACGCGCCGCAGAGTGGAAGCTTCTGTTCGGTCACGCCATTTCCTGCTTCCATTTTATTTGCCGCTAGCTAGGCTGGGTTAAACGAAAAGTAGGATGCTGCGCACAGGGCGCAGAAAAATTATGCCCATCAGTCCAAGAACCGGACCGGCAACTGCAAGTTTAGCTAGGCTGACTTTCAGCCGCTCAAGTCACCGCGCTGTCTTCGATTCACTCTTTCATTGAAACCATAAAGGAAAGGAAAACCATGCCTACACTCGCCACGACAGTTGACGGTTTGAAGCTTCCAAACCCCTTCGTCATCGGTTCAGGACCTCCAGGCACGAATCTCAACGTCATCAGCAAGGCTTTCAAAGAGGGCTGGGGCGCGGTTATTGCCAAGACCGTTTCGCTCGATGCGAGCAAGGTCATTAATGTCACGCCGCGTTATGGCAAATTGCATTCTTCCGATGGTAAGGAAGTGATCGGTTGGGAAAATATAGAGTTGATCAGCGATCGTCCGTTCAGGCTGTGGGAGGATGAATTTAAGCGGTGCAAAGACATGCACTCGAAAGGTATTCTCATTGCCTCGATAATGGAGGAATACGAGAAAGACCGTTGGGTAGAACTTGTAGAGCGTTCGCAAGCGTGCGGCGTGGACGGGTTCGAGTTGAATTTTTCCTGCCCGCACGGTTTGCCGGAACGCAAGATGGGCGCCGCGATGGGCCAAGACCCGGAAGTGCTCGAAAGGGTTTGCGGTTGGGTGAAAGGCGCGTCAAAGATTCCGTTCTGGGCAAAGATGACGCCCAACATCACGCACATCGAAGACCCGAGTCGTGCCGCGTTGCGCGGGGGCGCGACTGGTATCGCGGCCATCAATACGATTCGCAGCGTCATCGGTGTGAATCTCGAAACGCTCCGACCCGAACCCAGCGTGGAAGGCTACACGACGCCCGGTGGCTATTCATCGCGCGCGGTGAAGCCGATTGCGCTGCGCATGGTGATGGAAGTGGCGCAACTGATTCGTAGCGAATTTCCGGGCCGATCACTCTCTGCCATCGGTGGCGTGGAGAACGGTCGCGATGCGGCGGAGTTCATTCTGCTCGGCGGCGACACCGTGCAAGTCTGCACCGGTGTGATGAAGTTCGGCTACGAAATGGTGAAGCCCATGTGCGACGAGCTGCTGGCGTTCATGGACAAGCACAAGTTCGAGGCGCTGGCTGATTTCAAAGGCAAAGCGTTGCCGTATTTCACCACACATGCAGACCTCGTGAAGCGTCAGACCGAACGCAAGGCAGCGCAAAAAGCTGCCGCAGCGGCGGCCCCCGCGAAGAAGATGGTCCAAACCGACGGCGAATGGTCAGGCGACGACTTCGTGAAACAGTCGAACGACCTGGCCTGGTAAAATTTAAGAATATTAGCTACAGAGGCACTGAGTGACAGAGGTTATAAATGCAGTTCTCTCTATGCACTCTATGCCTCATAGGCAAAATTTATGGCAATAACACTCGAATCCTGTCCTTTGTTTATAGGCGGTGAATGGCTGCAACCCAAGGTTGCGGGCACGCCCATCTTCAATCCTTCCACGGGCGACATCATCGCGGAGTGCCCTCTCGGCACGCCGGCGGATGTAAATGCCGCTGTCGAAGCTGCCCAAGCCGCTCTCCCGGCGTGGATGGAAACGCCGCCGGTGGAACGCGTGAGGATTCTCGCGCGATTCAAAATGTTGATGGAGGACAATTTTGAGGACATCGTCCGTTGCAACACCCGCGAGCACGGCAAGACGCTCGTCGAGTCGCGCGGCGATGTGAAACGTGGCATGGAGGTGATCGAGTTCGCGCTCGGCGTGCCATCGTTGCTGATGGGCGATGTAATCGAGAACATCGCCCGTGGCATTGATTGCGAAGCCATACGCCAACCGCTCGGCGTTTGTGTCGGTATCACCCCGTTCAACTTTCCCGCGATGGTCCCGCTGTGGATGTATCCCATCGCCATCGCGTGCGGTAATACGTTTGTCCTCAAGCCGAGCGAAAAAGTTCCGCTCACGGCGATCAAGATAGCGAAGTTGCTGGAGAAAGCCGGACTGCCGAAAGGCGTATTGAATATCGTTCATGGCGGGCGCGAGGTGGTGGACGCATTGCTTGCGCACCCGAAGGTGAAGGCAATTTCGTTCGTCGGCTCGACACCGATTGCACGCTATATCTATGAAGTCGGCACGAAGCACGGCAAGCGCGTCCAGTCCAACGGTGGCGCGAAGAATTACGTCGTCATCATGCCGGATGCCGACATAGAGAATTCGACTCGCGGCGTTATCGAGGCGGCGTTTGGCTGCGCGGGTGAGCGATGCATGGCAGGCTCGACAGCAGTCGTGGTGGGTGGCGCCGAAAAATCAGTTTTGCCCACGCTCATCGAAGCCGCGAAGCGCATCAAAGTAGGCCCGACGGATCGTGCCGCGCAGCCGGACATGGGGGCATTGATCACCGAGCAACATCGCGATCGCGTGTTGCGATTGATCGAAGCGGGCGTGAAAGAAGGCGCGAAGATTCCTGCGGATGGTCGTGGTGTGAAAGTCAGCGAAGCGCCGAATGGTTTTTATGTTGGGGCGACGATTCTAGATCATGTTGAACGGGGCATGACGGTGGCTAACGAAGAGATTTTCGGCCCGGTGCTGAACGTGATGCACATGGAGGATCTGGACGCGGCCATCGAAGTGGCGAACAAATCTTTTTACGGCAACGGCGCTTCCATCTTCACGCGCAGCGGCAAGGCGGCGCGGGAGTTCAAGCATCGGGTGAACTGCGGCATGGTAGGCATCAACATCGGCGTGCCGGCTTCGATGGCGTGGTTTCCGTTCAATGGTTGGAACGAATCGTTCTTTGGTGATCTGCACATGCAAGGCAAGGAAGGCGTGCAGTTCTTCACGCAGCAAAAGGTGACGACGAGCCGCTGGTTCAGCTACGGCGAAGGCGATATCTGGCATGCGGAATCGAAGAAGTGAAATTTTTGTCACATGATCGAACCAGAACCCCTTCAGCAAGTTCGGCGCAATTATGTCCGCTTCAACGGGCAAACTCTTTCTTACTTTTCCGGGTGCGATTATTTCCGGCTCGCGAGTCATCCACGGATACTTCGTGCGGTGAAGGGTGGGTTGTCACGACATGGTCTGAACGTGGCAGCCTCGCGCATCACCACGGGAAATCACGAGCTATACGTGATGCTGGAGAAGCGACTCGCGAGTTTCTTCAACGCTGAAGCGGCGTTGCTGACGAGCACGGGTTACATGACCAATCTAGTTGTGGCTCAGGCATTGCGTGGCCAATTCTCGCATGCGCTCATAGATGAACGCGCTCATGCAGCGTTGAAGGATGCAGCGTTGTTCTTGAATTGTCCTGTGCTGTCGTTCAAGCATCGGGAGGTGGGAAGCTTTGGCGCTGCTTTGGGGCGTTGTGGCATCGACGCGCGACCTCTTGTGTTGACGGATGGGATGTTTTCGCACGATGGATCGGTCGCGCCGTTGCGTGAGTATTTGAAGCTGTTGCCGCGTGATGGCCTGATTCTGGTGGACGATGCGCATGGGGCAGGGGTGCTTGGCAAAACAGGTGGTGGCGCCGTGGAGTTGTCGGAGGTAAGTCGTCGTCGCGTGGTGCAATGCTTGACGTTGAGCAAGGCGTTCGGGGTTTATGGTGGGGCGATTATTTGTCAGAGGAAATTGCGTGCCAAGATGGTGGCAAGTCCTGCTTTTGTCGGAAGCACGCCGTTGCCGTTGCCATTGGCGAATGCTGCGTTGGAGGCACTGGTTGTGTTGGGTGATAGCAAATCGTTTCGCGCGCGATTGAATGCGAATGCGACTTTTGTGAAAACCGCGCTGCGCGAAGCAGGTTTAAGTTTGCCGGACAATCCCGGCCCGATCATTCCGCTGCGCTTCCGCAAGGCGAGTGAGATAGCCAAACTCAAACGCGCTTTGATCGCAGCGAACATTCTCCCGCCATTAATCCATTATCCCGGCGCACCGGCGGGTGGTTACTATCGCTTTGTGATTTCAAGCGAACACTCGAAGGCTCAGTTGCGGGAATTGATTCGTGTGCTCAAGCCGTTTGCTGGTATCGCGAATCTTTTATCAGATCGCGGTTAGAACTTCAGCTGCATGCTCAGCGGGTTTGACCTTGAGCCAAATTTTCTTGATGCGTCCGTCCGGCGCGATCAGAAAGGTAACGCGATGGATGCCCATGTATTTCTTGCCCAGAAAAGATTTTTGTCCCCATACGCCATACGCCTCCACGATTTTTTTGTCCTCGTCCGCAAGCAGTATGAAAGGCAGTTTGTATTTTTCGACGAACTTGTCGTGGGATTTCACCGTGTCAATGCTTACGCCCAGAACGACTGCCCCCTTAGTTTTGAACGCCGCGAACTCATCGCGAAACGCGCAGGCTTCCTTCGTACACCCGGGCGTGTCGTCGCGTGGATAAAAATACAGAACGACGTGTTGGCCGAGAAAGTCAGCGAGAGAAATTCTACCGCCACCGCTGATGTTAACCTTAAAATCAGGGGCGATATCGCCCTCAGAGAGTTTGAGTATGGGTTCGTTTGCCATGATTCTGTTTAGGTGGGGTGGATCTTCGAGTAAATGTAAAATTCTTGACCAACTTATGAAGGCGTGCCTCGCGGTCACTCCCTCGCGGTCTGCACGGGCAGTGACGTGATCGGGCAGTTCTTATTCGTCTCGTTGAAGTAGTTTGCTGACCACTCATTCTGGAACAGCACAACTGGATTCTTGCCGATGTCGTAGGCGATGCGGGCGCCGGTGGGGAGAGAAATGGCATCGAGTTCATCTTCTTTGATGTCTTGCGGTAGCCAGCGGACAACATTCCACGGGGCAGCTTCGAGACGAGACTCCGCACCATATTCGCTTTCGAGACGGAATTGCACGACTTCAAATTGCAGCGGGCCGACGGCTGCGAGCAGCGGCGTTTTCACAGAGGAGTTGCGCAGGTAGAGCGCTTGGATGACGCCTTCTTGCAACAGTTGATCCAAGCCTTGGCGGAATTGTTTGAACTTTCCGGTGTTGGGATTGTGCAGGTAGCTGAAGGCTTCGGGCGTGAAGCGCGGGATTTCCTTGTAGAGAATTTTGGGATCAGTCGTGAGCGTGTCGCCGATGCCAAAACTGTCGTGGCCGACGAGTCCGATGACGTCGCCTGGATAGGCTTCGTCCACGGTCTCGCGTTCGTTGCCAAAAAGTTTGTGCGAGCTGGAGAGGCGAACCTTCTTCTCTGAGCGCGAATGATGCACGGTCATGTCGCGATCAAACTTGCCGGAGCAAACGCGGATGAATGCGATGCGGTCGCGATGTTTCGGATCCATGTTCGCCTGGATCTTGAAGATGAAGCCGGAGAACGAAGTGTTCTCCGGCGCGATCTCGATGCCGCCCATCACGCGGGATTTGGGTGCGGGCGCGTGTTTTAGAAAGCCATCAAGCAGAAGCTGCACGCCGAAGTTGTTCACGCCGCTACCAAAAAACACTGGCGTGGTTTTGCCAGCGAGTACAGAATCCACGTCAAACGATTCGCCTGCGAGTTCGAGCATCTCCAATTCTTCCAGCGTCTTGGCGAACTCCGCTTCACTTAGATTTCCGCGCACTTCCGGGTCGTGCAGCCCGCCAACGACAACGGGCGCGCGATATTTCCCCCCCACGACACGCTCAAATGTATGCATTGTCTTGGTCTGCCGGTCATAGATGCCCTGAAATTCCGGGCCGTTGCCGATGGGCCAGTTCACAGGAAAGGCGCCGATGCCCAGCACTCGTTCCAATTCATCAATCAGCTCCAATGGATTCTTCATCGGGCGATCGCACTTATTCATGAACGTGAAGATTGGCACGCCACGCTGGCGGCAGACTTCAAACAGCTTCCGCGTCTGCGGTTCGATGCCCTTTGCGGAATCAATCACCATCACTACCGCGTCCACGGCGGTTAGCACGCGGTAGGTGTCTTCGGAGAAATCTTTGTGACCGGGCGTGTCGAGCAAGTTGAGACGGAACCCATCGTAGTCGAATTGCAGCACCGTCGAGCTGATCGAGATGCCACGCTTCTTTTCGAGTTCCATCCAATCGGACGTGGTCGCGCGTTGGTTTTTGCGCGCGGTGACGGAGCCGGCGAGCTGCACCGCGCCGCCGTACAGCAGCAGCTTTTCCGTCAACGTGGTTTTACCCGCGTCCGGATGCGAGATGATGGCGAACGTGCGCCGCCGCTGAATTTCTTTCTGGATACTCACAGAGTCTCGCACAGTATCAAAATACCGGGCGTGAACAAGCCGCGATTCGGACTGGTGAACCTCGCGAGATCAGATGTGCTTGATTAAATCCGCTTTTGCCGCTCGCACTTTTTTTGCGGTGGCGTATTTGTCCGTGTCGGCGCGATAGCCCAAGGCGCAGCAAACGATGGAGGCAAAACCTTGCTCCGGCAGGCTGAGGAGTTTGTCATACTCAGCGGGCACAAATCCTTCGATGGGGCAGGCATCCACTCCAAGCACTGCTGCGGAAGTAAGTAGATTGCCCAGAGCGATGTAGGCTTGCAGGGCCGCCCAGTGTGGAACTTTTGGTTGGAAAGAGTCGGCGAGCAACATGCCTGTCATCATGCCACGATATCCTTTAAGCGTTTCCACGGACATGCCGCGTGTGTCTGCAGTCAGCTTGAGGAACGCATCTATTTCTTTCTCAGACATCGTGGTGCGCCCCGCGAACACGAGGTAGTGCGAGGCGTCCACGACTTGTCGTTGTCCCCATGTGTGCGGGAGAAGTTTTTCGCGCATCGCCTTGTCGTTGACGACCAAGAAACGGTAGGGCTGCAAACCGAAAGAGGATGCGGAGAGGATGAGTGATTCTTCCAACGCGGTGATTGTGTCGGCGGAAATCTTCTTAGCCGCATCAAACTGCTTCGTGGCATAACGCCAGTTGAGAGCTTCGAGGAGTTGAGTGTTCGAGATGGGATTCATGTTCGTAAAAACACCGCCGTCAGTTGGACTCTGACGGCAGTCTGAAGGTTTATGAAATTATTTCTGAGGTGCTGCGCCCGCTATGCTTAGGGTGAGTTCGATCTCGTCAGAAACCTTGTCCGCTGGCGCTCCCGGGTTGATGGCGAAATCGCTGCGCTTGATGATGAAAGTGGACCGGATGACAAGTAGGTCGCCCTCCATCTTCGGCACGCGCTGGCTTAGCTTGCCCTTCAAGTAAGTCAGGGTGATAGGCGCGGTGATTTCCTTCGCAACGCCCTTGATGATAAGAGTGCCGTGAACACTGGCGGTGGTTTTGTCACCCGCGGTTTTGACGTTCTTAAACTCTTTCGCCTCGAATGTGATTTCCTTGTGGGTTGCCACATCCAACCACCGTCCCCCCTGCATGTGTTCCTTCATCATTGAATTGGGGACTTGCAATGACTCGGTGGCGATAATGATTTTGCCTTTGGTATCGCCTGGTTTGGCAGCATCAAACGTAACCGTCCCACTGATGCCATTGGCGCTGCCGTTGATGGCTTCGAGCGGGGCATCCAGTTTGAACACGGCGTTGTTCACGCCTTTCGGGTCTTTGAAGTCGAACAATTGAGGCGCGGCGGATGCAGACAGCACAATGCTGCCAGCGACCATGAGGGTAACGAGTGTTTGTTTCATTTTGAATTTATCTGTTTGCTATTGGTTCGTTGTATACGAATAAATCGCGCTGCGAACGCGAGAAGTGTCGCGACGGTTAATCCTCCACCAAGAAAATCCAAACCCGGGACAAACTTGTCTTTTATGACCGGGTAGGGCAATTCGGTCACTGGATCAATCTTTGTCTCCGAAATCTGGTTCTTCGTCCAGGCAGTGTTCGCACCTTTCGCCGCCCAGAACGCCACGACAACAATCGCGATCAGTGCTGCTATTATTTTCAAAGCGCGCTTCATTTCAAGCTTTGCCTGAGCTCCAGCGCTTGGTGGATTCAGGCACGCGCTTGCCGAAAACTTTGCCGGTGAGTTTGTCGGCATCATTCGGAGCGACATCGGGCGATTCATGCCCGGCCTGTGCTGCCACATCTCTGTAACTGCTAAGGCCGTTGATGCACTTGTCATTCATAGGCGTTTCGGGCTGGCGCATTCAGATCACTACTTGCTGCATGCCGAGCCTGAAGAAGTAGTGTCCGCTCGATACGGTAAACCCTGCCGCGACTTTGTTTTTACACTTGCCCACATATTCTTTGCCGTTGATAGCGATGGTTTGAACTTTCACATTAGCCGCGGGCGACATTGGCGACGGATTCCGCCATCTTGGTCGTATGGCCCGTGCTGAAACGATGAATGGTGGATGCGGTAATCATATTTTTTTCTTGTTGCGTTGTGAATCAGTTCAGGTCAAACAGTAGAACTTGTGAGTTCATGTTCGCTGTTAACTTCAGTTCATTTTCTTCGCTGACCGCAGCTGCGTCGCCAGCGTTCAATTTCTTGCCATTCAACGTTACTTCACCTAAGGCCACATGCACCCAAGCATGACGTCCAGTTTGGAGCGGATGTTCAACGGTATCTTTGGGGTTTAACTTGGCGAGAAGCAAATCCGCTTCCTGATTGATGGCGATGGATTTGTCGCGCCCAGTCTTGCTCGCAACCAAATGCCACACGCCTGACTCTGCCTTAACAAACGATTTTTCCTCGTAACGCGGCTTGGCGGCCACGTGATCCGGTTTGATCCAGATTTGCAGGAGATGAACCGATTCCTTATTGGAAGGATTGAACTCGCTGTGTTGCACGCCAGAACCGGCAGCCATGTATTGGACCTCGCCCGTGCTGATGACGCGACCGTTCCCCATCGAATCCTTGTGTTCGAGCGAGCCGCTCAAGATGTAGGTGATAATCTCCATGTCGCGATGTGGATGCGTGCCGAAGCCGCCGCCGGGCGCGACGATGTCGTCATTGATGACGCGCAGGGAACGGAAGCCCATGTGGGCGGGATCGTAGTAATCCGCAAAAGAAAATGAGTGGCGTGCGTTCAGCCAGCCATGATCAGCGTGGCCGCGTTCTTCAGATTTTCGGATGGTCATCATTATGTTTCGCTTTCGTCTAGGCGAAGCCCGATCGGCTTCATAAATAATTAATTACCCCGTCGCCTGTGCTGCGGCTAATACTTTGTTTCTCGCATAGCGATGCTTTTCAGGTATGGTCGCCGTGTGGAACTCCGGCATCTCCGATATTTCGCGACGGTGGGCGAAGTTTTGAATTTCACCAAAGCGGCTCAGAAACTTCGAGTCGCTCAACCCGCTCTCAGTCGACAGATCCGCGACCTCGAAGAAGAACTCGGCGTGCAACTTCTGGAACGTGGCGTGCGCGCGACCAAACTTAGTGAGGCAGGCGCGGTGTTTCTCGTTGAGGCGCGTGCTGTGTTGGAGCGCGCCGACAAAGCTGTAAAAGCGGTGCGCGATGTTGCTCTCGGTGAGCGCGTCGAAATCCATGTCGGCTATGCGCCATCGCTCACCATCGAATTACTTCCGTGTGCGCTTCACTCGTTTCACAACATCGCACCCAGCGTGCATGTAAAACTCCACGATCTTTCGAGCGAAGAAATGTTGCGCGGCATGGGCGAAGGTAAATTCAGCCTCTGCCTCGTCGCGCGCCCGGAGAAGGAATCGATGCGCGGCTTGAAGTTCGAGCTGCTTCAAGAATATCCCATCTGCGTTGGTGTTCCATCTGATCATCGGCTGGCGCAGGCGAAAAGTGTGAAGCTGGCGCAGATCACCGCCGAGCCGCTTGTGGCGTATTCGCGAACAGAATACCCGGAGTATCACGCGATGCTCAAAGAATTGTTCGCATCAACTGGCAGCGAGCTTCGCATCGCGGAGGAACACGACAGCGCGCCTAGTTTAATCGCAGCCGCTCGAATCGGACGTGGCTTCATCATTGGCCCGGCGTGTCTTGGGATGTTAGCAGGAGCGCGGCTAAAATTTCGTCCCCTCACGCCTGCGCCACCACCGGTGCAAGTGGGCGCGTTGTTCGATCCGGCGCGACTTTCTGATGGCGTAGCGAAATTTCTGGCAGCAGTGCGGTCGTCTGCTGGAAAGTGATTTTTAAAAGAGCCACCATTGGCCACTTCCGAATCTGGGTATGCGTTCCAGTTCAGGCCAGTTTTACTGATTGAATTTTTCCACGCAAAACATAGACGAGGGATTTGACGGCAAGTTCTAGGAAGTGAAATGGCTTGCCGATGAAATCATTTCCCCCGCTGATGGTGGAGTTGGCGCGGTTCTTTAAGTCTGTATTGCTGGTCACAAAGACTACGGGCGTGTTGCGGTGGCGGGGTAACGCGCGGAGTTTGCTGCATAGTTCGTGGCCGTTGATCTGGGGCATATCCACGTCGAGGAATACAAGGTCATAGGAATTTTCCGAAAGCAACTTCAACGCGGTGGCGGCATCGTCCACACCTACTGATCTGAGTTCGGCACGATCTAATGCTTGGCTGACGGCTTTGCGGGCGATGGGTTCATCGTCAACCACGAGTATGTTCGAGTGGGAAGATTTCTGCGCGCCTGTGCGGGTGGCGTGTTCAAAAAGGGCGGGTAGAAAATCCACGGCACTAGCGATGGTTCGGATGTTGGAGGCGTTGATGTTCGCGGGTTTTTCGTGCAATTCCGTCAGGAGAGCCTCAATGGCTTCGCATAGTTGGGCGATGATGCCAATGCCGGTGACGTTTGCCCCGCCTGTAAGTTTATGAGCAGAGCGATAGAGGTTGGACGTGTGTTTTGTGCGCTCAGCGTCTGTGGCGGCTTTGGAGAGTGCCTGTATAGAAGTTCGCAATGCGGCGACCCGCGCAGGAAACATTTTGTTATACGATGTGTGAAACTCGGTGTGAGTGCTGGTTTCGGTTGGAGTTGGCACTGCGATTTTTGCGCGTGGTGTAAAGACGGTTGCGCCCTTATTTACTGGCTGGGTTTTTTGTCCGAGCGCATTCCGCACGGCTTCCACGAGTTCCTTGGGTGCGCAGTTAGCCTTTGAAAGACATTTGTTTGCGCCAGCTTTCCATGCCTGTTGCACGAGTGTGGTTAGGTAGGTGTTGGAGAAAATAATAATGGGCAAAGCCGTTGTTGAGGCGTTCGCGCGGATTTTATCGATGACCTCCACCCCATTCATTTTCGGAAGGCAAAGATCGAGGATCACGACATCGGGCTTGTTCTTTGAGATTTGAAAAAGCCCGTCTTCGCCGCTGTGGGCAATGTCGACTTGGAATCCTTCCACCGCGAGTTTGTTGTGGTAGATGTTGGAGACAACCAAATCGTCATCGATGATGAGAATCTTGTGCATTTCAGGCTGTGCTTGCGGAGGTAGACGACGGGGCGAGGTAGGGTGTGACGGCGCTGCAGATCAATTCAAATTCAAGGTTCACTTGAAGGAACAATTCCTCTGCTTTGACGAGTTTGCCTTCGTCACTTTGGCGTTCGAGTTCCTTCAAAATGGGCACGATGCGTTTCATGCCGCACGTGGCGCTTGCTCCGGCGCAACTATGAGCAATGCGCCGAACAGCGGTTACATCAGCGGCTTTGATCGCGGCGCCGAGTTGTTCCAATTGCTTCTTGGTCTGTTGCACATAAAGCGTGACGAGTTCGGTGAGGTTTGCTGGGTCGCCCTCGGTGAATTCATTCAGCCGTTCCATGTCAATCGGCGGTACATCGTTCATAGGCTTGTCAGTCTGGGTCATGAGGCTGGCGGTATGCGAGGCAGAATCGTTCGCAGGAGTTACGGTGTCGAGCGCAGCTTTTGCGGCCCAACGTTCGATCACTGCGCGCACGTCTTCTGGGCGCACAGGCTTGGATAGATAGTCATCCATTCCGGCTGCGAGACATCTTTCGCGGTCGCCGGGCATTGCGCTGGCAGTCATTGCGACTATGATCATAGGTGACTTGAAATTCTTGTGAGTGGCGGGGTGCTGTTGGCGTTGGCGGATTTCGCGCGTGGCATCAAGTCCATCCATCCCAGGCATCATCACATCCATGAATATCAGATCGAACCGCGAGGCTTCAATCGCTTGAAGTGCTTCTATGCCGTTGCCTGCGATGGTAGGCGTGTAACCCATCTGACCGAGCAGTCGTGTGGCAACTTTCTGATTTATGAGATTGTCGTCGCACAACAGAACTCGCAGGGGTAGCCGCGCGGAGAGTTTTGGATCGAGTTTGGGCGCGGCTTTCGCAGCGGGCGCCGTGCTTATCCCTGAGACGACCCGGATGAGCGATTCAAACAACTGCGCGGGCTTGATGGGTTTTGTAAGGCAGGTGGCGAATCCAGCGTTCACAAACTCGGGGCTATCCGGGCGCACGCCCATTGAGGTGAGCAACACGAGTGGCAGTGCGCACCCGCTGGGCAGCTTGCGGATTTCTGATGCGAGCATCAATCCATCCATGCCCGGCATCTGCATATCGAGGATGGCCAGATCGAATTTCTCACCAGCACGCAACCAAGCGAGAGATTGTTCGCCGCTGCTTGCGGTACGGGCTTTCATGCCCCACTTAGCGGTCTGCAACGCGAGGATGCGGCAGTTTGTGGGATTGTCATCCACGATGAGCAGCCGCAGGTTCGCGAGCTGAGGCTGCGTATGATCAAGAACGGAAACACTTTTCTGCGGAGCGGCTTGAAACGGTAAAACGAATTGAAACGTCGAGCCGTTGCCGGGCGTGCTCTCTGCCCACATTTTGCCGCCCATCAATTCCACGAGCCGACGGCTGATGGAGAGGCCAAGGCCTGTGCCTCCGAAATGCCGCGCGGTGGAGGCATCTGCTTGCACGAATGGACTGAAAAGTTTCGATAGCCGCTCCGGAGGAATGCCGATGCCTGTATCGCGCACGGAGAAATGAATCTGCCACTGTGTCGCAGGATTCTCCGGGTTTTTCGGAGCGGCGGCGACCTTCACGGTCGTGACGATTTCCCCACGATCGGTGAATTTCACCGAGTTGCCGATTAGGTTCACCACGATTTGTCGCAGTCGCGTGACGTCGCCAAGCACGTTCAACGGCACGCCGTCTTCGATTTGATAGACCAGGTCGATCTGTTTCTCCCCAGCTTTAGCACCTAGCAGATCAAGGGCTTCCTCGATGCATGTGCGGAGATCAACAGGCTGGCTTTCAAAGTCTAACTTGCCGGATTCAATCTTCGAGAAGTCAAGAATGTCATTGATGATCGTTAGCAGCGATTCCGCGCTAGAATAGATTGTGTCAACGTAGCTGCGTTGATCGCAGGTCAGTGGTGTTTCCAGAATCAGTCCTGCCATCGAGATGACTCCATTCATAGGCGTGCGGATCTCGTGGCTCATGTTGGCGAGGAACTCGGCTTTGCGTTTCAACGCCTGCACGGCCTCGTCGCGCTCCTCGGTGATTGTAGCGTTAGCCGTTTTGAGATAGTTGAGTTCCTGACGCGAAGCGAGGACCGCGTTGACGCGAGCGCGCAGCTCCACGCCGTCGAATGGCTTGGTGACGTAGTCGCGCGCGCCTAGTTCTAATCCCCTCACGATTTCCGGCGGACTGCTGCGACCGCTCAGGATGACGACGGGGATATCGCTCGTGCGCGGAGAAGACTTCAACTCGGTGAGAAGTTGAAGACCGTTCAATCCCGGCAATCCGAGATCAAGCAGCACCAAGTCGGCTGTTTGCTCGCGAAAATAACTTAGCGCTTCGGAGCAGTTGTGGGCATGAGTGAGAGTGGTGTTGGCGGATCGGAAAAATTCTCCTAACATTTCGGCCATCGTCGGATCGTCCTCGACCAATAAAATCTTTGCTGCGACTGAATTCATAGTTTCACGGATCAAAACGCACTTCATGCGTGCGGTACAAATCACGAATTGAAACCTTTTAGCACTTTCAACACCAACTACGGTCGAGCGTGCGCAAAACTTCAGCATGGGCTGCGGTAAGGTGTGTCTATACGAGAGAGTCAAGCGGTGCAGCGCAGATGGCTTGGCTGATGCGCCGTTATTTTCGAAAGCAGTCTGACTTGATTCAAGACAAACGAGCGGGTCAATAAGACAGATCAGTTTGTTGGATGGACTTCTAGTAAATGGGCTGGAGCTAGAATAGGGAAGGGGGGCTGGACAGGATTTTAGCGAATTGATGGAGTGTGCAGTGAGCACGCAAGTGTCAAACGTCCACTCTTGGAATGCACTGAAAAGATTAGGGAAAGATGTGTTACGACTTATTGCCAGCCAATTAGATTGAAGAGGTGATGGAGTGTTTCATTGATAAAAAGCGTGACGATTTTGACTTGGTTCGAGTTCAACTTTTAGGGCCAAACGATCCTAGGGAGGAGGCGTGAATTTGCTCGTCGCCCTGATTCACCGTTCAGTCCGTCAAAGGCATGCCGCAGCATGGATGAATATAAAGATTCAAAATGACGCTGCGAAAGGATGGAATGTATCAGGCGGTCAACGCCAACTCTCGCTCTGTCTTTAACCTCAGTTGCCCACACGCCGCATCAATGTCATGACCTTTTTCCCGGCGCAGCGTTGTGACAATCTTTTGCGCCTTCATCGCAGCGAGAAATTTTTCGCAGACATCTTCATCAGGTCGTGACCATTCCAGGCCCTCGACGGTGTTGTAGGGAATCAGATTCACTTTGGCGTTGAGTCGCTTCGCTAGAACGCCGAGCGGTTTGGTTTGATCCAGTCCATCGTTCACGCCTTTGATGAGGATGTATTCAAATGTGATCATGCGTCCGCGTTCGGCTTGATAATAATCCAGCGCAGCGGTGAGTTCCTTGAGCGGATACTTGCGGTTCACCGGCATGATGCGTCCACGCACTTCATCCGTCGCGCCATGCAGCGAGATAGCGAGGGAAAATTGTTCCGGCTCATCCGCGAGCTTGCGGATCTGCGGCGCAAGACCGCTAGTGGAGACCGTGATTTTTCGCGCGCCGATGCGTCCGCCCCACGGTGAATTGAGCAGGCGCAATGCTTTGAGTAGGTTGTCGTAGTTGGAGAGTGGTTCACCCATGCCCATGATAACGAGATTGTCCACGAGGCGACCGCCCGGGAAGCCGGTGCTCGTCTTACCGGAGGCGAAAGGCGAGAGGCGAGAGGCAGTAATAGGATTGAGCATTTCAGACTTTTCGTCTAAAGCTGCAATCGTCGAGGCCTCGGGCTTCAGACCTTCGGCTTTGGATTGTTCAATCGCCCATCGCTCGACGCCCATGACCTGCTCGACTATTTCGTGCGGGAGCAGATTGCGTTTCCAACCATCCAGGCCGCTCGCGCAAAACTTGCAGCCATACGCGCAGCCGACTTGTGTGGAGACGCAAAGGGTGTGGCGGTCGCTAGCTTCGCCATAGAGCGATGGGTTCGCGGGGATCAACACGCTTTCGATGAGCGACTTATCGGCGAGCTTCCAGAGAAATTTTTGTGTCGTGTCGCGTGAGCCGTGTTTGCGGAGGAGTTGCAGCGTGCCAAGGCCGTAGTCGTGCCGCAGTTTTTCGCGCAGCAACTTGGGCAGATTTGTCATCGATTCCCAATCCGTGACGCGCTGGACGTATAGCCAGTCCATGAGTTGTTTCACACGATAGACGGGTTGCTCCCAATCAGTAAACTGGGCTTCGAGTTCTTCGCGGGTAAGGGATTTGATGTCGGTCTGCACGGAAAGGAGTGTAGTGGAAGAGGCCCAGTAACTAAACGTAAAACATCCATATGCCAAAAGAGAAGGTGCTGCGCGAATTTTCATTCACGCACCACGTTTCCTGAAATGACTTCGATTACTTGGTCAGATAATACTTCTCCGCGTATTCACGCACCATGCGGTCGGTGCTGAATTGCACCACAAGCGTGGCCATCGCACGGCGGATTTTTTGTATCCATTTTCGGGGGACGCCATTCGCATCGCGGTCATAGAAGGCGGGGATGACTTCCTCCGTCAACGCCTTGAACAGATTAGCGCTGTCAACGCGATCTTGTTCGTCCACGTCTTGAGAGTGTTCGTCCTTGCCGATGGCGAAACCATTCGTGCCATCAAAACCTTCGCGCCACCAACCGTCGAGGATACTAAGATTCAAGCAGCCCTGGCAGCCTGCTTTCATGCCGCTCGTGCCGGAGGCTTCGAGCGGGCGACGCGGATTGTTCAACCACACGTCGCAGCCGGAAACCATCTGGCGGGCGACGTGGACATCGTAGTTCTCGATGAACACAAGGTTGCCCTTGAGGTCGCTGAACTTGCTCAGATGGATGATTTTCTGGATGAACTGTTTGCCTGAGTCATCGCGCGGATGCGCTTTGCCCGCGAAGATGAATTGCACGGGACGCTTAGTGTCGCGTGTGAGTTTAACGATGTGATCGAACTGTTCAAAGATCAGCGGCGCGCGTTTGTAGGTGGCGAAGCGGCGCGCGAAACCGATGGTCAAGGCATCCGGGTTGAGCAATGAATCAAACGCGATGAAATCTTCGTGAGTAACGCGCTGCGCTTGAAGCAGCAGACGCCGACGCGAAAATTCCAGCAACTCGCGTCGTAGTTTGTAGCGCAATGCCCAGAGCTCTTCGTCGCTGACAAAAGTTTGATCGAGCATCTTGGACCAGAAGGCCTGTGAGTTGATCTCACTGGCCCAGTCGTGACCGGCCTTGGTTTTCCAGAAGCGCGTGGTGTCGCCGCTGCCGCCATTAGTGTTGGCGACGGTAAGGCGTTGCCTCCAGAATTTTCGGACGGTTCCCTTCATCCAGCCTGCGACATGAACGCCGTTGGTGATGTGACCGATGGGAACTTTGTTTTCCGGCACGCCGGGGAACATGCACTGCCACATTTCTCGACTGACTTGGCCGTGCAATTCACTTACAGCATTCGCGGAGCGTGAGACTTTCAACGCCAACACTGTCATGCAGAACGGTTCGGTCTTGTCATCCGTCTTGACGCGGCCGAGTGCCATGAGTTGATCGTGGGAAATCTTGAGTTGCTCGCTAAGGCTATGTGCCGCGTAAGCTACGAGCTCGCTGTTGAAACGGTCGTGACCTGCCTCCACCGGTGTGTGTGTGGTGAACATGCACTCCTTTTTGGATGCTGCGAGTGCATCTTCGTATTTTGCGCCCGCGGCGATTTTCTCGCGCATGAGTTCCAATGTGAGAAATGCGGCGTGACCTTCGTTCATGTGGAACGTGGAAGGCGTGATGCCGAGTGCGCGCATCAATCGCACACCGCCGACACCAAGGATGATCTCCTGCATGATGCGCGTGGTGCTGTCGCCGCCATACACGCGTTTGGTGAGATCGCGGAAATGTTGTTCGTTGCCCGGGTGATTTGCATCGAGCAGATAAACCGGCACCCGACCCACGTTGACCCGCCACGCGGTCAATTTTACATCAGACATTGCGATGCGGACGGTGACGTTGACGGGCTGCCCCTTAGCATCGACAACGGGTTCGAGCGGAATGTTTTTGGGATCGAGGCGCGAATAGAATTCCGTCTGCCAATTGTTGTGATCCACGGTCTGTTGAAAATAACCTTCGCGATAGAATAGGCTTATGCCTACGAAGCCGAGATCGAGATCGCTCGCGGACTTCGTATGGTCGCCCGCGAGGATGCCCAGGCCACCCGCCGCGATGGGCAGCGTTTCGTGGAAGCCAAACTCAGCGGAGAAATACGCGATAGGATTCTTGTGCAGGGAAGCAGCGTTCTTGCGCCCCCAAGTGTCTTTCTCGGCGAGGTAGCTCTCGAAATCGCGGAGAACATTGCGGACGTGTGTGGCGAAATCCTTGTCCTGAAGCCGCACGCGCAATTCGTAATCGGAAACTTCGTGGAGGATAGCGACAGCGTTGTGGTAGAGGTTTGTCCAACTCCGGGGCGAGAGTTCGTAGAACAGTTCCTGCGCTTCCTGATCCCAAGTCCACCAAAGGTTGCGGGCCATTTTATGCAGGCCATTGACGAGTTCGGTTACTTCTGTTTGCGACGACGCTTTAGTTGCCATAGTTGAATTGAGAGCTGTTTATTAGCCGAATAGGACTGGGCGCAAAGTAGTAGCCGGATGTGTGCCGCGTAAATGAAAAACTCCCTACATCTTCGCTAACGACCCTGTTTCAAGGGTGGTTAGTGGGAAAATTGGTATGTCTGAAAAGGGCGCACTTTTGTTTTGCGAATTCAAACTGTGGCGAAATGATCAAACTGTCTCTAAAAAGCTCTGGTTTCTGTCCAGACGCAGATCAACACCGGTAGCGCTTATGGATTCCGAAACCGCCTAGGTCAACGCAAAGTTCCGGTTTGGAGAATCATTCGGTTTGACACATCCGCCCGCTCCATAAATCATATGCCCCCGGTCGCCAGAGTAGCTCAGGGGTAGAGCAGAGGACTCATAAGCCTTTGGTCGCAGGTTCAATTCCTGCCTCTGGCACCACTTCAAAGCTTGTTCACCTCTTCGGACTTTCATGTTTCAATCCTTGTCCCGGTTTTGCTCCAGTGTGTTCCCCATTTACTACCACTGCCACACCGTTGACCAAAACGTGGGCAATGCCAACCGCGTAGTGATGCGGATCGTTGTATGAAGCGGGATCGCTGATCTTCTCAGGATCGAACACGACGATGTCCCCACAACCGCCTTCGCGTATCAAACCACGGTCGCGCAATTGAAACGTGTTCGCGGGCAGGCTCGTCATCTTGCGGATGGCATCTTCCAATCGTAGCGTCTTGAGTTCGCGAACGTAACGCCCTAACACTCGGGCGTTGTTGCCGTAACCGCGCGGGTGCGGCACGTCTTTGCCGAACTCGCGCAATCCGCTGTCGCACGCGATCATGGTATTCGGATGTTGCATGAATTTCTGCAGGTCTTCCTCGTTCATGCCGTGAAAGACGCCGCTCGCGCTGCCGTTCTTTTCGATCTCAAGAATTGTCTCGATCTGATCATCCAACGTGTCTGAGCCGCGAAGTTTCTTGGACGCTTCGACGATGTTGAGGCCGTTGAGTGACGTGTCGTGTTTGTAGGAGGCGATGACGGCGTAGGCGAAATCCTTCCGTCCGCGAGCGGCGACTTTTTCCTTCATTCGCGTGGCAAGCTTCGCCTTCTCAGCGGCATCAGCGATGAGTTCCAGAAAATGTTTCTTGCCGCCATCGAACGCGTCGTCCGGGATCAATTGCCGCATCGTCGTGCTGGAAGCGGTATAGGCGTATTGATCGTGAGTGATGTCTAGTCCCTCGGCGCGCGCTTTGGCGATATAGGCAAGGACGTCGTCCGCTTTGCCCCATGATTTCTCGCCGCTCAACTTGATGTGTGAGACTTCTGCCCGCACATGCGCCTCGCGTGCGACGCGGAATACTTCATCCAGAGCGGAATAAATCTGTGAATCCTCGTGGCGCATGTGGCTCGCGTAAATGCCGTCGTGTGGAGAAACAATTTTTGCGAGTTCGACGATCTCGTCCGGTTGGGAGAACACGCCCGGCAGATAGATCAGTCCCGTGGACAGACCGACTGCCCCGTCGTCCATCGCGCGTCCCACGAGTTGTTTCATCGTCTCCAGTTCGGCAGCGGTTGGCGGGCGATCAAAGCTGCCGCCCATCGCTTTCTCACGAACGGTGTTGTGGCCGATCAGTGTGGCGATGTTGGGCGAAACTCCGGTGCGCTTGATGTCGCGAAAGTATTTTCCGATGTTCAATTCAGACGCGCCGCAGTTGCCGACTACGAGCGTCGTCACGCCCATGCGAAGAAAATTTTCCGCGCGCGGTTGCTCCACGATCTCGTCTGCGTGCGTGTGGACATCCACAAACCCCGGCGCAACGATCATCCCTGTTGCATCAATTACGGTCTTCGCATCGCTTGTGATTCGACCGATACCTGTGATTCTGCCGCCTTTGATTCCAACGTCTGCGAACCGCGCCGGGTTGCCTGTGCCGTCCACGACGCGTCCGCCACGTATGATGGTGTCGAAGGTCGCGCCAGAGACAGGCGCAATGGCAAGGCCACTCAGCAACAACAGTGACGCAGCGAAGTGTTTCATGGTTGAATCAATAACAGGGCAGAGCGGCGAATCGAGAAATAATTGCAGGCATGTTTGTGTGAAAGCTGGCCGTGATTCGCTTCGCATTGATTCGAGGCGATAGGCTGCGTAACCTGCACGTGTATTTAATGAAACTCCTCGTCATCGGTTCAGGTGGGCGTGAACACGCGCTGGTTTGGAAACTCGCGCAGTCGCCGCATGTCACGCAGTTGTGGTGCGCGCCGGGCAACGCCGGCATCGCGCAGGAGTTTCTTGCTAAGAACGGCGCGCTTGTCGAGAACTTCGCCATCAGTGCGGAGGATTTGCCGAAACTGCTCGCGTTCGCGCGGGAGAAGCAGGTGGATTTCACCGTCGTCGGCCCGGATAACCCGCTTGCGCTGGGCATCGTGGATTTGTTTCAGCGGCACGGCTTGAAGATTTGGGGCGTGAACCAGAAGGCGTCGCAGTTCGAGGCGTCGAAAGTTTTCTCACAGAAATTCATGGAGAAATACGGCATTCCCACCGCCGCAGCTGGAACGTTCTCCAATGTCGTCGCCGCCAAAAAATTCTGCGCCACGCTTGGCGGCAAGTGCGTCGTGAAAGCTGATGGACTCGCGCTCGGCAAAGGTGTTTTGATCTGCCACAACCAAACCGAAGCAGAGAAAGCCGTTGACGAAATCATGGTCAGCAAGGCGTTCGGCGCAGCGGGCGCGAACGTCGTCATCCAGGAATTTCTCGAAGGCATCGAGGTTTCTCTGCACGCGCTCTGCGACGGCAAGACCGCGAAGATTTTCCCCACATCGCAAGATCACAAGCGTGCGCTCGACAATGACGAAGGTCTGAACACCGGCGGCATGGGCACGTATTCACCCACGCCGTTCCTCAACGACACGCAACTCGCCGAGACCGCGTGCCGCGTGCTCGAACCCTTCATGCGCGGCTGCGTGGCCGAGGGCATTGATTATCGCGGGCTGCTCTATCCCGGCGTGATGCTCACGAAGAACGGTCCGAAGATCCTCGAATTCAACGCGCGCTTTGGTGACCCCGAGACGCAGGTTTATCTCACGCGCCTCGAAAACGATCTTGTGGAACTGCTCGACGCCAGCGCGAGCGGCACGTTGGCGAAGCACGAGTTGAAATGGAGTCCGCAGGCAAGCGTGTGCGTCGTCATGGCCAGTGGCGGTTATCCAGGGAATTATCCGAAAGGCAAAATCATCACCGGCCTCGACGCCGTGAACAAACTGCCCGGCACGAAAGTTTTCCACGCGGGCACGGCCTTGAAAGACGGCCAAATTGTGACTAACGGCGGACGAGTCCTCGGCGTGACCGCGCTCGGCAAAGATTTACGCGCCGCCCAAGCCGCCGCCTACGCCGCCGTGGAATGCATCCAGTTTGAAGGCGCGCATTTCCGCCGCGACATTGC
>WBXK01000009.1 GCA_008933055.1 Verrucomicrobiota bacterium | reverse complement strand
TCTCTGGTCGCAACTCGTGGATGCCGCCGGGCGCGTGAGTCCGTTCATGCGCACCTATCTGCTCGAAGCGCATCCGGTGTCGTTTGAGAAAGGCGTGTTCATCATCGGGTTTGATCCTGAGTTTGATGACCATCGCGGCCTTGTGGATAACTCGAAGAACCACGCCATCATCCAAACCAAGTTGACGGAACTTGGATATCCGAACTCGCAGATCAAATTTATCAAAGCCGCCGCACCCGCTGGTCGCACGCGGCTTGCGCCCACAGTTGTCCCGACTGCCGCGCCAGCCGCCACGCCAAAAATAGCGAACGCATCCGCCGCAAAACCTGTCGCACCCGCAGCCAAGGAAAAGCCGTCTGCGCCCGTGCCTTTCAACAAGGATGATTTCAAGAACGATCCGCTGATCCAAAAAGCACTGGAAGTTTTTAAGGGAACGATTGTGGATGTGAGGGCGTGAAAATGAGGTTTCATTTAGCCATCAAACGCCGACCACGCTTAGTTCCCACGTTGGCGTTCCTAACTTTTGTTCTTGGGTTTCTTGGATGTTCAAAGCCGAAAAATTTCTTCCGCGACTACACACAAGAGACAGGAAACTTAGGCGCATTTATTCTTCAGCACACACCCAAGCTGGGGATTCGCTTTCAACAAACGAATGACTTGCCGCAGTTGATGTCCACTTGGCGATACAAGCAAAATGCTGACACTCTCTCTGTTTATGTTGAGGGGGATTGCTTCAATCAACTTCAATCGTACCTAACTACAGCCTTCGGCAAGCTCACAAATCAAATTGCTACCAACACAATCGGCAAATCAAAGTCCATCCAAGCGTGGTATGAGGTAGAACAATTAGGTGCTGGTTTGACTTATAGCTGGTGTCTTACTGGCGATGGCAAACAGTTCACGTCGTTTGGGGTCGCTAGAAAAGAGTATTTAGAAAAGTTGGCGAAGCCGTGAAGATTATAGGAAAAATCGTGAAACAAACTACACGGCTGCGACAGTTTCCTACTGTCCAGTTTGACCGTTAAACGCAAATACCACTTCCCATGTTCAACATCGCTCAAATCAAAAAGCAGGCTGCACGAATGGAGCAGCAAATGAAGGAAATCCAGGCGCAACTCGCCGTCCGCACCGTGGAGGCCACGAGCGGCGGCGGGGCGGTGCGCGTCACCGCCAAGTGCGATGGCTCGCTCGCCGCGATCAAGATTGATCCGCAGGCGCTCAATCCCGGCGACGCGCAAATCGTCGAGGACATGATTCTCACCGCAACGAACCAAGCACTCGCTCAAGCCAAGGAAATCTCCCACGCCGAGATGGGCAAAGTGACAGCGGGCATGAGCTTGCCGGGGTTTGGCTGATTTGTAGCGGCGCTCTGTGAGCGCCGGAATAATTACGCGACGGTCATAGACCGCCGCTACAACCAACATGCTCCCCAACTCCATCACCACACTGATCGCCGCGCTTGCCAAGTTGCCGGGCATCGGGCCGCGCTCGGCGGAGCGCGTGGCGTTGCACATCGTGCAGGCGGAGTCCGGCATGGTGAAGCATCTCGCCGACGCCATCGTCACGGCGCGCGAACGCATCCAGTTCTGCACCACTTGCGGTGCGTTGACGGAAAAATCTCCTTGCTCCATCTGCGATGACGCGCGACGCGATGGTTCGCTGATCTGCGTGGTCGAACGCGCGGTGGACATCTTGAGCATCGAGAAGTCCGGCACCTATCACGGCAAGTTCCACGTTCTTGGCGGCAAGATTTCTCCGCTCGACGGCATCGAGCCGGAAGATTTGCAGATCGCAGAATTGGAAAAGCGGCTCACGGTCGAGCCGATCAAGGAGATCGTCATCGCACTTGGCACGGATGTGGAGGGCGATGCCACGAGCAATTATCTCGCGAAGCGGCTCGCGCGTGCCGGCCTGAAAGTTTCCCGCATCGCCTACGGACTGCCCGCGGGCAGTGGGCTTGAATACGCCGACGAACTCACATTAAGTCGCGCGATGGAAGGTCGGCGAGAGATGCACTGAACGCCCGATGAACACTCGACTACTCATCCCACTGTTGTTCGCCACAGTTGTTCTCTTGGGATTGTTTGTCAGAAAGATTAACTTGGGTCTTCGAGTTGCCTCTTGCTTGGTGTTTTCGTTTGTGTGTTCGTTGTTGGCTTTGGCAGGAAGTTTAGCACCACACAGAATGGCTGAGGGAAAAATGGTAAGCCTCGGACAGACTCCGGGCGATGAATGGATCAAAGGTGCTCTAGCTACCAGAGACGCAGTTCAAGTCGTGGTGATTTTCTGGTTGCTGCCACTTATTGTTCTCTCTGTTCTTTGCTTCTATTTGTACTGCCAGAAATCCAAGAAATCTCTACCTTAATAAAATGCCTTCGACCACTCCTTCCATCGTCGTCTTCGATCTCGGCAAAGTGCTCGTGGACTTTGATTACTCCATCGCCGGGCGACGACTCGCAGCGAAGTCAACGTTGCCAGCTGCCGAGGTGCAAAAGTTTCTCGATCAAACGCCGCTGTTGTTTCGCTACGAAACGGGGCTGATGACGCGGCAGGAATTTTTTGAGACGGTGCGCAAACATACTGGTTATCACGGCGGTATCGTGGAGTTCAGTGGATTCTTCGCGGACATTTTCACCGAGATGCCGGAGATGACCGCGCTTCACGCTGCGATCCGGCGCAACGGGTTTCCGACTTACATCTTCTCGAACACGAACGATCTCGCCGTCGAACACATCCAGCGGGCGTTTCCGTTCTTCGCGAACTTCGATGGCTACATCTACAGCCATGAGGTCGGCGCGATGAAACCCGCAGCCAAGATTTACGAAGCGTTAGAAAAAATATCCGGCAAACGCGGTGCAGACATCGTCTATCTCGACGACCGACCTGAGAACATTGCAGCCGGCGCCGCGCGCGGCTGGCAGACGATCTTGCAGTCTGATCCTGCGAAGTCGCGGATGGCTCTGGAGAAGCTTGGGGTGGTTTGAGATGCTGGAGCACGGATGTGTCGCGGAGATGAGCCACAGCGTTTGACGTTGCTCGACAGCTTCCGAACTGCCACACGCTGTGGTTGGTTTTCCAGATAAGCCGCACTCTGAAGCCCTCGCCGCGATTTACTTTCGCGCGGCTGACTGCTACAACGCGACGTGCTCAACGATTCTGCCATCTGGAAATCTCTGCAAGACAAGCGTCGGCTCACGCTCATTGCTGGGCCTTGTGTCATTGAGAGCGAGAAACTTTGTTTCGACATCGCTGCAACGCTGAAGAAAACCTGCGCAAAGCTCGGCATTAATTACGTCTTCAAAGCCAGCTTCGACAAAGCCAATCGCACTTCCGGCAAATCCTTTCGCGGGCCGGGTTTGATCGAGGGCTTGACCGTGCTGGCGCGCATACGGGAGAAGTTTGAATTACCCATCCTGACGGACGTGCATACGGAGGAACAGGCCGGCAACGCGGCGGAGGTCGCAGACATACTGCAAATTCCCGCGTTCCTTTGTCGCCAGACCGACTTGATCGAAGCAGCCGTCAGCACCGGCAAAATCGTGAACATCAAGAAGGGACAATTTCTTTCCCCTGGCGAGATCGCACGCGTCGTGGACAAAGCTCGCAGCGGGGGCGGTAAAAAGATTTTGCTCACCGAACGCGGCACGACGTTCGGCTACAACAATCTCGTCGTGGACATGCGCTCCATCCCGATCATATCGCGTACGGGTTGCCCGATCATCTTCGACGCGACGCATTCGGTGCAATTGCCCGGCGGCGGCGGCGACAAGTCTTCCGGGCAACGAGAGTTCGCGCCCGTGTTGGCACGTTGCGCTCTGGCGGCTGGTGCAAACGGCATCTTCATCGAGACGCATCCTAACCCGGACAAAGCTTTGAGCGACGGGCCGAACATGATCGCGCTCGCGGACATGCCGGCGGTGCTCAAGAGCCTTATAAAGGTGTTTGAAACTGTCAGGTGATTAAGTCCGTCAGGCGTTATGAACAATCAACATCCAACATTCAATATCCAAGGCTCAATGCATCAAGGCATGCGCGTCAGGCGTGATTGGATGATGAGTGTTGAATGTGGGTTGTTTGTTGTTTTACTTTGGTTGATGCCTGCTGCTTCTTTCTCGCAAACGCCGTCACCGGCGGTCATAAGAGGTTTCAATGGCAGTAAATATTATCCGGCGCCGCACTTCGCCCAGATGGAAATGAAGCTGACGAGCAAAGAGGCTGTTGAGTTGCCTGGCAAACAATATCAAGTCATGCAGCCGCATCTTACGACGTTCACCAAGCAAGGAGTCAAACAAGTTGAGATCGAGTCTACGTATTGCCTGTACAATGAACCCGCGCGTCTGTTGAATTCTCAGCAGCATGTGATGGTGAAGACGGGGGATGGGCGATCCCGTATCGAAGGCGATGGCTTTAGCTTTCAGCAAAAGGAAAACCTTCTGATCATCTCAAACAATGTTCATGCTGTGATCGAAAACCCGGCGAACAGAACTTCACCGCTGGTCATCACGTCTCGCTGGTTTGAATACAACGACACCATGGAGCGCGGAGTTTTTCACGGAAATGTTCGTGGTGAGGATGCAGATCAGGTGTTCACGTGCGGCGTGCTGACCGTGACCGCCCGGACGAACGCTACTCGGGGCACGCGGTCATTGAGCTCCGGCAGCAATACCAATTTATTTGATCTGATCGAAGCGGAGGGCGGTCTTAAGGTCGACGGCAAATCAAAAACTGGACATGCATCCGCTCGACGCGGGTCATTCCGGCAAGCGGAACAGCGCGTGGATCTGGTGGGAGATGCTGGGTGGAGTTTCAACGGCTACTCTGGAAATGCAGAGCGGATGACAGTCTGGTTGAGCAACACCAACATTGATGCCACAGGTGAAGTGAGGTTGCAGATGCCTCAAAGTGCACTGGGGGCGGCGGGTGGACTGTTGAGCGCCACGAATACATCCTCAAAATTCATCGACACAAACATCGTGACACTTTTTGCCGATCGTTTCATCAAACGTGGTGACCAACTATTGGCCGAGGGAAAGGTGCGCATCAACTACGAGACGAACCAACTCACGTGTGATAAATTGGAAGGCAAGCAGCCCGCGCAGGATTCGCCAGAAGGATTCTCGACTGCCACGGGCAACGTGACTCTCGAGAACAGCGGGGCGACAATCAAATCAGATCGCGCTGATTATACCAAGCTGGACAACAAAGTGGTATTCACTGGCAACCCACGCTTCGTCAAGGGTGAGATTCAAGGTAAGGCGACGCGTGTGACGATGTGGACTCTGACAAAAGAAGTGCTTGCTGAAAACGACGTGGAAGTCGCATTTCCGTTTTCGGCTGGCAGCGGGTCGTTGCTTGGGATATTTCCCGGAGCAAACACCAATTCCACATCGGAACGCGCGCAGATTGTCGCTCAAAACTTTCGACTCCGGGATCGGCTTGGGAAGTTTTCCGGCGGTGTGGAGGTGCGCGAATTACCTCACACGGGAGGAGAAAGCCGGTTGCTTACGTCGGAGCTGGAGGTACGCCTCGCGACGGATAAGCGTCACGCCGAGTCGTTACAGGCACGCCGGGATGTGGTTTATGAAAAAGGCATCGTGGGCGTGACCAATGGCCCAAACACCCATGTAAAAATGACGTCACAGACCCTTACCGCGACCGCCGGCAACGCGACGAACAAGCTTGCTGAGGTATATGCAGGCGGCGGCGTGCGCCTGACGCGGGCAGACAGAATCGCGACTGGTGATCGCGCAATTTTTACCAATGGTGACAAAATGCTGAAATTATTCGGCAATCCCCAAATCAAGGCATCGGGTGCGACGTTTAGCTCGGAACGAGAGCTTATTTGGGATGTTGCTCGAGAGACAGCGGTGGGAAGTGGCTACAAAATCACGGTGAGCCCGGAAACCTTGAAGAATGCCGAAGATTCTCTGAAACTGAAGAAACATGAATTACGTGCCAAGCCAACCTGAAACCGCCCGTCCGCACGCCGCTGCGCTTGTCGCCACGGCAAAGGGACAGAAATTATTACAGACCGGCAAGTTAGTGAAGGAATACAAACATCGCCGTGTGGTCAACGGCGTGAGCATCGAGGTCGGCGCGGGCGAAATCGTGGGCTTGCTTGGCCCGAATGGTGCCGGCAAGACGACGACGTTCAACATGGTTGTGGGTGTGGTGCGGCCTGATGAGGGCGAGGTCAATTACATGGGGCGCGACATCTCCAAGCTCGCGATGCACGATCGCGCGCGGTTAGGCGTGGGTTATCTCACACAGGAGCCTTCGGTGTTCCGCAAGCTGACCGTGGAGGAAAACATTCTCGCCATTCTCGAAACGTGCGAGATGAGCCGCGACGAACGCAAGATACGGCTGAAGTATCTTCTCGAAGAACTTGATCTAACGCCGCTGGCAAAGAGCAAGGCATACACATTGAGCGGTGGTGAGAAGCGCCGGTTGGAAATCACGCGCGCACTGGTCACTAGTCCTAAGCTGCTCTTGCTTGACGAACCGTTCGCAGGCATTGATCCGATCGCGGTGTATGAGGTGCAAAAAATCCTGCGGCGACTGCGTGATCGTGGGCTTGGATTGCTCATTACAGATCACAGCGCGCGCGAGATGCTCAAGCTGATTGATCGCGGCTACATTATCGTGAAGGGCCAGGTTTTGATCGAAGGAAGCGCGGAATTTTTGGCGAACGATCCCAAGGCTCGGGAGATTTATCTCGGTACAGAGTTCAATCTGTGAGCGGATCCAACGCGATATCCAAACATTCCGAACACAAAACCATGAAATCCAAACAGATCACTGTTGAAAAGGTTTTTGCCGAACACAAAGACGAGTTAAAGCTGGAACTGTTGGCCGGCAAAGGTGGTTTGAGCCGCGAAATCATCGAGCCGACGATCAATCGCCCCGGACTAGTGCTGGCGGGGTTCACGAAATATTTTGCCTACAAGCGCGTTCAGGCGCTCGGCAACGCCGATGTGTTTTTTCTCCGGTCGCTTACTGCAGCGGAGCGCGTTAGTTGTTATCGGCAACTCTTCGCGTTCAAGATTCCGTGCTTGGTTTATAGTCGTAACTTGAAAGCGGATGAACAGATGCTGGAGGCGGCAGAGCAGGCTCAAATTCCTGTCTTTCGCACGCCATTGCTCACTATGAATTTCATCAACCAAGCGACGATTGCTTTGGAAACCATCTTTGCGCCGCGTGGCAGCGAGATGGGCAGCATGGTGGACATCCTCGGCGTTGGCGTCATCATCAAGGGCGAAAGTGGGGTGGGCAAAAGTGAAAGCGTGCTCGCTCTCATCGAACGCGGTTACAGCCTCGTGGCGGATGACATCGTGAAAGTTCACCTCGAAGATGGCAAGAACGTCATCGGCACGAGCTCGCCGCTCACGCGCGACCGCATGGAAGTTCGCGGCATTGGCATCATAAATGTGGCAGCCATGTTCGGCATCAAGAGCATCCGCTCCAACAAACGCGTCGACCTCGTGATATCTCTCAAGCCCTGGCAAGACGTGCCGGACGTGGATCGTCTTGGTCTCGAACAACAGTTCATCGAGATTCTCGGCTTAAAGATTCCGCACATGATCATCCCTATCAAACCGGGACGGGACATTGCCAGACTCATTGAAGTCGCCGCCATGCACACTAAACTGACGATCACAGGCTACAATCCGGCACAGGAGTTGAATGAACGATTGCTCGCACAGATTGCTGCCAATTCCTCTCGGCAGAAATAATTGCATGGCGTCGTCCATGAACAATCTAATACAATGAGCCGATTTGATGAGCGCAAAGAGACTTTCTGATGCAGACGGAGCCTTGACCAAGGAACTCACCGTCGTGAACAAGTTGGGCATCCACGCCCGGCCCGCCGCCATGTTCGTCAAGACTGCAAACAGGTTCACCTGCGATATCTTCGTCGAGAAGGATGGCGAGAAGGTGAACGGCAAAAGCATCATGGGCTTGATGATGCTGGCCGCCGGCCCTGGCTGCAAACTCACCGTCCATGCCGATGGCAAGGACGCCCACGCCGCTGTGGCTGAGATCGAGGCGCTGCTCCAACGCAAGTTTGACGAGGAATAGTTTTCTCAATACAACCTCATCGCTGTTGGTTTTCCCGTTCGCGTATCCGTCGTATTTCGCGGTTACAACAGTTCTGTTTGTTTTGATTTCAAAGGAGCAAAGCTCATCCGGTGGATCGGGCATGGGCCGAGTTTTTCAATCGCGGCCAGATGTTGCGGCACGCCATAGCCTTTGTGGACGGCAAAGCCGTAGCCGGGAAACTTCACTTCATATTCCAGCATCATGCGGTCGCGGGTGACTTTGGCGAGCACGCTGGCAGCGGCGATGGAATAGCTTCGGGAATCACCTTTCACCAATGCGGTCTGCGGGAGCGTCATGCTTTTCACCGGGCGACCGTCCACGAGGACTTGCTGCGGTTGCGGCTGCAATTGGGCGAGTGCCTCCTTCATGGCGCAGTGCGTGGCTTGTAGGATGTTGATGCGGTCAATCGTCGCCGCATCCACGATGGCTATGGAGTAAAGCAGGTCGGGATGCGTGGTGAGAATCTGGAAAAAGTTTTCGCGCTGGGTTTCGGTGAGTTGCTTGGAGTCGTTCAAGTCAACCAACCGCGAGTCCAGACCGCTGTTCGCCCAAGTCGACGGCAGAATGACCGCCGCCGCCACAACCGGTCCGGCCAATGGTCCACGCCCGGCTTCATCCACGCCCGCGACGAGCGTGAATTTGCGTAACCAGAGTTCTTGCTCGAATTGGAGGCGATCTGTCGTGTTGAGATGGGTTTTTGTTTTCAAGCTTCTTGATCAAACCATGCGTGTCTACAACGATCCGACATGCGTGGTTTAGCACCATAGGTGCGACATGGTTGTAGAGGGGTTACCCACAAAGACCAAGCTCCGTCAGTCGGGCAAACATAGCCGCTCTTGGTAGTCCCGGAATCGCCCGCTGCCCCAAGGTCAGTCTTTCCGGAGCGCCACCAGCCTGGCTTTCTATGGGTTGGCTTCCACATAACGCTGCGTCCGCTCCTGGTGTTCCTCGTCGCGCATGAACGTGTACCAATAACCGTCCTGCCAGAATTTTCCTCGTCGGTCATGACACTTGCCTCCGCCTTAGTCGAGGTAAGCCTCTCATTCGGTACGCCCTTTGCGGCTGTTTTGGATCTTCAAGAGTGTTTTCTATTCGGGACGGAATTCTTCCGGGAACGCATCGGTCAGTCGAAAAGTCACGAACTCAACTAAGCCCGGTTCATCTTGGTGCGGCAGGTAACCGCTCCCGTGCCAGCCAAGAAAACCGCTCTCCACTTTCTCCCGAGCGAGTGCTCGTGACCATGCACATTTGGCCTGAACCAAATTCCGCACGCCTGGATTATGGGGTGCACCGCGGAGGCGTTTGCGGTTCACAAAAGTGATTTTTCTCGAAACCTAGCCTCTGACAAGTGCTAAACCCACGGAGTTTGCCCGTCCTTGGGAACAGCAACATTCAACAATTCGGCGCGCTCGGTTTTTTTCAAGACTTTTGGCGCAGTCACGTTGCTGCGCCCGAGGACGGGCGCACTCTGGGTCGTGTAATCACAACTTCACCGGCTTGCCCGTCGTCGCTGATTTGTCGGCAGCAAACATGATTTCATGCGTGCGCGCGGCGTCGGCGAAACTGGTGAGGGGCATTTCTTTGCCGGCTTCCAACGCGGTGAAGAACGCCTCGAATTGAGTGGTGTAGGGGTGATCCGATACGTCGCCGGAATCCAGCATCTTCATCGAGAGTTCACTCCACTGGCTCTTGTTCGTCTTGAGTTTTTGCGAGTGGAATTTGTTGTCGAGCAGACTGCCTTCGCTGCCGACGAGGTGCGTGTGGAAATAATATGGCTGGAGACAATCCACGACGGCGGCGCATTTGCCGATGCTACCGTTCTTGAACTTCAGGAGTGTGACGCTGCTGGTGTTGTATTCATAGGGCGCAAAGATTTTGCTTTTGGACTTGGTGTCGTAGCTGGTGACTTCAGCGACGTCGCTGCCCATGCAGAGCAGGAGGGCGTCGAGCGCGTGGCAACCGGCAGTGAGCAGGGCGCTGCCGCCCGCGTCTTTGCGGGTGTTCCAGCGGAATTGTCCATACCAAGGTCCGATGCCGTGATAATAATCCACTTCTCCGTAGTGCAAGGTGCCGAGCAGGCCTTGATCAATCGCAGCTTTAGTGGCGAGGAATTGGCTGGAGTAACGGCACTCGAAGCAGACGCAGGTTTTGACCTTGGCCTTCTTGATGGCGGCTTCCATCTCGCGCAGGTCCTTCAGACTGAGGCAGAGTGGTTTCTCGATGATGATGTGTTTGCCAGCGCGGGCGGCTTTGAGAAGCTGCGCCTTGTGTTGATACGGATAGCTGCAAATCGAGACAACGTGTATGTCGGGATTGGCGAGCATTTTGTCTAGGTCATCGTACGCGGTGATGGCCCTGCCATGCTTGGCGCTCAACTCTGCGGAATCGAGCGGGCGCGAGGAATAGATGGCCGTGACTTGCGCGAGCGGTGAGGCGTTGATAGCGGGAATGTGCGCGGTGGCGACCCAGCCGTAACCGATGATACCGACGTTGTATTTTTTCATGAGTTTGAAAAATGAATTATTGCCACTACATGCCACAAGGAGAGCGATGTGTTGTCAAAGCAAAATGCGGTGTTGAGCAAAAAAATTTGGTAGCAAGCAGGCTGAGGTTAAACCAGAGAAATAGCAAACAGCTGGCCAGATATGAACGTCTTGGCTTGAGAATTTTCTCCGTGCTGTTATCACCATTCTGCGGATGACAAATCACGAAGCACGATTCGGGGGGATACTCAGATTGTACGGCGCGGCTGCGCAGGAACGGCTGCGCCGCGCTCATGTTTGCGTGATCGGCATCGGGGGCGTCGGCTCGTGGGCGGTGGAGGCGTTAGCACGGTCTGGCGTCGGGAAACTGACGCTGGTGGACTTGGATGATGTGTGCATCAGCAATGTGAATCGCCAAATTCACGCCGCGACCGGCACTTTCGGAAAGCCCAAAGTTGAAGTGATGGCGGAACGCGTGCGGATCATCAATCCAGATTGCGAAGTGCGCGCGGAACAGATTTTCTTCACGGCGACTACTGCGGAGCAATTGCTCGCGCCCGGCTACGATGCGGTCTTGGACGCGATTGATGCACGGGAGATGAAGGGATTGCTCATCGCAATGTGTCGTGCAAAAAACATTTCCATCGTGACCACGGGCGGTGCGGGTGGGCGGCGTGATCCGACGGCGTTGCGTGTGGCGGATCTGGCGCAGGCGACACACTGCGGACTCTTGGTGAACTTGCGACGGTTGCTGCGTGCTGAGCACAATTTCCCGCGCGATCCGCAGCAACCGTTCGGCGTGGATTGCGTTTTCTCCCCAGAGCCGCAGGTGTATCCGGCGGGAGATGGAACGGTGTGTGATGTGAAGCCGCCGGGCGAGCGGTTGCGATTGGATTGTGCCACCGGCTACGGTACGGCGTCTTTCGTGACAGGTGCGTTTGGCTTCGCAGCGGCAGCGCAAGTGGTGAGACGTATCACGGCTGACAATAGTGCCAAGGGAAGTTAAGACCAATAGCTGACGTTGATTTCTGGAAACAGATTATCTCGCGTCTCTATCTCTGCAAGCCACTTGCCATCGACTTTCTTAGTGGTGAGTTGAGTGTAGATTCCGTTGAAGCGGAGCAGGTGAGCTTTGACGCGTTTCTTGGCGTAGTCGGGGCTGGTGTTCGTGCGGAGGATGAATGGCCAATCACTCGATTGCGCAAGCAGTAGTTCTCGGGCGGCTTGTTTCAAGGCGCGATTTTGCAGCGCAGTCGGTTTGGTGAATTTTAGCACAAGTTCAGTCATGCGTTCCTGCGCGACTTGCAGGTGACGATAAATCCACTCGTTCTTCTCGTTCAACCAGACGCGGTAGTAACCTTCCTCTCCCCAACTGGACGCAGCGGGCGTGGCGATCTGATTCGTCGGGTGGCGGCGCAGATATTGTTCCGGCGTGATCAACTCGAACGTCTTTTGATCGAAGTAAGCCTTGCGCACGAACAGATCGAGAAATTCCGGGCCTTCATACCACCAATGACCAAACAGCTCTGCGTCGTAAGGTGAAATGACGAGCGGTGGACGATCTAGAACAGTGCCGAGTTCGGTGATTTGTTCGACGCGAGATTTCAGGAAGTGCCTTGCGTGAGCATCTACAGCTTGGTGAGCTGCGGCGGGTTGATACGGTTGCTTGGGTGCGTTGCCGCCAGTGATGCGGTGATATTTGATGCCGGTGAAACCCCGATTGTCCGGCGATGGTAGGTGTGGCTTCACATAATCGAAATCGAGATCGAATCCGATGTCGCGGTAGAAATCCCGATAGCGTGCGTCGCCGGGATAACCTTCGGTGCGACTCCAGACTTGGCGCGACGATTCCATGTCGCGACCGAACACCGCGATGCCGTTGGGCGTGAACACGGGCGCAAACACGCCGTAACGCGGGCGCGGATTGGCATGAAGCAAACCGTGCGAATCTACGATGAACCAACGGATATTCGCCTCCTGCAAATAGGCTTCCACGCCGTCGAAGTAAGCGCACTCAGGCAGCCAAATGCCGCGTGGATCGCAGCCGAAGCAATCGCGGTAATAATCGCGTGCTACGAGGATTTGGGCGCGGACAGATGGCGGATGATTGGCCATCAACGGCAGCAAACCGTGCGTCGCCCCCGTGGTGATGATTTCTAGCAATCCAAAATCTTGCAGGCGACGGAACTTACCGATGAGATCGCCTCCAAGTTGTTGATACAACTCTCGTGCTTCCGTGAGACGCGTGTGATACATCTTGGCCAACTCTTGAAACTCCATGTCCCAATGCGTGCGGCTGATTTCTTTGTCGGCGAGAGTGATGAGTTCATCGAGGTGACTCGCGTAGCGAGATTGCAGCAACGGATCGCGCAACATTGCGCAGAGCGTTGGAGACAGCGTCATGGTGATGCGCGCGTCCATGTTATCGCGCTGCCAGCCGTTTATGACTTGAAGCACCGGCAGGTAGGTCTCGGTGATGGCCTCGAAGAGCCAGCTTTCTTCCAGAAATTTATCGTGTTCGGGATGTCGCACGAAGGGCAGATGCGCGTGGAGTATTATGGCGAGGTAACCGGGCATGGCTGAATTAAAAATCAAAAATTACAAATTGAAAATACGGGCTGACAAACTCTCCGGGCATCAATCATTCTTGAGTTGGGGCTGGTTTCATTCCGGGTATTGTAGCTGCGAGCCTGCGCTGCCTTGAATTTCTGTGGCGCGGGAAAGGTTAAGTTCGACAGCGCGTCCATCCGTTCTGTCGGCAGAGACAGCAATGATGGGCATCTCAAATTTTCCGTCAGGCAGGGCGAATGGAAGTCGGAATGAGCCGTCTTCGCACGGTGGGCTTTGTTTTCCTGCGACAGGGATGTTAGACTCCGGTTTGGTAGCGCCGAGGGGTATCAATTCAGCGTTCATATTGTGCCGGAAATTCTGTTCGCCAACACAGCCAAAGAATGAGGAGACGCAGGACGAAGGCGATTCGATAAATGACGAATCACCGCCGAGCTGATCTTCGATACTGGCTGAATCTTGCGAACTCGGCATGGCGCTCCCCGCACTATCTGCGGCGAGAATTTCAGCGAGCAACTGTTCTTGCCCTAGTGTCCAGTCTGCGATGTGCATCGATTCGGGGAAATGTTGGCGCGTCCGGTGTCGGATGTTTTCGATGGCGCGGGCGAGGGGTTTTTTTTGCGTGGCGTCATCACCGCAGTTTTCTTCCAGCAAACACAGCATCGTCTCGAACGACAGCTCCGTGGGGATGGTGGCGAACTCGACGGTGGAATCAGTGGAGATATTATCCGGCGGGGTGCGCTGCGCTGCGGAGGTGGCTAGGGATTTCCATTTGCGACCCGCGCGGTAGTAGCCGAGTTCGGTGGAATAATTTCTTCCGGCTTCCTCGACGTGGATGAACCAGTGTTTGGACTCCGGGTGAACGTGGACCTCTGCGATGTATTTCTGTGGTTTCGCTTTGTCGTGCAATCGCAAGATCAAGTGGCGGTCAATGGACTTGGCATTGTGGTGGAATTGTTCCTTATGCGTGAAATCCCAGTGCGCGTAGAGCCAATGAGGATCGCGCGCGGTGAGGAATAATTTCCCCGTGCCGTAAGAGGAGGGTAGGGGAGCGTTGCCTTCGTCGAAGTGGTCGGGTGGAGCAGTCGGGCCGAGGGAAAACTTTTCCGCAGCGCCAGATTCGGTGAGGAAACTGGGTTCGTCGCCTTCGAGAAGGAAAGCGGGGAGCGCGGGTTTTCGTTTTGGGGCGGCCTTAAGTTTGTTGAGAGGCTTCGGCGGAGTGCGCTTAGCAACGGGCGCAGTGACTTTAGATTTGCGTGGCGTGCGAATTTTTCCAGCAACTTTGGCTTTCCGCGTTACTGCGCCCGAGGGGGCGAGCACGCCGGGGGCTGACTTTTTGGCCGGAAGTTTGACCTGAGCGGGAACTTTCTTGTGCTTCGCTTCTAGGTGGGGTTTGGTTTTTGGCGCTGTGTCTTCTTTGACATTGGCGCTTTTTGTTTTCGCGCGGGAGCGCGAGCGTGGAGAAGCGATCTTGCGGGCTAGTGCAGCCTTTTTGCTTTTGGTTCCAAGCTTCGCGCGCTTCATTAGAATTGTCGGTTGAGACTAAAGAGACGAAACGACTGGCGCAACGGGAATTGAGTGATAACTGAGACTACGGCCAGTTTTTCGTTTTGAATAATTCACCGCCTCGATCAAGGTCGCTTCACCGATATGGCTTATCGAACAGAATTCCAAAATGCTCGCAAGGTGTGGACTGGCGGCAGTCGCTTGATCGCCTTTGTTTTGGAAGCTTCCTCAATCGCTTGTCTGTTGGCGGATTTTTAGAAGCTTTGCCCCATGAGTTTCCTCACCCCGTTCGTCGCACTGTGCGTCCTTGCTGCGCTTGACCGAGTTCTTGACAGTGGACATGTCTGGCGAGTGGTGCGGATCAGGATGTTGGCCGGACTGCTTGCTGCCGTGTCGTGCGATATCTTTCGGTTGCCGTTCGTATTTGCGAGGGAGTGGGGATATTACTCACACGGTATACGGCTGTATTCGAGAGGCTGGTCACGGCGCGATTTGTGGTCGTGACGGTTGCAGTGCGCGTGATCTTCGGTGTGGGGCTGGATAAGGTCGCGCGATGGTTTTCGATAAACCCCCAGTGGAGTGAAGTGGCTGTCGTGAGCGGAAATTAAAATAGCGACGCACCGAAGCTTGCCTGTGCGTGTTCGTTTGCCTACCGTTCGGCACAATTTACAACCTGATTAACAACTAGATTATGAGCGTATTGATTGTCGGTTCGACCGCACTGGATTCCATCAAAACTCCCACGCAAGAAAACCCGAAACTGCTCGGCGGTTCAGCAAGCCATGCTGCGGTGGCGGCGAGCTTCTTTGGCCCGGTGAAGATGGTCGGCGTCGTCGGTGAAGATTTTCCCAAGAAGTATGTGCAGCTTTACAAGAAGCACGATATCGACCTCGCGGGCTTGCAAATCAAGCCGGGCAAAACTTTTCACTGGTCGGGTGAATACGAAGTGAACATGAACAATCGCCGCACCCTACTCACGGAGTTGGGCGTGTTCGAGACGTTCTCCCCGGAGTTGCCGAAGGCTTATCAATCGTCGCCGTTCGTGTTACTCGCCAATATCGCGCCTGCACTTCAGGAGCATGTGTTGAATCAGATGCAGCGCCCGAAATTCGTAGTGGCGGACACGATGGACTTGTGGCTCAACATCGCGCTGCCGGATCTCATCAAGTTGATCAAGCGCGTGGATGGCTTTGTGTTGAACGACAGCGAGGCGCAACAGTTGACTGGCGAGGATAATATTTTTACTGCGTTGAAGAAGATCCACAAAATTGGGCCGAAATACGTCATCATCAAGAAAGGTTCTCACGGCTCGATTCTCAGCAGCCCGAAAGGTTTCTTCATCTGCCCGGCATATCCCTTGCAATCGGTGGTTGATCCCACAGGCGCAGGTGACTCGTTCGTCGGCGGCATGATGGGTTATCTCGCGAGTGCGAAGGGTTCGATTGATGCCAACATCCGGCGCGCGATGATCCATGGCAGTGTGGTGGCATCGTTCTGCTGCGAAGGCTTCGGTTTGAACCGCACCACGAAGGTCACACTCGCTCACGTGAAACAACGCGTGAAAGAGTTGAAACAGTGGACCAGGTTTTAAGCGGACGAACTCTGCGTCGCTCGAGTGAAATAAAATTAATCTGGTCGGGGCGAGAGTGATATCGAAAAATGACTTCCCAAACGTGTCGCCTTCGGCAAACTCCAATCACCATGAATAAGAGACCCCTGCAGATTCTTTTCGCCGCACTCGTCAGCATGAACGTTTTCGCTCACTACGTTCCTGATAACGAATACGCCACCACTAACATCACCGTGCTTCCATTCGTCGTTGAGACCAAAGGCCCTGTGCGCGCTCCAGCTCCGCTCAAGGCCACGCCCGATCTGAAAGTCAGCGGCCAGGGATTCTGGAAGTTCGTGGCCGCTCGCGACCGCGTTCATGTTCCCACATCCGTTCCGTCGGTGAAACAAGCCCACGGCACCATCATCGTGGACAAGGCTGCTGACACTGTTTACTGGGGATTGCAAGGAGTGGGATGGGTGGCGTTCAGCAATCGTATCCGCGATTCCTGGGTGGTGGCGGGAAACCCTGAGTTCGCGAAAGGCAACATTCACGGCGCGGACATTCTGCCGCGCGGGAAAAAAGCTCCCCTCATCGCCGCTGCCGACAACAACACCGGGAAGATTTACCTGACCGACACGGGATTTCAAAATCTAGAAACACTTGTGAAACCCGATTTCGGCTCATATACGACTAACAAAGGTTTTGCGCCTACGGATGTGGCGTTCACCTCAACTAAAGAACTGTGGGTGGTGGATGGCTATGCCCAACAGCGTTTCATGGCTGCTGATGTCAGCCCACTCAAGTGGCGACAAGAGCATTATGGAAGCCGCGAGCGTTTCTCCCAGACCATGCACGGCATCACCTATGACAAAGCACACGGTGATTTGCTGATTTCGGCGCGACCAGAAGGTTTGCTCAAACGCGTTAACCGCGCGGATCGCTTGCTCACTGAAATCCTTGCCCTGCCCAAGGGCACGCTCTTGTGCGACGTGGACTTGTGGGGTGACTACGCACTCTGCGCCTGCCTCGATGGTGCGAAGGGCACGCCCGGCCCGCTTTACGTCGTCAACCTCAAGACACGTTCCATTGTCTCTACGATCAAGCCTAAGGAGGATCTCGGTTATGAAGACGCGCAACACATGCACGACGCGGCATGGTACGTCACCGGCAAGGGCAAGGATCAGGAAGTTTACATCCTGTTCACCAACTGGAATCCCGGTGGCATCGGCGCGCTGCGGTTGGTGAACATCGCCGAATAGGGATTTCCAACCACCTGCCAATTGAAAAGACTCCTTCCCATAATTCTGGCCGTGTCGGCAATTTTTTCGTTGGCAAAGGGTGATCCTGAACCTCCGAGGCTCATTGGTTTTGTGAACAATGACGTCGCGGTATTGGAAGCGAACGAAGTAGTGCCGACCGCTTCCATTACAAGGCGGCGGCAAGTGATTTTGAAAGAGGGCCAAAGCGACTTTGGATTGCAACTCATTAAAATCCTTCCAGAAGAAGGGGCTGTAAAAGTTTTAGTTTCAGGCGGCGCTATAACAACAATCAGCCTCAAGAACCATGAAGCATCAGCTTCTTTCTCACCCAAGAGAATTGCACTTGAAAACGCCAACTTGGAAACTGTTTTGAAGCTATATGGTGAGTTATCCAAACGTACCGTTCTCAAATACCCTGAGCTGCCTAATGTGAATCTAGGTCTGAAGAGCTCAACAACAAATCAGTCTGAAACCATTCGCTTGATCGAAAAGGCACTCGCCGAACAGCGAATCAGAGTTGTTCTGGACGGTGAAAAGTTTGTCCTGCTAGCCAACAAAGATCAGGCATCTTCCCTTGAACCAAAATCGTCAGCCATTCCGCAGTTTAGCACGAACGTTTCGAGAACAGATGTCTTGCCCAAGGGGGCGATTCACTTTGAAGGAGCTAGCGTGGAACAAGCGTTGCCGATTTACGCCGAAATTTACGGTAAAAGCTGGATCGAAGCGCATCTCTACCACGCGGCACGCCCAATTATATTTACCTGATCACGCAAACTGAACTGACGAAAGTCGAAGTGCTCTATGCCATGGAGACTTTGCTAGCTTGGCACGGGATAAAAGTAATGCCATCGGATGATAGCCTCCTAAAAGCCGTGGCAGCTACCGAGCAACAGCCACTGGCGCGATCAAAATAAAACACCGCGAATTTGTCAAAACATCGGTCGTCTCAAGCGTTGCCACTGTGGCGACCTCCGTCACCTACTAGGTTCAAGCGAAACTTGCGGCCATCAAACGCGAGCTTTACGAGCAGCGCCAATATCACTTGGGCAAAATTGTGATGCTCAAATGTTTCGACGAGTTTTACCGCCACATCGCCGTCCCTGCTTCGAATCGCGCAGGTGTGCCGATTTTGGGCGACTTTTACCTGATCAGCCGACGAAATTTATTCGGCTACCCTTCCAATCCTGTCATGCGATCAAAGACCAGCACAAAAATGCAAGTTGGATGAAGCTGTCTTGAGATTGGACTTCGCGAGTCTGCCGCCTACCGCTCTGCGCTAAATCCACAAGGCGCGTTCAGCGCTGCGTACGCGTTCGATGGCATGCCCAAGCTGGACATCTCGGCGCAAGCGGGCGAGATCGAAAACTTCCGCTGCTGCGTCCTGGTCGCGATGTTTTAGGCGAAGGACTAGTTGACGCGAAGTCGGCAAGCTCGACTTAAATGCTCGTGTTCGACGGCTTAGCGCTGATGATAAGCATCGCGGCGCATTTATCCCCGACCCCCGATAGAAGAAGTTAAGCACCACACCCGGCGATATAAACATTGAATTAATGACTCAAATCATGAGTTCCGTCTTGTTTGAGACGGTGTATTTGGGGTTTTGATCCCCCCCCCCGGGGGGGGGTAAAATTGAAGGCTCTCAATATTCACTGCGAGCGAACTCTTACGTTTCTTTGATGAGATGGGCATTATAAAATCAAAAAAAATAAAACCAATGTTGACACCTTTCGTTGGGTTTCCTATTTTTCCAAAGTCTTAGAGCCGTAAAAAAGACAATCCGACCAAACACTCAGGTTTTCGAAGGAAAAGGTGTGGGGAAGGCCTCTTGTCGTTTTGCGCATCAGGATGACGAAGTGTTCGGGACGCCCATGTAGCTCAGTTGGTAGAGCACGTCCTTGGTAAGGACGAGGTCATCAGTTCAATCCTGATCATGGGCTCCAGACAAATTTAAGAGACGGATAAAATAAAAAGTTAACGACAACAACTGAACGCAGAACAATATGGCAAAAGAAGCATTTCAAAGAACGAAACCGCATGTGAACGTCGGCACCATTGGCCACGTTGACCACGGCAAGTCCACCCTGACCGCCTCCATCGTCGCGGTGCAGAACCGGAAGGGTCTTGCTCCTGCGATTTCCTATGCCGATATCACAAAGGGTGGTACCGTGCGTGATGATACTAAGACTGTGACCATCGCTGTTTCCCATGTGGAGTATGAAAGTCCGAAGCGTCACTATGCCCACGTTGACTGCCCTGGTCATGCTGACTATGTGAAGAACATGATCACGGGCGCCGCGCAGATGGATGGCGCAATTCTTGTTGTCAGTGCTGCGGACGGCCCAATGCCTCAGACTCGTGAGCACATCTTGCTCGCCCGTCAGGTCGGCGTGCCGAGTATGGTTGTTTTCTTGAACAAGGTTGACCTGGCTGATGCTGACTTGCTCGAGCTCATCGAAATGGAAATTCGTGACCTGCTGACGAAGTATGGTTTCCCTGGTGACACGACTCCGATCATCCGTGGTTCTGCAACGGCTGCGATGGCTGGCAAGCCTGAAGGAGAGAAGGCGATTACTGACTTGCTTGAAGCTTTGGATACCTTTATTCCTGACCCGTTGCGCGAAGTGGACAAGCCCTTCCTCATGTGCGTTGAGGACGTGTTCAACATTGAAGGTCGTGGCACAGTTGTCACTGGGCGTGTGGAGCGGGGTGTTCTCAAGAAGATGGATGAAGTTGAAATTGTCGGCTTGAAAGACACTCGCAAGACCACCGCAACAGACATCGAAATGTTCCGTAAGTTGTGCGAGTTTGCGAATGCTGGCGACAACGTCGGCGTTTTGCTGCGCGGCACTAAGAAGGAAGAGGTTGAGCGTGGCATGGTTCTTGCCAAGCCTGGCACGATCAAGCCGCACACGAAGTTTAAGGCGGAGGTTTATGTTTTGACCAAAGATGAAGGTGGTCGTCATACTCCCTTCTTTACCAATTACCGTCCCCAGTTCTATTTCCGCACTTCCGACGTGACGGGAACGTTGAATCTGCCCGCTGGGGTTGAAATGGTGATGCCAGGTGACAACGTCTCTGTGGACATCGAATTGCAGAAGACGGTGGCGATGGATAAGGGTTTGAAGTTTGCGATCCGCGAAGGTGGTCGGACTATTGGATCGGGCATCGTTACGGAAGTCTTGGCTTAATTTGTTTTGATATTCATTCGGAGGCGGCGGTAAAATCCGTCGCCTCCGTTTTAGTCCAGTTGAGGGGCCGAAAAATTTAGCGTAGGGCGTTAGCTCAATTGGTAGAGTAGCGGTCTCCAAAACCGTTGGTTGAAGGTTCAAGTCCTTCACGCCCTGCCAAAAATTGCGGAGAGGTGGCAGAGTGGTCTATCGCGGCGGTCTTGAAAACCGCTTTAGGCGAAAGCCTAACGGGGGTTCGAATCCCTCCCTCTCCGCCACATCTCTAGAGGTTGGGGCGGGGCGGGGCGGGGCGGGGGTAGGTGTAATGCGGTACCTAACGTGCCAAGCATGAGCTTGGAAGGTGGCGGAAAATTTTGAACAAATGAAAACCTTGTTTTGGGTTGGTGTGCTGGCCGCCGTTTTCGGCGTGCTTTGGTGGAAAGGTCAGATACAACGCCTGTCTGCGTATTGGCATCAGACGGTGGAAGAGCTTAAGAAATGCACATGGCCAACATGGGATGAGCTCAAGGGTTCAACCGTCTTGGTTATGGTGTCAATTGCGCTGCTCGGCCTGTTCACCTTTGTGGTGGATAGGGTGATGTTTGCATTGTTCAACCTAATTTAAGCAAACATGAAACCGAAGTGGTTCGTCATCCATACCCTTTCTGGCCAAGAGCAGAAAGTCAAAGACAGCATCGAGAAACGCATTAAGACTGAGGAGATGCAGGACTTTATCCAAGAAGTGCTGGTCCCCATGGAGAAGGTTGTCGAGGTTCGCAGCCAAAAAAAGACGGTCACGAACCGCAAGCTGCATCCGGGATACGTCTATATTCACATGGAGTTGCTGGATGAAAACAACCGCGTTTTGCCCAAACCTTTTTATTTCGTCAAGGAAACGCAGGGTGCGATTGGTTTCGTCGGCGGGGAGCATCCCCACATGGCTACGGACGAGGAGATGCAAGTTATCAAGGCAGTTGTGTCTGCATCGGAAGAAACTGAACGTCCGAAGGTGGCCTTCAATATCGGCGAGACAGTGAAAATCAACAACGGGCCGTTCTTGAATTTTAGCGGCGTGATCGAGGAGGTAGATCCAGATCGTGGCAAGCTCAAGGTGACGGTTAACATTTTTGGACGCAATACTCCGGTTGAGCTGGAATATTGGCAAGTTGAGAAGGGTTAGAATTTTTAACCGCTAATCAGCACTGGTCTTCGCTGATAAAAAGTGATTAGCGTCAATGAGCGAAGATTAGTGGTTTAAAAGATTTTTATTATGGCAAAGAAAGTAACAGGCATCATCAAGTTGCAGATTCCCGCTGGTCAGGCCAACCCTGCGCCGCCCGTCGGTCCGGCGCTCGGCCAGCACGGCGTGAACATAATGGGATTCTGCAAAGAATTTAACGCAGCCACCAAAGGTGACGCGGGTCTCATCATTCCCGTGGTAATCACGGTATATCAGGACAAGTCATTTACTTTCATCACCAAGTCGCCTCCAGCGTCAGTGCTGCTCAAAAAAGCCGCAGGGATTACAGCTGGTTCAAAAGTGCCTAACAAAGAAAAGGTTGGCAAGGTGACGCGCAAGCAGGTGATGGACATTGTGAAAATGAAGAAGAGCGACATGAACGCCACAAATGACGAAGCAGCGTTCCGCGTTGTCTCTGGTACGGCCCGCAGCATGGGCATTGAAGTTGTCGGTTAATCAATAAACAAACGTGGGAGAGTCTCGCCGTAGCGAGGCTCGTATGAACCGCTTATAAACATGTCAAGCAAACGATTCAAAAAAGCACTCGAAGTAGTGGACGCATCCAAGGCGTATGCGCTCAAGGACGCCGTGGGCGTTCTCGCAAAGTTTCCTAAAGCTAAGTTCAACGAAAGCATTGACTTGGCATTCCGCCTCGGAGTGGACCCGAAGCAATCCGACCAGATGGTTCGCGGAACAGTTCCCTTGCCGCACGGCAGCGGTAAGGTTGTTCGCGTTCTCGTTTTTGCCAAAGGTGCGGCGGCTGATTCAGCAAAAGCAGCCGGAGCTGAGTTCGTGGGCTTTGAAGACATGATTGCCAAGTGCGTCAGCGGTTGGTCAGAATTCGATGTCGCCGTGGCTACGCCCGAGGCCATGGTGGAAGTCCGGAAGCTAGGTAAGGTCCTCGGACCGCGGGGACTCATGCCGAATCCCAAGACTGGAACGGTGACTGACGACACTGCAAAGGCCGTTAAGGAAGTCAAAGCAGGTCGCGTTGAATTCAAAGTCGACAAGGCGGGAAACATCCATGTTGCTGTGGGTAAGATTTCATTCCAGCCTAATCAAATCGAAGAGAATGCCCGTGCTGTCATTGACGCCGTCGCAAAAGCGAAGCCGATCAGTCTCAAGGGTTCGTACATGAAGAGCTGCACGATCTCCGCGACGATGAGTCCCGGTGTCCGCGTGGATATTCGCGAATTCGCCAACTAAAACTTTCAACCTATTTGACTCATGCGCGTAGAAAAACAGATTCTCACTAAGGAATACATCGGTCGCCTGAACGCATCACCGTTCTTTATCGTCGTCGGCTACACCGGACTGAAGGTTGATCATTTCACGACGCTTCGCAAAAGTCTGAATAAGACTGGCGCAGAAGTGCACGTCGTTAAAAACTCCATTTTCCGCGTTGCCGCGAAAGAGGCGGGCGTCGCAGATCTGGCTGACACGCTGACCGGACAAATCGCAGTTGTCACCGGCCAGAAGGATGTTTCTGCCGCTGCGAAGTCTCTAAAAAGCTTCGCCGCCGACAACGACAAGCTCAAAATAAAATTCGGTTATCTGAACAATAACCGGATGGAAAAGGCCGACCTTATGACGCTAGCAGATCTGCCGAGCATCGAAGTTCTGCGTAGCAAAATCCTAGGCGTCATCAACGCGCCGGCTACCAAGCTGGCTGTCTTGCTCAATACTCCGGCGTCACAACTCGCCCGCGTGATCAAGGCGAAGTCTGAGTTGCCCGCGTAAGACACAAAACAATTACCCGACGGTTAGCCATCGGCGGGATTTAACAAACAACAACAGTAAATCGTCGCCCCGAATGCTTTCGGGGTCAAAACATCGGTGGCTACGGATGACGACGAGACGAATAGAAAGCAAAGTAAAGTTATGGCAGACATCGCAAACATTGTAGAAGAATTGAGCAAATTGACCATCATCGAAGCCGCTGACCTGGTCAAGAAACTGGAAGAGAAGTGGGGCGTGACTGCCGCCGCTCCTGCTGCCGCAGCTGCCGCCGTTGGTGGTGCTGGTGCCGCTGCTCCTGCTGAAGTGAAGGACACGTTCGACGTGATCATCGCTTCAGTTCCTGCGGATAAGAAGATTGCCGTCATCAAGGCCGTGCGTGAAGTGAAGGCCGGTCTCGGCCTCGCTGAAGCCAAGGCTTTGGTTGAAGGAGCTCCCAAGTCCCTCTTGGAAGGTGCGAACAAGGCCGATTCCGAAGCCGCCAAGAAGAAACTTGAAGAAGCTGGCGCAAAAGTTGAAGTCAAGTAACCCGTACCGATATTTCGGGGCGACGTCTGAAAAGATGTCGCCCCGCTTTCGCCATATCCAGATTTGTTTCAAGTCGTTTCAAAGCAGGATTCCGACAAACCCCGGAATCCGTCAGTATGGCAAGTTTGCGATTGAACGTCGCGCACTTGCCTTGTGTCGTTTTTAGAAAAAACCGTCCGATCCTGAGATCGGACAAGTAGAAAAAGGTCCAAATGCCATCCCGAGCCACTGAACGTATCAACTTCGGCAAGATTAAGGAGATCATCGCACCGCCGAACCTGATCGAACTCCAAACCACGTCGTATAAGGAATTCCTCCAAGCGGACATGCCGCAATCCAAGCGCAAGAACACCGGCATGCAAGCCGTTTTCACTGAGGTGTTCCCAATCGAAAGCTATGATGGTAAGGTCGTTCTGGATTTCCACTCCTATGAAATCGGCGAACCCAAAATTGACTGGCTCGAATGCTTGCGCGAAGGCCTGACCTATGGGGCGCCGCTTTACGTAACCTTCCTTCTCAAAGACGAGAAAGGCAGCAAGGAAGAAAAAGTTTTCATGGGCGAACTTCCGCTCATGACGCCGCAAGGAACGTTCTGCATCAACGGTGCGGAGCGCGTCATTGTTTCGCAATTGCATCGCTCCCCTGGCATCGCCTTTGAGGCCACCCAGCATCCGAATGGCAAAACGCTCCATAGCTTCCGTGTCATCCCGGATCGTGGCTCATGGTATGAAGCACAGTTCGACACGAGCGATTTGCTCTACGTCTATCTCGACCGCAAAAAACGCCGACGCAAATTTCTGACAACCACTCTGTTCCGCGCTCTGGCTTTCCTCGAAGGCGACGGAGAGAAGTCCAAGAAGGATGCTGACAAACATCGCGGCAGCGACGAGGAAATCTTGAAGCTGTTCTACGGCGTGGAAGAGCTCACGATCAAAGAAGCTGAGAAACTCGAGGATTTGCAGAACAAAGTTTTGATCCAGGACGCCACGGACGAAGAGAAAGGACTCGTCGTCGCGCGCGCGTTCGAGCCGTTGTCCAAGGCTGTGATCAAGCAGATCGCCGAACTCGGCGTTAAGCATATCAAGGTCGTTGATACCACTGTTGATGATGGAATCATCATCAAGTGCATGAAGAAGGATCCGGCCAAGAACGAAGAGGAGGCTTTGAAAGATATTTATCGCCGCCTCCGGCCTGGGGATCCCCCCACAGCAGCAAACGCCAAGGCACTCATCAAACGTTTGTTCTTTGATGCCAAGCGTTATGATCTAGGTCGCGTCGGTCGTTACAAGATCAACCAGAAACTATCGCTCCCGAACAAAAACGAGTCCCGCATTCTCACAAAGGAAGACTTGGTCGAGGCGACGAAGTACTTGCTCAAGCTGAAGAAGGGTGAAGGTTCTCTGGACGATATTGATCACTTGGGCAGCCGCCGCATCCGTACTGTGGGAGAATTGCTCGCCAACCAATGCCGCGTCGGTCTTGCTCGTACGGAACGTCTCGTCAAAGAACGGATGACGCTGTTCGATCAATCCGTCGAACAGATGACGCCGCAAAAGCTCATCAATCCGAAGGCGCTCTCGGCCGTGATCCGCGACTTCTTTGGTCGTTCACAGCTGAGTCAGTTCATGGACCAAATCAATCCGTTGGCAGAGTTGACGCACAAGCGTCGCCTGTCTGCTCTCGGACCGGGCGGTCTTTCACGAGATCGCGCAGGATTTGAAGTTCGTGACGTTCATCCTTCGCATTATGGTCGTATCTGTCCGGTGGAAACACCGGAAGGGCCAAACATCGGCCTGATCGCGTCGCTTGCTACATTTGCACGCATCAACGACTTCGGATTCCTAGAAACCCCGTATCGCAAGTGCGAAAATGGTCGCGTGACGAATCATCTTGATTACCTCACGGCGGATCGCGAAGAGCAATACATCGTAGCTCAGGCGAATGCGACGATTGACGACAAAGGTCATTTCACGAGTGATCGAGTTTCTTGCCGTTGCCGTGGAGACTTCTTGGACGTCGAACCCAAGAAGGTTGATTACATGGATGTTTCGCCTAAGCAGCTCGTCTCGATTGCTGCCTCGCTGATTCCGTTCCTGGAACACGACGACGCGAACCGAGCGTTGATGGGTTCTAACATGCAACGCCAAGCAGTGCCGTTGCTCGTCACCGAAGCGCCGTTTGTGGCCACTGGCATTGAAGATCGAGTCGCACGCGACTCTCGTGCTGTAGTCGTAGCCGAAGAAGCGGGCAAAGTTGCTTCCATCACCGGCAGCCACGTCATCATCACTGAAGACGGAAAACTACCGGAGACGAAGAAGAAGATCAAACATGAGCCGGAGAAGGGCGTCTGGGTTTACGAGATCCGTAAGTTCATGCGTTCAAATGCGGCGACTTGCATCAACCAGAAAATTCTCGTCCACAAAGGTGAGAGTATCAAGAAGGGGCAAGTGATCGCTGACGGTCCTTGCACTCAGAACGGCGAGCTTGCGCTCGGTCGCAATGCGCTTGTCGCTTTCATGCCTTGGAACGGTTACAACTTCGAGGACGCGATACTCATCAGCCGTAAGATTGTCAAAGATGACATCTTCACGAGCATTCACATTGACGAGTTTGAGGTTGCCGCACGCGACACGAAGCTCGGACCTGAAGAAATCACTCGCGACATCCCGAACCTCGGCGAAGAAGCCTTGAAGAACCTCAGCGCCGACGGCGTCATTCGCATAGGCGCAGAAGTCAAGCCCGGCGACATTCTTGTCGGCAAAATCACGCCCAAATCTGAAACCGAACTCGCGCCGGAAGAGCGTTTGCTCCGAGCCATCTTTGGTGAAAAGGCGGCGGACGTGAAGGACACCTCACTTAAAGTTCCTTCCGGCACCTACGGCATCGTTATGGATGTCAAAGTGTCCGCCAAGAAGGACGGCGAACGGAAAGAGACAGCCACCGAAGGCAAGCGTCAGCTCAAAGCAATCGAAGAAGATCACAAGAAAAAGACCGAAGAACTGCGTGATCAATTGACGGAAGCGTTGAGCAATATCTTGCTTGGCGAAAAAATTCCGCTCGACGTGGTAAATAGCGAAACTGGCGAGATCATCATCCCGGCCAATCGCAAGATCACTAAGACATTGTTGCGGAAGCTCGCTGAAGTTTATGATCGGATCGAGATTGATCCGTCACCGATTCGCAACAAGATCAACGAAATCATCGGACAGTTTAAGAAAAAGTTCGATGACATCCAGATGCAGTTTGACGAAGAAGCCGAACGCGCCGAAGCCGGAGAAGGCACGGACAGCGGCATCGTCAAGTCCGTCAAAGTCTTTGTGGCCTCAAAGCGCAAGCTTTCGGTCGGTGACAAGATGGCCGGGCGTCACGGTAACAAGGGCGTGGTCGCCAAAATCGTTGCCGAGGAAGATATGCCGCATCTCGCGGATGGAACTCCTGTGGACATCGTTTTGAATCCGCTTGGCGTGCCTTCACGTATGAATGTCGGTCAGGTGTTGGAAACTCACTTGGGCTGGGCGGCGAAGATTCTCGGACTCAAGTATGCGACCCCGGTATTCGACGGCATCAAAGAGAAGGCGATCCGCAAGTATCTGGAAGAAGCAGGCAAAGTTCAGACGGATGCAGGCGAAGTGGTTCTCGTGGGCGAGAACGGAAAGACGCATCTCTTCGACGGCCGCACTGGCGAGAAGTTCGATCAGGAAATCGTCGTCGGTTACATCTACATGATGAAACTGGGACATTTGGTTGCGGACAAAATTCACGCCCGCGCAGTCGGACCCTACTCGCTCGTCACCCAGCAACCGCTTGGAGGCAAAGCGCAGTACGGCGGTCAGCGCTTCGGCGAAATGGAAGTGTGGGCGATGGAAGCCTACGGAGCGGCTTACACGTTGCAGGAACTCCTGACCGTGAAATCCGACGACGTTCAAGGCCGCACGCGCATCTACGAGAGCATTGTCAAAGGTGATAATTCTCTGGAAGCGGGCATCCCCGAATCGTTCAACGTCTTGGTCAAGGAAATGCAATCCCTTTGCCTTGATGTTAAAGTCGGCTACTCCAATCCTGTGGATCAACCGGCGGAAAATGCGACAGCTGTTCTGGCTGCCGTCTAACTCAACCATTCAACGAATTGCTGAAAAGCCTATGACTCATTCCAAAGAAAACGCCCGCGAGTTGCTCGGCCTCGAAAAAGTCAACCAAGTTGACTACATCGGGATCACTGTGGCATCACCCGACGCGATCCGCTCCTGGTCCAAGGGCGAAGTCAAGAACCCTGAAACTATTAACTACCGAACGTTCAAGCCCGAAAAAGGAGGCTTGTTCTGCGAACGCATCTTCGGTCCTGTCAAGGACTGGGAGTGTTCGTGCGGCAAGTATAAACGCATCAAACATCGTGGCGTAGTCTGCGATCGTTGCGGCGTTGAAGTGACTCTCGCTCGCGTTCGTCGCGAGCGCATGGGGCACATCGAACTCGCTGTGCCAACGTGCCACATTTGGTTCTTCAAGTGCATGCCGTCCCGCATTGGTCTTGGTCTTGACATGACCGCACGCCATTTGGAACGCGTAATTTATTACGAGGATTATCTCGTGATCGATCCGGGTAACACGCCGCTGAAATTGAATCAGTTGTTGAGCGAACATGAATGTCGCGAAGCTAAGGAAACTTATGGCGCAGAGGCATTCGTCGCCAAGATGGGTGCGGAAGCTGTGCGTGAAGCGCTCTCCAAAGTCGACCTGATGAAGCAGGTGGAAGATTTGCAGATCGGCATGACTGAAACCAAGAGCAAGCAAATTCGCAAGAAAATCGCCAAACGCATCAAGCTGCTTCAAGGGCTGCATTCATCGAAGAGCCGTCCGGAGTGGATGATTCTCACTGTGCTGCCGGTTATCCCGCCGGACTTGCGTCCGTTGGTGCCGCTCGAAGGTGGACGCTTTGCGACGTCTGACTTAAACGACCTTTATCGCCGGGTCATAAACCGAAATAACCGTCTCAAAAACTTACTCGCACTCAAAACGCCTGAAGTCATCATCCGCAACGAAAAGCGCATGTTGCAGGAAGCCGTGGACGCGTTGTTCGACAACGGTCGTCATGGTCGTGCTGTCACGGGTGCGGGAAATCGCGCTTTGAAATCTTTGAGCGATATGCTCAAGGGCAAGAGCGGTCGCTTCCGTCAGAACTTGCTCGGTAAACGCGTCGATTATTCGGGTCGTTCCGTCATTGTCATCGGACCAGAACTTAAGCTCAACCAATGCGGTCTGCCTAAGAAAATGGCGCTCGTCTTGTTCGAGCCATTCATTATCCGCCGCCTTAAAGAACTTGGCTACGTGCACACTGTCCGCAGTGCTAAGAAGATGATTGAGCGCCAGACCCCTGAGGTTTGGGATATTCTCGAAGAAGTCACGAAGGGTCATCCGGTTCTCCTGAACCGCGCCCCGACGCTGCATCGCTTGTCTGTGCAAGCGTTCGAGCCGATGCTGATCGAAGGCGAAGCAATTCGCATTCATCCGTTAGTTTGTACTGCTTACAATGCCGACTTCGACGGTGACCAGATGGCCGTTCACGTTCCGCTGTCGGTTGAAGCGCAGATGGAAGCTCGTCTGCTCATGATGGCGACGAATAACATCTTCTCGCCCTCATCCGGCAAGCCGATCATCACGCCCACGCAGGACATCACGTTGGGTTGTTATTATCTAACAGCCGAGCCGCGCAAAGCGTTGCCCGCTGACCTCAAAGAATTGCCGTTGTTTGGATCCAAATCGGAAGTCGTTTTTGCGCATGACGATGGCGCGATCAAGACGCACGACAGGATTCGTTACGCAAATCCTGACATCGGTCGCAAGACCGTGTATGGCGACGCGACCAGCAAGGTCATCGTCACGACTGTCGGTCGTGTCATCTTCAGCGAAATCTGGCCCGACGAGCTTGGTTTGTTCAACAAGGCCGCCGGCAAGACTCAGCTCGGCGATCTAATCTGGCGTTGTTACAAGAACGCGGGTCACGAGAAGACCGTCATCATGCTCGATAAGTTGAAAGAACTTGGCTTCCGTGAAGCGACCAGGTCTGGTTGCTCCATCGGAATTGACGATATGATCATTCCCAAGGAGAAGGATTACGAAATCAATCTTGCCTTCGAGCAGATCAAGGAAGTCGAGAAGCAACATCGCAAGGGAATCATCACATCCGGCGAGCGCTACAATAAGATCATTGATATCTGGACTCACGCTACCGACATGATTTCAAACGTCATGTTCAAGACTCTGGAAACGAACCAGGGCAAGAAAGAGTTCAACCCAGTTTATCTCATGGTGGACTCTGGGGCTCGTGGTAACCGCCAACAGGTTCGTCAGCTCGCAGGTGTGCGTGGTCTTATGGCCAAGCCCTCCGGCGACATCATCGAGAAGCCGATTCTCGCAAACTTCCGTGAAGGTCTCACGGTTTTGGAATATTTCATCTCGACGCACGGTGCGCGTAAAGGGCTGGCCGATACGGCGCTCAAGACTGCGGACTCCGGTTACATGACCCGCAAGCTCGTTGACGTGGCTCAAGACGTGATCATCCGCGAGGCGGATTGCGGCACCACCAACGGCATCTGGGTGCAGGCGATTTACGAAGGCGAAGACGAAGTCGTCAAAGTCGGTGACCGCGTTGATGGTCGTTGCTCATGCGAAGATATCCACGACCCGTCCAATCCGAAGGCATTCGTCATCCGCGCGAACGAAGAATTCGACGAACTCAAATCCAAAGCGCTCAATGCCACTGGCATTGAGAAGGTCAAGATTCGGTCCGTGCTCACTTGCGAATCCAAGCAGGGTTGCTGTGCAGTTTGCTATGGTCGTAATCTTGCCACGGGCGGCTCGGTTAAGCTTGGTGAAGCCGTCGGCATCATCGCGGCTCAGTCCATCGGTGAACCCGGAACGCAGCTCACGATGCGTACGTTCCACATCGGGGGCACTGCTGCTGCGCAATTCAAGATTCCGCAGATCAAGGCAAAGTTCGATGGCACGATTCGTTACAACGACCTACGTCTCGTAAAGCTGGAAGATGGCAGCAACATCGTTCTAAACAAGAACGGTAACGTCTCCATTCATGGAGACGACGGTCGCGAACTTGAAAATCATACCGTAGTCATCGGCGCGGTCATCACTGTGTCCGAGAACGGCAAGGTTAAGAAGGGCGAAACCTTCATCCAATGGGATCCGTATAACGTGCCGATTCTCTCTGAGAAAGCCGGACATGTGAAGTTCCACGACATCATCGAAGGCGTGACGATGAAGCAGGAAGTGGACGATGCGACCCAGCAGGAAGCCATGGTCATCATTGACCACAAGGAGGACTTGCACCCGCAGATCATCATCAGCGATGACAAGGGTGAGCCGATCGCCAGCTATCCAATTCCGTCCGGCGCTCACATCGTTGTGAACTCCGGCGATAAGATTGTCGCTGGAACATTGATGGCCAAGACGCCGCGTAAGCAATCGAAGACGAAAGACATCACCGGCGGTCTGCCGCGTGTGGCTGAGTTGTTTGAAGCGCGTCGCCCGAAAGACGCGTCTGAGATCTCCAAGATTGACGGAGCGGTGGACTTCGGCGCGAGTGTGCGCGGCAAGCGTTGCATTCTCATCAAGGACCCGGTAACTCAACTCGAAGAGGAACATCTAATCGCGATTGGTAAGCACGTCATCGTCTTCAAGGGCGATTTCGTGAAAAAAGGTCAACAATTGACCGAAGGTCCGATGGACCCACACGAAATCCTCGATGTTTGCGGACCGCAGGAATTGCAGGAACACTTGGTCAACGAAGTGCAGGAAGTTTATCGTCTGCAAGGTGTGACGATCAACGACAAGCACATTGAGATCATCGTGCGTCAGATGCTTCGCAAGGTTCGCATCACTGAACCCGGCGACACCCAGTTCCTCTGGGGCGAACAGGTCGAGAAGCTGGAATTCGAAGGCGAGAATGAACGCGTCGAGAAGATGGGTGGCAAACCCGCCGAAGCTTCTCCTGTATTGCTCGGTATCACGAAGGCGTCACTCGAAACGGAGTCGTTCCTCAGTGCTGCGAGCTTCCAAGACACCACCCGCGTCCTCACAGAAGCCGCAACTCGTTCGAAGATTGATTCGCTTCGTGGCTTCAAGGAGAACGTAATCATGGGGCACATCATCCCCGCAGGATCTGGCTTCGATCATTACCGCAAGGTTGAGATTGATGCGCTTGTGGAGATTGATAAAGAAGAACCCGTGGCGGAAGAATCCGACGAGGAGGCCAATCCGCTTATCGCGTGATCGGCAGATAGAATTCATGAAAGGCGCTTCAGGAAACTGGAGCGCCTTTTTAGCTTTTGTAGAAGTGCGATCAGTTGCCTCGCTAGATGATCTTTCGTGAATCCTCGGTTTGTGGTTTGGAAACTGCTAAACATGGGTTGAATGAACCTTTGGAAGCCGACGTATGACCATTTTCCGAACATGCTCTCGAGGTGCTTGTCTTTGATTCTGTCAATGGAGGAATTTAACGCCTTTGTCGAAGGAAAGTTTTGCGCTGAAACCGAATTAATTGTGGGGAAATCAGAGACGGGGGCGAGATGAAGGAAATCAGCAATTATTCCATACGGGGCAAACTGACAATGATCGTGATGGTGTCGACGTTCGCGTCCTTGTTGCTGGCTTTGCTGACC
>WBXK01000008.1 GCA_008933055.1 Verrucomicrobiota bacterium | reverse complement strand
GATGATTTTCCTTGATCGTGTCGCAAACGTCGACATCCATGATCTGAATGCGGAACATATCCTAGAGCAACTTAAAACGCTCTGAACCGAGACGTTTGAGGAGCTCCACGGGCCATCCGCAACAAGGTCGCACTAAATCATGAGAAATTGTTTAAATGAATGAATTTCGACTATACACGAAACTATTCAAACTTAAACCGCTCATCATCCTGATAACCACTACTAGCAAAAGGACTCTGATTTCGTCTTTAAACCAGCGCGGGATTACTGTTGGGAATCAGCTTTTATATTTTGCGTAACGATCGCCGACGAAGTCCCAGTTCACCACGTTCCACCATGCAGCAATGTAATCCACGCGTCTATTTTGGTGTTTGAGATAGTAGGCGTGTTCCCAGACATCAAGACCGAGCAGGGGTTGTTGGGTTGAATGGATGAAAGTGAGTTTTTTACCAGAACTGTCATGAACTTCAGAAGGCAGAACATCGGGACTGATGGGAGAGTTTTGGTTCGGCATTGAAATAATTTTTAGCTCTTTGCTTTCCACGACCAACCAAGCCCAACCACTGCCGAAGACTTTAGACGCAGATTCAGCAAACTTTTTTTTGAATTCGGCGAAACTTCCAAAATTCAATTCAATCGCTTTGGCCAACTCTGCCTTTGGCTCACCACCGCCGGACTTGGACATCATCTGCCAAAAGAGGGTGTGGTTGAAATGCCCACCACCATTGTTCCGGACTGTCGGACGAATTTTTTCCGGAACTGCGCTTGTGTTCAGATCTTTCACCAAATCTTCAATGCTCTTAGCGGCGAGAGTTGGATGTTCGGCGAGCACTTTGTTCAGATTATCCACATAAGCCTTGTGATGTTTACCATGGTGAATCTCCATCGTGCGCGCGTCTATGTGCGGTTCAAGCGCATCCAGCGCATAGGGTAAGCGCGGCAACTTGAACGCGACTTCCGCTGCAACCACAGGATTGTTCTGGGCCATCATGACCGGCGCAACTGTGATAGCAGCAGTGGAGAGCGCGGTAGTTTTGATTGCTTGGCGACGTGTCAACATAGTGTGCTTTGTCCAATCTCAGACATTTTAGCCCTGATGACGGATACGATGCAATACTTCATCCAAAGTGTCCACGCGGGACAATTCTCTAGCAGCCTGGTCAACATCAACAACACCATGACTGATTACTTTCAGGAAGCTGTGAATGCCTCAGGAGTCAGCCAGAGCGAAGTTGTAAGCCGCATGAAAGAAATGGGTCTTTTCCCGACTCGCGTCGCTGAGCGCCGCTAGAACAGAATCACGCACGTCATCACGAAAACCAAATCCGCCGCGTCCCGCAATAAGTTTAAGATCACGCTGTCCGAGCAACGCGTGAAACCCGCCGCAGCGGCCGCACTCACGCCACAGGTGGCGACGCACGTGCAGGCTGGGCTGCCATTGATTAGGGGTCTCAACATCCTTCAAACAAGAAGAATCCAACACCACGCTCAAGCGCGTCCTCGGTGAAGTGGCAAAAACAAGTGAAGGCGGCAGCCTGTTCTCAGGTGCGCTCCCAGCGCATTCGAAAGTATTCAGCAAAATTTTCATCAACATGGTTCGCGCGGGTTAAGCCGGCGGAGCGTTGGATATCTCACGGTGACGTCTGGCGAATTTCATGGAGAAAGCATAGAAAATCAAAGGCAAGGCTAGGTCCGCCATGTTCTATCCGGTCGCGGTGGTGTTCATCGCGTCCGGAGTCATGGCGTGGATGATTTTACTCGTTATCCCGAGGTTCAAGGAAGTCTTCTCCGGTATGACGGGTGGGCAAGCGTTGCTAGCCATCACCACGCTCATCCTTAACATCGGCGACATTGCCCAGCATAACGAAACGCTTGTCGCCATCGCGATGACGGCAATCATCTGAGGCTTCTTCCGTGGGCTGAAAGCCACCCTGGGACGTTTTGACTTCGATCAATTCAGACTCAAGATGCCCCTGCTCGGCGCGGTGTTCCGTAAGTCCCCCAAATCACGCTTCTCATGGACGCTGGAGACATTGCTCGCCAGCGGCGTGCCAGTGTTGCAGGCGTTAAACATCGTGCGCGAAACCGCAGGCAACGTCGTCGTGAGCAATGTCCTCAAGTCCATCCACGACGGTGTGAAGGAAGGCGAGGAGATGACCACGCCCCTCCGCGCATCAAGAGTGTTCCGCCCAATGATCATAGGCTTGCTGGACATCGGCAACCAAACCGGCGCGCTGCCCGACACGTTGTTGATTGCCGCCGACGCTTGCGATCAGGAAATGGACAACACCGTGACGCGATGACGTCCATGCTCGAACCGATCATGATGACGTTCCTCGCTGTCGTCGTCGGAAGCATCGTCATTGAGATGTTCTCGACCATCATTGGACTCGTCAACGGTGGCATTGATGCACGAGCAAAACCAGATAAAGACGCTTAAAAAGTTGGGAAGACAACGCGAAAGTAGGTTAGGTTGCTGGGTTGAGGAGAAGCTCGGGTTTCGCAGTGGGTTGCGAAACCCGCGTCATTCATTTAAAACTCAATGAACGAATCACAAACTCAGGAAGACCGCACACTATAAATCACTCCTTCCTGATTTCCTGAATCTCACCTCACCAACTCAAACGCATACCCCTTCAGATATTCCGTCTCAGGAATCATCGGGATCACCGGGTGATCGGGCGATTGCGAGTAAGTCGCCACGCGACGCAGGATGCGGCGCGTATCGTAGGCGGCGGAGAGAATCACGTCTTGGAACGTCGCGCCGTCCACATGATGCGAACAACAGAACGTTGCCAACGCGCCGCCGGGCTTGAGCAACTTCAAAGCGCGGATATGGATTTCTTTGTAGCCACGCAACGCATCCCCCACCGAGGCGCGATTGCGCGTGAACGAGGGCGGATCAAGCACGATCAAATCAAAGCGCGGAATCACGCGCTCGTGCGGCTTCACGGCAGTGTTTGCTTTAAGCCAATCGAAGACGTTAATGGCTTCGGCCGAAATATTTTCCTTCAACCCATTCGCTTCAGCGTTGCGAAGTGACGCAGCCACGGCATCTGCGCTTTGATCCAACATCAAGACCTGCTTTGCGCCGGCGCGCGCGGCGTGCAATCCAAACCCGCCGAGGAAACTGAAACAATCCAGCACATTCGCGCCCTTGGCGAACTGGGCCACAGCCTGATAGCTTGTCTGTTGATCGAGATACATTCCCGTCTTGTGCCCGCCGAGGATGTCCGTCTCGAACTTGATACCGTTGAGATTCACAGTCACCGGGCCGCTGAGTTCGCCCGCAATCAAACCATTGGCCTCCTCCAACCCCTCGAACTTGCGCGATGCCACATCGCTCCGCTCCATGATGGCCCGGGGCGAAAAAATCTTTTGTAACGCAGCGACGATCATCGACTTCCGCTTCTCCATGCCGAGCGCAGAAATCTGGATCACGATGACATCCTCGTATTTGTCCACGATCAGTCCGGTGAGAAAATCACTCTCTGCATTCACCACGCGGAACGACGAGGCATTTGGCAAATGACGCTTGCGAACGGCAAGCGCTGCGGCGATGCGTTCGTCGAAAAAATGTTGATCTACCTCGATGCGATCCGGCGACAAAACGCGGACGTTGATCTTGGATTTGGAATTGTAGAAGCCGACGCCAAGCAAGCGCTGACGATGATCTTTCACCTGCACGAGTTCGCCATCACCCGCTTGCGCGGACAGTCGGAGAACAGAGCCGTGGTAGATCCAAGGGTGACCGGCAACCACGCGATCGGCATCGCCGGGTTTGAGCATCACAGTAGGTAATGAGTCCATAATCTTTGTAAACAATTGCGCCCAGACACTCCAGGCATTCCATACTAAACACTAAACAAACGACAGAAGCGAGCCTGAATTAACCACAGAGACCCGGAGGCCTAGACTGAAGGCTCACAACAAGATATTGGCCAATCCTACCAAACCAAAAGTCCAATTGACCGAGCGAGCAACCGACTCATTTCCCCTAAATTTCTCCCGGTATGATTATGCCTCCGCATTATTCCAAAACATTCTCGACCATTTCGCTCCAATGCTTGTCGAACTCAACCCCATTCTCTAGGCTGGCCCAATGACAACTTCACGGCCCTCCATCAAAACCGGATTGCTTTATGTCGGGCTGATGTCCGGCACGTCGGCCGATGGGATTGATGCGGTCGTAGCGCAATTGGCCGGATCAGGGCGCGGGCTGCGGCCAAAGTTGCTCGCGCATGTTCAAAAGAAATTTACTCCGGCATTTCGCGAACGCGTGCTGAACGCTTGTTTGCACGGGAATGTTGCTGAGATTTGCCAATTAAACTTTGTACTAGGCGAGCAATTTGCTCGTGCGGCGTTGTCGGCTATCCGTCTGGCGAAACTCAATCCGTCGCAAATCACCGCCATCGGTTCGCACGGACAGACTATTCATCATCTGCCGAACGCGAAGACGCCTTCCACGCTTCAGATCGGTGAGCCGAGCGTGATTGCGGAACGGACGGGCATCACCACAGTGGGGGATTTTCGCGTACGCGACATGGCCGCAGGTGGACAAGGCGCGCCACTCGTACCGTTTGCTGATTGGGTATTGTTCACACACGATGTTCGTCCGCGCATCATCCAAAACATCGGCGGTATCGGGAATCTCACATATCTGCCGCCGCGCGCTAACCTGACAGACGTGATCGCTTTCGACACCGGCCCTGGAAACATGGTGATGGATGCTGTAGTCACAGAGTTGAGCGGCGGAAAATCAAGCTATGATCGCGATGGGCGATGGGCCGCGCGTGGAAAAGTCTCAGAAAAATTGCTGGCTCATTGCATGGCGCATCCGTTTCTGCGCCGAGAACCGCCGAAGACGACCGGGCGCGAAGAGTTCGGCGAGAGGTTTGTGAAGCGGCTGCTGGCCAAAGCCCGCCAATTGCGTTTGTCGGATGCGGATATCGTTGCCACGGTCACGGACTTCACAGCAGCAAGTATCGCCGATGCCTACCAACGCTTCGTCTTGCCAAAACTTGACGCTGGTAAGCATGAGGGAATTCATATCGTGCTCGGCGGCGGGGGGGTGCGCAATGCCACCTTGGTTCGGATGCTACAAGATCGCGCCGGGTTTGGCATCGTCTGCGGGCATGAGGATTTCGGCATGGACAGCTCGGCCAAGGAGGCGCTTGCGTTCGCGATCTTAGCGCATGAGACCCTAGGCGGACGACCCGGCAATGTTGCGTCTGCCACCGGCGCGCGGCGCGGGGTGGTTTTAGGGAAGATTGTTACAAGGTAAATTGAAATCTGTTTGAGTTTGTCGCTGTTTCCTTCCAGATTCTCGTCCGCTCAAAACAACTTTTAATCATGTCCAAACTTCAGATCAAACCCGCTGCCTCTTGCGCCTACGACCTTCTCTCGCTTGGCGAAATCATGTTGCGACTTGATCCCGGCGAGGGACGCATCCGCACCACGCGTGAATTTAGAGTTTGGGAAGGCGGCGGTGAATACAACGTCGCGCGTGGATTGCGCCGGTGTTTCGGGATGAAGACAGCGGTGGCGACTGCGTTTGCCGACAATGAAGTGGGACGGTTGCTTGAAGATTTTATTTTGCAGGGCGGCGTCAGCACAGAGTTCATCAAATGGCTGCCTTTCGATGGCATCGGTCGCCTCACGCGCAATGGACTCAACTTTACTGAACGCGGTCACGGAGTACGCGGGGCGGTGGGAGTTTCGGATCGCGGATTGACTGCGGCAAGCCAGCTTAAGGCGGGAGATTTCGATTGGGATCACATCTTCGGCAAACTCGGCGTGCGTTGGTTGCACACGGGTGGGATCTTCGCCGCACTATCTGACACAACTCCACCACTCGTCATCGAGGCGGTGAGAGCAGCTAACAAACACGGCACGATAGTCAGCTACGATCTGAACTATCGTCCGAGCCTTTGGAAATCCATCGGTGGCCAGAAACGCGCGCAGGAAGTGAACGAGGAGATCGCCAATTACGTGGACGTTATGATTGGCAACGAGGAAGACTTCACCGCCTGCCTCGGCTTCCACGTCGAAGGCGCGGACGAAAACCTTTTGCATATTGACGTGACAGCATTCAAGAAGATGATTGAGACAGCAGTTAAAAGATTTCCGAACTTCAAGGCAACCGCCACGACGCTGCGTGCGGCGAAGACCGCGACGATCAACGATTGGGAGGCAATCGCCTGGCATGACGGAAAATTCTTCGAGAGCCGCAAGTATCCTGATCTGGAAATCTTGGATCGCGTTGGCGGCGGCGACAGCTTTGCGTCGGGTTTCATCTACGGATTGATGACCAATGGCGACGCGCAAAAGGCCGTGGATTATGGCGCCGCTCACGGCGCGTTAGCAATGACCACGCCCGGAGACACGAGCATGGCCGACAAGAGCGAGGTGGAAAAGTTGATGAAGGGCGGCGGCGCGCGGGTGCAACGGTAAAGCGTAGAGCCCAAAAGAAATCAGGCCACTCTGATAACAAGTGGCCTGTCTCAATTTGGAAGATTTAAACGACTACCGATAAGAGCCTACCGATACGAACCAATGGGCTCTGCGCCCAGTGTGCCGGCGAGCGATTTCCAATAATCTGAGGCTTCAACCTCGTTCAACTTCTTTCGCGCTTGAACCAGTCGGTCTGCAATGTTGAGGCGGGTGGCTTCATCGGCGTGACTCGCGCGCTTCAAAAACTTGTCGAGGTATTCCACATGCCGCTTCCAGAGATTGCGATCCACAGCCTGCTTTGCATTGAGTCGCGCTGCATACCAGTCGCTCGCCAGAAGGTTTTCACGCGTGAACAGCTTCCTCACATCGGAATGATCTAGGTCTTTGTCCTGCCATTGATCGTGCAACATGATGTGCAGCAGTGCCTGCAAAGGCGGGCAAGCTTGATCGATGCTACCATCGTCAAAATACATCTGCGAAACGCGCTTCTGCGTGGCGATTATGTTCTCTATTCCATCCACGAATACCGCCATATCCTGCAATTCCGGCTTGAGCATCGTATCAGAAAAAACCTCGTGTGGATGATTAAACACGCGTCCAAAGAAGGAATGAACAAATCGAATGTTGATGCGATAACCCAATCGGCTTGCGAGAACCTTTTTACCGTCGTGAACAAAATCTTCACACTTTTCGAGGTAGTGGTTCGCGATTAGAAATTGAGGCTCCCGCTCCGCCGTATCCATGTGACACCAGACTTCGGGCACGAGAAGACTGACATCGTGATCCACGCGGAACTTTGGCCCGACATAACCTGCGGCGGTGACAAATGCGTCATGTCCTGTGAGCAGGAACGAGACGAGGGCGTTGTTGAGATCAATAATGGGCGGCAAGGCGTTGAATGGGCCTTTGGTCAACGCGCCTTCTGATCCTGCGCCGGTAGTGGAAGGTGATTTGCCCGTCATGCTACAAATAAATTCCATGAACAACTCCGGGAGCTCGAAGTAGTGGATGGGATTGAACACCGCGAGCGAGCGGATTCCAGGCTCAGGAGGATTGTTGCGACGCCCTGGCAACACAGCCCCGACAGGATTATGAACAGGCAACCCCGGTGGGACGTGACGACGCAAGCGCGTGGCCATCTCTGCAAGATGAACTTGGCGTGGCGCGAGGAGGTCCGGTCGCACTTGGAGATAACGTGGATTCTTGCTGGGCTTGCCGTCCACGATGCGCGGGTGTGCAGAGCTGACGAAGTAACTGTTAGAACCAGTTTCAGCGACGCTGCGGATGAGTGCTTGCATAGGTTCAGTGAACTGGTTGAACCCGATTGCCTCCTCCACAAGTGCGCGAGCCGCCTCGACGTTGAGCGGCTCATAGTTGGAAAAGAAATTATCCCTGCGAACAAAATCTTGTTCCGTCATCTTGTCGTAGCCGCGATGGATCGCATCGTCAGGACGCTGGAACAAACGTCGCTCGCAATTGATCACGAATTTAAGCGAGTTCGAATTGTTGGCAGTGGCCAGTTCGATGCGAGAGGTATTGGCGGCATCTGTTCGCCCTGGCGAATCACTGGCGATTATGCCTGTAGAGATATTATTGGAAGGAACGACAACAGAAGCGGTGATGTCGTCTTCCGCCTGAATCTTCACTGCCGGATAAAAGTCTTTACGCAACCCAAATGTCCGCCACGCGCCTTCATCGTCAAAGCCTACGCGCAGATGCGTAGTGACGAGTTTCCGGTTGTCACACTTGAGTTCGTTGCCGGGTGTGCCGTTGATGATGTCCACGCTGAAATGCTCGCGCCACTTCGTGTTCCACTCCGGCTTGTAATACCGCTTCACCACAAAGACCAGTTCCTTGATGTATTGCGGAACACTTTCGAGCCACTCGTTGTATTCCTGAGTGAAATCGCGCTCATCAGGGGATAGCAGCTTGATGACTGACCCCAGCGATCGGGCGGAATCCAGCACGGCGCGCTTGTCCACGCGGGTCTTGTCCTTGAATCGGTCGGAGTAATCGCGATTGATCAGCCTCGTGACCTTGTTCATATCCGCCTTCAAATCGGCGACGAATACCGGGCCGGTCAGGATGGCGTCAGTGATGGGTTTGGAGATTTCAGATTTACCACCGCCGGAAACCGTGCAGGGTTTGTGACAGAGCAATCCTTCACCGGCAATGCCGACAAGCCGCCACGCCCGGTTTGTGCCGGGCGGCTTTTCCATGCGCACCTTGTAGCCGGATGGCCGGACGTAAGTCTGAGTAGGGAGAAGTTTGATGGCATGTTCGCCAGTCTCATTCTTCCAAGTCACGCGTTGTGCATGAAGATCGAACCTCGCGTGTTCGGGTACGTAAAGGATGTCATCAAACTTCTTGTCCACTCCATACCCCTCGGGCTTCACGTCCATGAAGTCGCGATAGACCTCTGCGACTTCCTTGAACGTATGACCAAGTTGACGGACATGTGTGCCTCCGGAAAATTCCTCACCAAGATCATAGGCGGGGAAAACCAGCGCGCCACCGGCGTGTTCCTCTTCGCAAAGACCGAACAGATTCGCCGCGTAACTGATCTGCGTTTTCACCTCTTTCTTGCAGTAACCAAAATAATTATCCGCGATGATGGTCACGATGACGCCGTGTTCATCGCGGCAGGTGAGCTTGAAGGCACCACCGTTGTTATAGAGTTCGTTCTCGTCCTTCCAGCACATCCCGTCGCGTTGTTGGCGTTCGGTAGCGTCTTTCCATTGCGGCAAACCAACGGCCTTCTTCGTCACACGGACCAGATGCGGCGCGAGAACTATACAGCCGGTGTGCCCCGTCCAATGTTCTGCGTCGAGACCAGAATCATTTTCCGGCAGGAGCGGATCGCCCGCGTTTCCGAAGATGCTTTCCACGAAATCCAGGTTGCTTACCATGTTGCCCGGCACAAAGAAGCGGACTTCCATCGTTTTCTGAGATGTGAATCCGGGAACTTCCGGGCAAACAATCGGGCGCAACATCAATGAAACAAAACATTCGGCGGGCTGGTTTTGCGTTGCGGTAAACGGCAGACGCATCAGATCGCGCGGTGGATTCAGCGCCAAACCGAGCATCTTGGCGAAGGTTTGTTTCGGCACGCCGAGTTTGTCATCGGGAATGGGCAGGCCGCCTTCGGCGACATGAAAAATCCCAGCAGTGGTGCGGCGGTCGCTCTTGGGATTGTGTAACACGCCGTTTTTGAGGCGGAACGAGGTAATGATGTCGGAGGAGAATTCATCACGGTCCACCGGCAGCGACAGCACTCGCGCGAGTCCGGCGCGATCCAGTGTGAACGTGCGCAGTGGCAATCGCGGCACGGCGACATCCTGAAGATAATCGTAAAGGAACGTTTGGATGCGCTGATCGGCAGGGCAAAGGTATTGGCCAAGCAATCGGTCCTTCTCCTGATACTGCGCAGCAAAAGCCGACACTAGGTCTGACGAATCTTCTGAGTCATTCACCCTCACAGGTTGGCAGCCTAGGAGGACTAGTTTTACGTTGATATAAGAAATCAACTGTTCTGTCGTTTGTGAGGGGAAAATCCCTGCTGGTTTGGAATCAACCATGAGGAATAATTATCAAAAAAAAGATTGTTTGACAAGTTCCCAGCAAAAAAAATCGTTCCATCATTCCGTTTTTGTTTGAAGTTAGCTTTTGTATTGACCACACACGCAAAGCTAACACTACCGCCTAAATTTCACAGATGAGAATCGATCCACGCACAATCGCCGCGCTCCTAGCGATCGTGCTGACAACTATGGCAAACATCGCGGTCACGACTTTGACGCTAACAACAGCACACATCGCGAGTTGCTTCAGAAAACCATCACGGCTGCGAGTTCAGCACTCACCAATGCCAGCGCTTTAAAATTGTTCTTCGCCCGCTCTAACGAAGCAGGCAGCCAAATGGAGTCATCCGGAAGCGCCGGACTCAAGGACGCCGGCCTAAATGCTCGTGTTCCCTTCACGACTGCTAGCGAAGCACAGACTGTGGGTTATTTGCGGGTGCGCTGGCGTGGTTACCTAGAATGAAAAACATACAGCGCCAGCACAGCCAACGCCACGCAACGCTATTTCTATTATTTGCCATCACAACATCCCAAGGTCACGCAAGACACGCTTCCTCTGCTTCTCGCTTACGAATGGGAAAAAACCCTGCGAGAGGACAATGCCGCTTTTGTTCCCACGCATTGGAAACTCATCGCACTGGAATACTTGGAAGTGGATCAAAAATTTAAATCCAACCAGAGCAATCGCAGCCTCTACGGAAAATATGGGAAGAGCGCCCTGCTAAGTGAAGGCAAAGCGAAAAACTGAACCGCCCGATCACCGCGACAACTCATGTGCAAGCCGAGCACCCAGTGTTTCCGCTGCGTTCACCGAATCCACGCCGGACGCCCGTTTAGCCGGGCCATCACGGAAGGACACGGCTTGAACAGAAATTTTTCCTCCTGCGATTTCCGCATAGGCCGCGACAGGACTCTGGCAACCGCCGCCCATGCCGCGAAGGAAGGCACGCTCCGCCGTGACCGCTTGAAAAGTTTCAGCGTGATTCAATCGCTGGCATATCGCCGTAATGCGTTCATCTTTCGCTCGAATCTCGATACCAATCGCCCCCTGCCCTACGCACGGCAACATCGTTTCCACATCAATCACCACAGCAAGCAATCCAACAGGTACGCCCTCACCCGATAACTTACCATCAGGCGCGATGATAAAATGGAGACGCGATATCCCAGCCAGCGCGAGGACGGTGGCATCGAGTTCCGCGCGCTCGGCAACTTTGCTCATGCGTGTGGCGACGTTCCCGCGTATCTCCACGATGGCCAGATCAGGGCGCGCCAGCTTCAATTGCGCCGCGCGACGCGTGCTGCTGGTAGCGATAGTCGCACCCGAAGGAAAATCCTTCAACGTGGCGTTCGGTTGAAAACCACGGAAGCCTGGCCGGCCATCAGCTCGATAAATCAGAACATCCCGCACATCTGCGCGCCGCGGCGTGGCGGCCAACATCAATCCCTCCGGCAGCTCGGTAGGCAAATCCTTCAAGCTGTGGACTGCGAGATCGGCCTGACCGTTGAGTAAGGCCACTTCAAGCTCCTTGGTGAAGAGCCCCTTAGGCAGACTTGTATCCGTCTTGGACATCGAAGCTGTCTGAAGTTTATCGCCGGTGGTCTTGATCACCTTAAAATCAAATAGGAGTTCTGGAAAAGCTTTTCGGCATTGCCCCAGAACCATATGTGTCTGCGCGAGCGCGAGGGCACTGCCGCGCGTTGCGATGATGATTGGACATGACGCCGAGTCATTCATGACTGAAGAGTCTCCGGTGAGTTTTTGATGAAACACGCACCGTGCGACGGGTTTTTGTTTAAAACCGCTCTCGCCTTCTCCTGGATAATCGCCTCGCATTTCAGAATCTCCTCCTTGCGGTGATCCAAGTAATCATTCGCGATGCTTTGTAGGTCATCTACGTTGTACAGATAGACGTTGTCCAGGTGGTTCACTTCGGGATCAATATCGCGCGGCACGGCGATGTCTATCAGAAGCAGCGGACGGTTGCGACGTAGCTTCATCATTGGCTCGAGATTGGCGCGATCCAGAATGTGATGTGGCGCGGCGGTACTGCTGATAGCGATGTCCACCTTCTCAAACTCGCGCGACCAGTCGTCAAACTTTACCGCGCGGCCCCCTAGGACTTTGGCGAGAACTTCCGCGCGCTCATATGAACGATTCGCTACCACAATGCCTTTCGCGCCGCGCGACAACAACGCTCGCGCTGTCTTTTCGCTCGTATCGCCAGCACCTATAACCATTACCTCATGCCCCTCGAGACTACTAAAAATCTTCTCCGCCAGTTCCACAGCCACGGAAGCCACGGAGATGCTACCGCGTTGGATATTGGTTTCCGTGCGGACTTGTTTGGCGACATTAAAAGCGCGCTGAAATGTTTTGTTCAATCGCGCGCCAGTATGGCCGCTCTTCAGCGCAAGATCGTAGGCCTGCTTGAGTTGGCCAAGGATCTCCGTCTCCCCCAGAACCATGGAGTCGAGACCACACGCGACTTTGAACAGATGATGAACGCTATGAGGTTCGTGTAACGAATACAGCTCTTCGCCACCTGGCTCAGGCTGGGCGTGAGTCTTTGCGAGAAATTTTTTTAAGTCGCTGATCGCTTGTGTCGGCTCGTTAGCCGTAGCGATGTAAAGTTCCACGCGATTACAGGTGGACAGGATCACGGCCTCCGTCGCCAACCCGTCGGCGCGGAGTTTCAGGAGCGCATCAGGGATCTTCGCCTCGACAAAAGCGAATCGCTCTCGCAGTTCCACGGGCGAGGTCCTATGGCTGAGTCCAACGACAACGATGCTCATGGATTGTGCAAAGGAGACAACAAATGAGTTCCCCAAAAAGTCAGGACCAGAAAAATGAAAACCGCGATCAATCCGAACGCGAATCGTCGCCCGGTAAGAATGCCCCGCATCCTGAAGAACAACAGTCCCGCATAGATCAACCAAAGGAGCGCCGACCACAGGACTTTTGTTTCCTTCCAGTAACTGACATTTCCCTCGTGGCGTAATTGTCCGCCAGCCGACAAACCCATGGTGAGCAGAATAAATGCAGCGAGAGCGAGACGCGTCGAGACTTTGTCGAGCCGCTCGATGGATGGCATGAACGACAGGACGGCGCGCAACTTGTCGAACTTCAGATTGTGCTGCTGCGTAAGAAACATCGCGGAAGCAGCGGCGCACAAACCGAACAATCCATACGCAAGCATGATGGTGGCAGCGTGAAGGCTTTCCATCCCGCCCGAAAAAACCGGCTTGCCGTGATGCGGCGGATCTAGCGACGGCATCAGAGAAAACACCCCTACCGCAAACAACACCGGTGATGCGAACGCTCCCATGAATCGCAACTTCGGCATCAGCCCCATCAAAAGGCATGTGATAGTGGTCGTCCATGTAAAGAACATCATCATCTCGAACAGATTATTGACCGGGCAGCGATTGAATGATAACCCGCGTTGGAACAATGCCCAGGAATGGAAAACAAAAGCACCAAGCAGCAGGAAATAATTCACGCGATCGTCCCGGCGAAAACCTTTCCGCCAAAGAAATACCGAGTAAATCATGCTGACGCCATAAATCAACACGGCGAGCAGGAGGAGATGTCTGTCAGAACTTTTGCCTATGAACCAATCCACGACCACAGGTTAAACAGCCGAAAGTTTGGAGCAAGAGACAATTCTTCCCCGCTTACGTTTTCAGCTTTGGCGTCTGCACACAGCTCTGCTAATCTCTCGTTATGGAATTGTTCTACAAGATATTGAAGACGGCGGTGGATGGTCACGCATCAGACGTGCATATCAAAATCGGCACCCCCGTGATCTTCCGCATCAACCGCGAGCTCATCGCCATCGAGTGCCCGCATCCGACCGAAAGTTGGATGAACAATGTCATTGCCACGATCACACCTGCACACATAAAAAAGAAGGTGGAGGAGGAACGCGAGGCTGACTTTTCTTATTACATTCCCAACGTCGGACGGTTCCGCACCAATCTTTTCCAGCAACGAGGCCAGTGGTGTCTGGCCATGCGCTACGTGAAGACGAACGTCCCAAGCTTCGAGGAGCTCGGCTTGCTCCCGCAAATCAGAAAAATCGCGGAATCACCCCGCGGCATTGTGCTTGTGGCTGGTTCAACCGGCAGCGGTAAATCCACCACACTTGCGGCGATGATCGAACACATCAACGGCAATTTTAAGAAACACGTCATCACTCTTGAGGACCCAATCGAATTCGTATTCGAGGACAATCAATCTGTTATAGAACAACGCGAGGTTGGGCTGGACACGCAATCATTCCATCACGCCTTGAAACACGTTCTTCGACAAGACCCGGACATTATCATGGTGGGTGAAATGCGAGATAGTGTGAGCTTCGCCGCTGCCATGAGCGCGGCGGACACAGGCCATCTAGTGCTATCCACATTGCACACCACAAATGCCGCGCAATCCATCACGCGAATCCTGGATTTCTTTGATGCAAACGAACGAGAACAAGTCCGCCGCCAACTTGCTGGAACCTTGCAGGCCGTAATCTGCCAGCGCATGGTGCCTACCATCGCCGGCAAGATGACACCCGCGTTAGAGATCATGATCAACACCGGCACGGTGAAAAAACTCATCGAAGAAAATCGCCTAGACAAACTCTCCGTCGCCATTGAAACCGGCACAGACGATGGCATGTTGAATTTCAACCAAGCACTCTTTGCGTTGGTCAAACAAGGCGTCGTCTCCGAGAAAGAGGCCATGGCCAAAGCGACGAACGCTCAAGCCTTGGAGATGAACTTCAAAGGCATCTTCAACAGCGAAGGCCGCCGCATCCTCGGCTGATCTTCACCCAGCAAACCGAAAACCAACCCACTCAGATGTGGGAATAAACTAACTTTTTAAATTCCATGACCGAACAAATTGTCATCCTCGATTTTGGTTCTCAATACACGCAAGTCATCGCGCGCCGCATCCGCGAGTGCAATGTCTATTCCACCATCCTGCACTTCAACACGCCCGCCGCCGAAATTGCGGCAATGAAGCCCAGCGGCATCATTTTGTCTGGCGGGCCCTCAAGTGTGTATACCAAGAATGCGCCCTTGCCAGACAAGGAAATCTTTAATCTCGGCGTGCCTGTGTTGGGAATCTGTTACGGCGTGCAATTGCTCGCGCATTTTCTCGGCGGCAAAGTGGAGAAAGGCCTCAAGCGTGAGTACGGTAAAGGCACGCTCACGGTGAAGGATGGTTCGTGCGCATTGTTCGCCAAGTTGCCAAAGTCACTCCAAGTCTGGAATTCGCATGGAGACAAACTCACGAAACTGCCGAATGGTTTTAAACCTGTCGCAGCCACAGAGAACTCAGAGTATGCAGCCATAGAGAATCGTGAGCGGAGATTCTTTGGTCTGCAATTCCACCCGGAAGTAGTCCACACACCGCGCGGGCGTGAAGTGTATTCCAACTTCGTACACGGAGTCTGCGGTTGCGGAAAGAGTTGGACGATGCGGAGTTACATCGATCAGGCCGTGGAAGAAATCCGCGCCCAAGTCGGCAAGGAACACGTTGTCCTCGGCTTGAGTGGCGGCGTGGATTCCAGCGTGGCGGCGGCGTTATTGCATAAAGCCATCGGCAATCAACTCACCTGTATCTTCGTCAATAACGGTCTTCTCCGTGCGCGGGAAGCCGAAGTCGTGCAGGAAGTATTTGGCCGCAACTTCAAGGTGAAGTTGCAATACGAGAACTCTGCCGCGCTATTTCTGCGAAAGCTCAAAGGTGTGACCGACCCGGAAAAGAAACGCAAGATCATCGGCAAGACGTTCATCGAAGTTTTCCAAGCTGCAACCAAACGGGCAGGAAAAGCCAAGTTCCTCGCCCAAGGCACGCTTTATCCCGACGTGATCGAGTCTGTGCCCATCGCTGGTAATCCTGCTGCGCTGATTAAGAGCCATCACAACGTCGGCGGATTGCCGAAGAACATGAAGTTCCAACTCGTCGAGCCGTTGAAGTGTTTGTTCAAGGACGAAGTGCGTTTGCTCGGTGAAGAACTCGGCGTGCCGAAAGAAATCGTCTGGCGACAACCCTTCCCCGGCCCTGGACTCGGCGTGCGTATCCTCGGTGAAGTCACCCCAGCGCGTTGTGAGATTTTGCGTAACGCCGACGCCATCGTCGTCGAAGAAATGAAGGCGTGCGGTCTCTACTATAAGATTTGGCAGAGCTTTGCAGTCTTGCTACCCGTGCGTAGCGTTGGCGTGATGGGTGACGAGCGGACTTATGATTTCACCATCGCGATCCGCGCCGTGGAATCGCAGGACGGCATGACGGCTGATTGGGTTAAGTTGCCCTACGATCTGCTGGAAAAACTCGCGAGCCGAATCATCAACGAAGTGAAGGGCGTAAACCGTTGCGTATTCGACATCACGAGCAAGCCGCCTGGGACGATTGAGTGGGAGTGATTGAATCACGCCATGTGAACCACGCGCTTGCTGCGAGGAGCAGCACGTTGAAGGCGCACAAGGTTTTCAGCACGGTAATCGGGCTGTCGTGAAATCGGGTCAATGCAAACCCGTATCCCAAGGCCAGCAAAACCAGCAGCGGCACGATGCGGAACGAGCCTTTCGCGAGAAGATTGTTCAGCAGCACATTGCCCAATGCTAGCGGCACCATGGTAAAAGCATACCACGGGATTATCTCAATAACTTGAGATGAGTACTTAGGATAGATGATTTTGATCACGAACGGCCCCACGACAACAAGCCCAGATGCCCCAATTATGGCGATTACAAAGGTGCCGATCAGGACGGTGCGCATGAGATTTGATTTTTCCAACTTGGCCGCGCTTTGAACAATGCGAGGGAACATGACCGCCGCCAGAGGCCCCACCACCCAGATCAATGCGCGAGACAAAGTCCCCGCGCCAACGTAAGCGTCGCTTTGTTCTGCTGTGAAGTAAGACTTGGCAAACATTGTATCTGCTGTAAACAGAAATTGAAACGCAGCGAAACCGATCAACAACGGCGTCACCTGCCGCATCAAGCTGCTCGTATCAAATTTCTCTGAAGGCAACCTCCACAGCGAAGATGTTTGCCAGATGGCGACGGCTGAACCGACGATCAAGCCCATCAAAACGCCCGACAACAGTCCCGCAGCGTATCCGCCGACCAAAACAACTGCGGCCACGGCGATCCCGATTCGCCCTAAGCCATTCAACATCATACTCCAACCGAGCCAGAGAAAGTTTTGTTGCCCTTGCAAGACACCGCTGAAAAGTGGAAGCCATGCGGCGAAAAGACAGGCGACCAAGGTAATCCAAAGCCCGACCGAATCCTTGATTTGAAGCGAACGCAGAATATTATCCTGCTGAAAGAAAACAAAAACCATCGCAAATAACCAAATCACAAAAGTTCCCAACCACATCATGCGAATCATTCCAGCGAGCTGACGCTCCCTACCCGTGGCTAAAGCTCTGGCGGTTTGTTGTGCAAAGACCATCTGCAGAGGCATCAACGGCAGCACCATCACCACTGTGAGCAAGGCGCCGAAGGTCCCGTATTCACCATCCTTGAGTCGCTTGGCTAGAAAGTGCAATCCCCACATCAGCGCGCCGCCTGCGATGTTGGCGATCATCAACCAACCGCTCTGCCGAAAAAAATTCGCACGCGCTTCTGTTGCTGGCACTGACTTATTTTGCGTAGTTTCTGAACCCATGGGTATTGGACAATACGCAACTGATTCGGTTCAAGGAAGCGATTTCAAGAAGTTCAACAACATCGCCCTACCCTGTTCCAATTGAGAAATCTCAATCCACTCATCTGCGGTATGCGCCTGTGCAATGTCGCCCGGACCGAAGACCACGCTCGGAATCCCGCTGCTCCCCAGCACTGCGGCATCGCAGAAATAGTGTAATCCGCTCACTCGCTTCTGACTGATGCTCCCAAGAAACTGTTTAACTAGGGGTAAATTCTCGCTCGTCTCCAACGCCGGGCATGGACTGAACTTCACGTTTTTTACTGTGGCGTTCAACTTCCGCGATTTCAGGAACGCACTCATCGCGAGACGCGTTGCCGACTCGGATTCCCCCGGCAACGTGCGGCGATCCACGCCGATGACGCAACTGTCCGGCACGATGTTTGGTTGCGTTCCTCCACAGATCGTCCCGACGTTCAGAGTGCCAAAGCCCAGCAGCGGATGAATCTTTTTCTTCAAGCTTGCGACGTAATCCGTCTCCAGTGCCTCAACAACACGAGCCATCAAATGCACGGCGTTCTGACCAAACCAAGGTGTCGCACCGTGCGCGGCACGACCACGGGTCTCAACTTCCAACCACACGCTGCCTTTGTGCGCTGTTGCAAGAACTAACCGCGTCGGCTCGCCGACGATGGCAAGATCAGCTTTGAATTTCTTCTTCGCCAGAAAGCGCGAACCACTCTGCCCATGCTCTTCGTCCACGAGCCCAATAAAAACAATCTCTGTATCGCGTGGGCGATTCATCAGCGCCGCCAAATCGCACAGCGCCCCGAACATCACCGCGACAGAACCCTTTGTGTCGCAGGCGCCACGACCGTAAAGCCGACCGCTCCTTATCACTGGTTTAAATTGCGTGTCGCTGACCACATTCACCGTGTCGAGATGCGGGGCGAGCAGGATGGTTCGCCGAACTTTTCCCGCAGGTTTAAGTCGCACGAGAATATTTTGCCGATCGGGTAGAACACTCTGAAACTCGGCATCTAAACCCGCTCGTTTGGCGTGCGCGGCGAGGTAATCCGCTACACGTGCTTCCCCTGCGTGCGGATGATTCGCGGGGAGGAATGAACTGTTCACACTCGGCAACGCGATAAGCTCGGACAGAAGTTTGGTGGTGTTCGTCATGCTAGGTGGCAGTTTAGTAAACTGATTGGAAACAGTCGAGGCAGAGAAATTTGTTTTGGACACTGCGAACGTTGCGCGCTGCCGAATGCCTGATAAACTCACGGCGATGTCTGACATTGTCCTCGCTACGCTCAACGCGAAATATATTCATGCGTCGTTTGGATTGCGTTATCTCATGGCAAACCTTGGCGACTTGAAACCGCACGCCACCTTGCTGGAGTTCGACATCAATCAACGTCCACTAGACATCGCAGAGGTTTTACTCGCGCAGAAGCCTCGCATCCTTGGACTCGGCGTTTATATCTGGAACGTCACTGAAACTACCGAAGTGGTAGCCGCTATAAAACGCATCCACCCAGAAATCATTGTCGTCCTCGGAGGACCGGAGGTAAGCTATGAAACAGCGCAACAAGAGATCGTGCGTATCGCAGACCACGTCATCACGGGCGAAGCAGACTTGAAGTTTGCAGACGTGTGCAGGCAAATTTTGGCCGGCAAGTCTCCACCAAAAATCATTGCTTCTGAGTTGCCTGAATTCTCTCGCCTTGCCCTTCCCTATGAGTTTTACGACGCAAAAGACATCGCGCATCGGGTCATCTACGTCGAAGCCTCACGCGGCTGTCCATTCAGTTGTGAGTTTTGCTTATCATCACTTGATGTCCCCGTACGCGCAATGAATCTCGATCTGTTTCTCAGCGAGATGCAAAAGCTAATGGATCGTGGGGTGCGGCAATTCAAGTTTGTAGATCGCACGTTCAATCTGAACCTCAACACAAGCCGCACGATTTTGGAATTCTTTCTCGCGCGTCATCGTCCTGCAAACTTTTATCATTTCGAGATGATCCCTGATCGCTTGCCGGAGGCGTTACGCGAAACCATCGCCAAGTTTCCAGCGGGTTCAGTTCAGTTCGAGGTCGGCATCCAGACTTTCAACCCCGTCGTCGGCAAACTAATCAGTCGCAAACAAGATTACGCGAAGCTCAACGACAACCTAAACTGGCTGCGCGGTCAAACGGGAGTTCACGTTCACGCCGATCTCATCGTCGGATTGCCGGGCGAGGACATCGCGAGCTTCGGCTCGGGCTTTGATAAACTCATCGCGCTGCGACCGCAGGAGATTCAGGTCGGCATCCTCAAACGACTTCGCGGCACGCCCATCGTTCGACACGACGCGGAATGGCAGATGACCTACGCCGCACATCCGCCCTACGAAATTCTTCAGACTAAACTTATCGATTTCGCCACGATGCAGCGACTGCGCCGCTTCGCGCGCTATTGGGATCTCGTGGGTAACAGTGGGAATTTTTTTGAGACCACACAATTACTCTGGATCGGAGGCGGGTCGCCATTTGAATCATTTCTGCGCTGGAGCGATTGGCTGCACGCAGCGATCAACCGCACTGATAGCATCGCACTAGCTCGATTAATGGAATTCTTGTTCGTCTATCTTACAAAAGAAAAAAAACTGATAGCGCAGAAGGTTGCCGAAACATTGTGGCACGATGTTCAACGCGCCGGACGCAAAGAGAAGCCACCATTCCTCCGCGAGTTTATCCCGGACAGCATCCACGACACGCCGCAGGGAAAGCGATCTTCACTAAAACGCCAGTCGCGCCATGCAGCGCCACCAAATTCACTTCCTCATTGATCAGAACCCGACGCTCGAACCGCCATCCACCGGCGACACAACTCCCGTCACAAACTGTCCTGCTAGCGAACAGAGACACGTGGCAGCCCAGCCGATATCCTCCGCGTTACCAAAATAATTCATCGGCGTGCAACCGAGAATCTTGGCCTTACGCGCAGAATCGTTGTCCATTGCCTTCCGCATCATATTGGACTCAAGCTAACCAGGCACGACGGCGTTCACCCGCACGCCGTGTTGCGAAACTTCCGTCGCCAAAGAACGCACCGCCCCTAAATAAGCCAACTTTGCCGCCGAATACTTCGTGGCGATGGGATAACGAACAGCGAAGTCATGGAAGCCGTAAACACAACAATCCCCCGCTTTCGTTAGATCATGCCTGGAAACGCAGCGCGCGTCGGAGCGAACGCCGAGATAACCTGACTGCTTGCAAAAAATAAATACAAATCCGCCGGGTTAGGTGTCTATGAAGTGAAGTGAATAACGGACAGACACCGGCGTGGTGCGAAAAACTATATCACTCGAAGGCGACTGAGCTGGTTCTTTACGGTCGCGCACTGGGACTTTCCCACGCGGAAGCTGAAGATATAGTGCAGGAAACTTTCCTCCGCCTGATCCAGATGTCGGGGTCTCTGGAGCGGCCTGAGCACTACTGCGTGCGGAGTTTTCGCAATAAAGCATTGAATCACAAACGCAAGTTGTGGCGGCGCGTGACGCGGGAATATGAGTCGAGTCGCTGGTTCGAGCGCGCCTCGGATGAATCCGCTAACGAAAGCGCAGCCATGCGTTGCCTGAGCGAACTTGCCTTGCCGCAACGCGAAGTGATCGTGCTAAAGCTCTGGCATGATTACACGTTCGAGGAGATCGGTAAATTGCTGGAAGTCTAGCCGCACACAGCGGCGGGGCGTTATCGCTACGGTCCGGAGAAACTCCGGGCCTGCATGAAAGGAGAATCGCATGAAACAAATGAATACTTTGGAGGAACAGTTGCGTTCCTGGAAACCACGAAGCCCATCGCCGAAAGTTGAGCGAAGGCTCTTTGGCGCGCGGCAACGTTTCAGTGTCACGCTTCCGAGACTGGCGAGGATTCTCACGCCGACGATGGCGTGTCTGATGGTCTCCGTTTCGCTGTGGCGTCAATTGGAACAACCGATCTTGAACGATAGCGAGCCGCAAACGACCGCTATTACTATGAGCTTGAGCAATCAGAATTACGCCCCGTATCTAGCGACGAGCTTCCAACCCACAGCCAACCGGCTGGACACTTTTGGATGGACAAACAGGGGGGATTCCCGGTCTAGTGTGCGCTCCTTTAAGCCCAAAATTGGCAACTGATTTATAATGAGCATGGACAATACAAAAGCGGCTACCGCCAAAACAAAATCTCCGGAAGCCACTCCGCCGGCAACCAAAGTTCTCGACGCCTTCCCCGCGCCCACCCCTCCGCTGTTCCGCCGGATTGATTGGATGGCGTTTCTCATCACCACGCTTTGTGTCTGGGCAGGTTATTTCTGGACACTCGCACCAGATCTCGGATTGGAAGACTCCGGTGAACTCGCCGTGGCTTCCATGTATGCAGGCATTCCGCATCCTCCGGGTTATCCCGTGTGGACCATTTACACTTGGCTGTGGGCTCACTTCCTCCCCATCGGCAATATCGCTTGGCGCGTCGCGCTGGGTGAAGCCACGGCGGGCGCCATCGCGTGCGGACTGCTTGGCCTGCTCGTCTCTCGCGGCAGCAGTATGTTGATGGAAGGCATGGCGGATCTGAAACAGATCGCGGGTAAATGGGAGAACGCCATCTGCATCGTGTCTGGCTTCGTGGCGGGCCTGCTGCTCGGCTTCAACGGCTACATGTGGAGCCAATCCGTCATCGTGGAAGTGTATGCGTTCAGCGTGTTGTCGTTGATGGGCGTGATGCTGTTCCTGCTGCGCTGGGTTTATGCGCCGCACCAGAACCGTTATCTCTACCTCGCATTTTTCATGTATGGCATCTGCGTGAACAACCACCAATCCCTCCTGCCCATAGCGATGGGGCTTGAAGTCTTGATCGTGATGGTCAAGCCGCGTCTCGGAAAAGAATTCCTCTTCTGGAACGTCGTGATCTATCTCGGAGCATTGGCGATGAATCTGTCGCTGCTTGCGAGCAACATGCCCGTTTTCGTGATCTTCAACTTCATCGGTATCGGCTCCGCCGCAGCCTGGATGTGGCTCACTTTGCGGGAAAATCAAAAGACCACAGCTTACATCGGAGGCCCAGCGGTGGGGATCGGGGCGTTACTATTCCTCGTCACCAAATTACAGATGAAGGTTCCGACCAATCCGATGGAAGCAGCGCAGGCTGCTGAGACATTGTCGCAGATGAAGATGTATGCGCTTTTCGCACTGGTCGCATTTGTCGGCGTCCGTCTCTACCAAGCCTACGACTCGATGTTCGTGAACAAAGAACGTCGATCCAACGACGGTCTCGCTGTCATCTGGACAGGCGTCGCCTTCATGATCGGCATGTCGTTCTACCTTTACATGGCCATCGCAGGCATGAGCAATCCGCCTATGCAATGGGGTTATCCGCGCACTGTAGAGGGTTTCATCCACGCGTTCACTCGCGGCCAATACGAAAAGATCAGCCCCACCAAAGGTATCGGAGATGGCATCTTTGAGCAGACCGCAAGTTTCATCGGGACTTACACCAAACAGTTGTTGATGTATCTCGACGGATTGGACAATGAATTCAATCTCGTCTGCATTCTAATCGCCGTTGGCGTGTTCTTGTTCTATAGGCAGATGCAGAAGCGCGAACGCAACTGGCTCATCGGCGTCGTCGCCATCTTCATGTGCCTTGGACCGATGCTCGTGCTGCTGCTCAATCCGCCGCCGGATCGCCAGGCACGCGAACTGATCCGCGTATTCTTCACAGCATCGCACGTTCTTGTGTCCATCGGCGTCGGTTACGGCATGGCACTGCTTGCCGCGTATCTCGCCACGCACTACCAGGCGTTCAGACGCGTCGCCATCGTTGTCGCCATCGTCGCAGTTGACCTCGCGCTTTATGCGCTGGCAGTTGAAACCTATTCGCACCTCGGCGATCCTACCGTTGCGGGGCTGGACCGTTTCCAGAACGGGTTCGTGAAACTGATCTTCATCGGATTGACTGCCACAAGCCTTGTCCTCGCTACGCTGCAACTGATGCGCATGTCCGAATCTTCCAAAAGCAGCTTCAAACCTGCCCTCGCTTTCACGGGCATTGGTCTGATTTGCCTACTGATCACCGTCGTCCTCTTCAGCGCCGTGCCACTTGACAAAGCACAACTCAAACTCGGCCTGTTAGAAAAACTCTCCATCATGATCCCCGCCAACGCCGAGATCGGCACGGACGGTCCGGCCATGATCGGATTCGCTAAGCTTATTTCTGTCCTCATCGCTGCCATATGCGTTTACTTATCCAATCGCAACGACGCGCCGAGCGACCGCAAAGTGTTTCGCTTCATCGGCGGCACAGTGATGGCGATCTCGTTCTTCATGACGCTGATCATTCTCATGGGTGACAAATACGGCATCGGCGGCATCGGCCACTTCTTCAGCACGCTGCTCGTATCATTTGAACCCGGGCAATTCGCCATGCCTGTCCTAGCGAACTTGCTGTTACTAGGACTCACCGTAGTATTTTTGATCGCCTTGCTCCTTTGGCGCACTCGCGCCCCGCTCGTGATCACGCTAGCAATCTTTGCCACTGTCCCGTTGCAATCGTACATGGCACACTGGGCCGACAACGAACAACGAGGCCATCTCTTCGGCTACTGGTTTGGTCACGACATGTTCTCCCCACCGTTCAACAACAAGGACGGCAAGCCGATCTATCCAGAGATGACGCGCGACGCCATCCTCTACGGAGGCACCGATCCCGGACGTTTTTGTCCGACTTACACAATCTTCTGCGAGAGCTTCATTCCGCCGGAATGCAAACCGCGCGATCCCAAGTTTGATCGCCGCGATGTTTATATCATTACCCAAAACGCGCTAGCCGACGGCACATATCTCAATTACATCCGCGCCCACTACAACCGTAGCGCACAAAAGATTCGAGGTCTCGACACTCCGTTCTTCGAGGGTGCAGTTCTCAAGATGGGTGAGAACTTTGGTAAGGAAGATGACGTTCGAGGCCCAGTTAAGAACAAACTCGCCGGGTTCGCGGACATGATGCGACCACTTGATAAGTTCTTCACCGGCGTCGGTGAATCCATCGAGAAAGACCGTCGCGCCGGAAGTTCATTCTTCACGGATGCAGACTTCCTCGACGTGAAAACGTTTGCGGGAAAATTGCTTGATGGGTCAAGCGGATTGGCGAAACAACTCGCCGGGGAACTCTCGGCCGAGACACGCACGCTCCTCTCCGGCGGCAATGAATCTGCGTTAAAACGCGCTCTGGTCAAAGACCTCAATCGCATCCTTGAGAAAGGTCTTTACGACGACAAAGCCATGGCGACGAACGTCGCCGCGCGTTGGAAGACAACGTTTGAACTCGAAGCCTACTATGATGAAAAACAACGCAGCGGCCAACTCGGCCCTCTCGCCATGCAGCGGCTTGTCTCGCAGGAAAACATCGTTAAGCAAAGGCTCGACCGCATCCAAGCTGATCTCGAAAAACAAGCCAAGGCCGTTCAGCAGAAGTTGACCGAAGCTGGCGTAAACGTTACGCCGGAGCTTGCGGCGTTCATCCTCGAAACCCCGACGAGCTCGACGCGCATTCGGCTAAACCGCCAGATCATCGAAGGCGCATTCCCCAAAGAAATCGCCATAAGCAAGGGCGGCGTTTATCCCGACCGCGAGATGCAGATCGCCTCGCCGCAGGATTCCCAAGTGTGCTTCCAAGAGTATCTCGCGGACGCGCAAGCTCGCCTACAGCGCAACCAACTCCGCCCTGGCGAAGATGTAAAGATCATTGATAACCGAGTACAAGTCTCCGGTCAGGTCGCCGTCATGGCCATCAACGGCTTGCTCACCAAAGTCATGTTCGACAAGAACCCGAACAATGAGTTCTTCGTCGAGGAAAGCTTCCCGCTCGAATGGATGTATCCGCATCTGACTCCGTTTGGCGTCATCATGAAGATCAACCGCAAGCCGTTGACGACCTTCACGGAAGACATCTACGAACGCGATCATGAGTTCTGGTCACAATTCTCTGAACGGCTTATCGGCAATTGGATCAACTACGACACGCAGGTCAAAGAAATCGTTTCGTTTGTGGAGAAAGTTTATCTGCGCCACAACTGGGGTGGTTTAACGGACGGCCAGAAGAAATTTGCCCGCGATGATAATGGCCAAAAAGCATTCTCCAAACTGCGAAGCTCCATCGGCGGCGTGTATGCGTGGCGTCTGAGTCCAAGCTGCCCGCCGGAATTTGCTCCCAAGACACCTGCCGAGAAACTACGACTGTACAAGGAAGCCGACTTCACATTCCGCCAGGCATTTGCCTTCTGCCCTTACAGCCCGGAAGCATTGTTCCGCTACGTGCAGTTGCTAATTCAGCCACCCTCAGGCATCGCGCCACGACTTGATGACGCAATGCTCATCGCCCAGACCGCGCAAAAACTTGATCCCTACAATGGACAGATCGCTGGACTGATCGGCAACCTTGAAAGCTATAAAAAACAGATGGGACAATTCGGCAGCCTGCAAAAGCTCGAGGAAGATGTCCGCAAGAACCCAGAGAATCTGTCAGCTGCTTTCAACCTCGGGATCTATCACCTGCAATCGCAACAGTTCGAGCAAGGCTACGCTGTCATGGATCGCATCATCACCAACCCCAAAGTTGATCTGCAGATGCTCGCGAACATAATAGACATCTACAAACAGTTGAATAATTTTCCCAAGGTCGAGACTGGACTCACGCGCATCACCCAGCTGCAACCAAGCAGTCCAGAGGCTTGGTATGATCTCGCCGCCATCCGCACCACCACCCTTAAATACGCGGACGGATTGCTTGCCGTCTCCAACGCCATTAAACTCAGCGATGCGCGCCGGGCTACAAACCCTGCCGCCAAAGATATCACCGCATTCGCCAAAAACGATCCCTATATCGCCCCACTCCGCGCGATGCCGGAATTCCAGAAGCTCATTTCGCAGTAAGGTCTGTCATTAATAAACGCGGCCCTCACCCGGCAGCCGTGCGCAAAATCTCACGGCTGTCGCCCAACGGCGGCTTTCCCTTTTCGCAAAATGTTCCGAGAAGAAAACGTCTCATTGCATTCCTGTTGGCAGAAGTTTGCGATCTCATTCCAAATCAGATTCCCCAAGACTATCCGAAAAACCATGCGAGCCATTATTAAATCCATTGTTGCATTGGTCGCCGCGCTGACCTTAGTTTAGGAAACGCGCTCTATTGCGCGTGCATAAACGTTTACCATCGTCGTCGCGTTGAGCGCCGCTCCGCGCGTGGTGTTTGCGCCCGGAGATATTGGTGTAAACACTTAAAGATAAAATTCTGGCTATAACAGAACCCTACTGACGAATGATCACCACGGCATTGCTGAACATCCTCAAGCTATTTCTGCCGTCGTGGAATTTCTTTAATGACTTCTCCACCTCGCATCGATTGGACGAACGAACCATCCGCGCTGGCCACGAATCCGACTGGCAGCCGATTCGCGAAGATCATTCCACTCGCAGCATTGGCCGGCTATTCTTTAATTCGCGTGGCAATCTTGAGTTACTAGAAAACACCTTCATAGATCGCGCGGCGCAAGAAATTGCGGTATCGAGTGCGGAGGGGGTAAAACATTTCGAACAGGGCGCGCTGCACGATAGTCTTGTTAGAATCCTTCGCCGGCGCATTGGCGCTGCTCAGGCCGGCGATGAATTTCAATTCCGACTTGTGTCGACGAACCCTAGCGAGCTGGACGCAGAACTCTTTGTATCAAGCCGTTATCCCGCCCGAAAAGAAATCCTATGACGCTTGAACCCGCCATCGCCATTCGCGCCATCCAAATCCTGCTCGGTGCCGGAATCCTGCTTCAGGCGATTGAAGTCCTCGCCACGCGTTCAGGACACGCGCTGCTATGCATGGGGAATCGTCCCTATTCCTACACTGTTCAGTGGCTCACGGCTAAAATGCTCGTCCGGCTGCTGCTATCCATACCGCTGATTGGAGGACTTAGCCAGACCCTATCTGTCATCGAGCCGGTCTTTTACATGGCACTAATCATTTCAACTGGGGGACTGGTGCTACGCTTCGACGGGCCGCTCGGCGGCGGGAGCGACAGCATGATGTTCCAAGCCTTGGTCGGCTTGCTCATCGCTTCGTTCGGCGTGGTAAATCCAATCCTCACTAGGATTGGACTAGGCTGGATCGCAGCGCAAAGCGTGTTGTCCTATTTCCTCGCTGGGCTTGCCAAGTTGAGAAACAACAACTGGCTAACTGGCATCGCACTTCAAACCCTGCTGCGATCGAACGGCCCTTACGTACTACTTGCCCCAGCGCGAAGTCTTGCGACCTCCCAAGCGTTGTGCGTGGCGGCATCTTGGGGCGTCATTCTGTTTGAAATTGGGTTCCCAGCCGTGCTGCTGCTGCCATGGGATGGAAAGCTTGCGATGCTCTCGGCAGGAATGTTCTTTCACATTGCGAACGCAGCCATTCTCGGCTTGAACCGATTTATGTGGGCGTGGGCCGCGACTTATCCGGCGGTCCTCTATTTTAACTGAGACAAGGCGAGCGTCAGCCTTTGTCTGCGTGCCGAATGTCCTGCGCTTCGCAGAGATAGACAACTTCCTCGGCGATGTTCGTGGCATGGTCACCGATCCGTTCCAGACTTTTTACCGCCACGAGCAGATGCAAACTGCGCTGAATGTTGTCAGGGCTTAGTTTCATATGGTCGATGATCTGACCCTGAATCTGTTTATGCAACGCATTGATCTCCTTGTCCCGCGGAATCACGGCGCGCGCTGCGGCAGAATCTTTCTGCACAAAAGAATCCAACGCAGATTTCAGCAACCCAAGGACGAGCAAGGAAAGTTTCGCCAATTCAAGATTGAGTTTTAAAGGTGGCTCTTTGCTCAGATCACGAGCGCGTTTGGCGATCTTGGTCGCTTCGTCACCGACGCGTTCAAGATTTTGCGACAACTTCATAGCCATGGTGACCATCCGAAGTTCGCTGGCCAGCGGCGCTTTGGCGAGGAGATTGATGGCCATCTCGTCCACGTCCAACTCGAATCGATCCAGCACCTCGTCGTTTGCGTTCACCGCCAGCGCGAGGTCGAGGTCACGATTGACAAGCGCGTTGACTGCGTCGCTCACGGACTTCTCGGCGTGACTCGCCATCGTCAGCAGCTTTTGTTTTAGCTCCGCCAATTCGTGATCAAAGTGTCTGTCCATAGTTCATTTCAAAAGTTCAGAAAATAAATCAACCAAACCGTCCCGTCACATAGTCCTCTGTGCGCTTCTGCTTGGGCATTGTAAATATCTTCTGTGTCGGACCGGACTCAATGAGTTCGCCCATATAAAAAAAGGCCGTCTCGTCCGAGATGCGGGTGGCTTGCTGCATGTTATGCGTAACGATAACGATGGTAAAATCCTTCCTGAGTTCAAGAATCAAATCTTCCACTCGAGACGTGGCGATTGGATCCAATGCGCTAGCCGGTTCGTCCATGAGAATGATTTCCGGCTTTACGGCGATGGCGCGCGCGATGCACAACCTCTGCTGCTGGCCTCCGGACAATCCAAGCGCGCTGCTCTGCAACCGGTCCTTGACCTCATCCCACAACGCTGCTCCGATAAGGCTCTGCTCCACGGCGGTGTCGAGTTCGCCCTTAGATGTCACACCTTGCAGCTTAAGTCCGTAAGCCACGTTGTCATAGATTGATTTCGGGAAAGGATTGGATTTCTGAAACACCATGCCCACCCGTTTACGCAACTCAATCACGTCCACGTCCGGCGCATAGATGTCGTGCCCGCCGATCTTCGCCGAACCTTCGATGCGCACGCCGTCAATCAAATCATTCATGCGGTTGAGACAACGAAGCAAAGTGGATTTGCCGCAACCCGAAGGTCCAATGAACGCTGTGACCACGCGCTCGCGGATTTTGAGCGAAACATCCTTTAGTGCCCTCGACTTCCCATAGAACAGAGACAGGTTGGAGATTTCGATCAGCGACGCCCCCGCCCCCACAACCAGCGGATTCTGGGGCGTCACCTCTAGTTTAGGTAAAACAGTTTCAGCCATACAATTAAATCAACCCAGCGCCCGGAGTTTTTTGCGGACCCGCGCGCGGATCAAAACCGCAACAAAGTTGAGCGCAAACGTGAGTAGTAGCAACACCAGCACCGTGGCGTAAAGGATCGGGCGCGTCTTCTCGATGTCAGGCGATTGTGTGGACAACACGAAGACGTGATAACCGAGATCCATGAATTGATCGCTTAATTTTCCCGGCAGCGACGCCATGTAATACGCCACGCCGGTAAACAGGATTGGCGCGACTTCGCCCGCAGCACGGCTCACCGCCAGGATTCCGCCGGTCATGATACCCGGCAACGCTTGCGGCAATACGATTCGGATGATGGTTTCCAACTTCGTAGCACCAATTGCAAGACTCGCCTCGCGCAATCCCATCGGAATGGCTTTGAGCGATTCTTCCGTGGCGACGATCACTACAGGCATCGTCATCACCGCCAAAGTCAGCGACGCCCACAGCACGGCGGGTTGTCCCCAGACCGGCCCGGGATTGTGCATCAACTGGTCCATGTTGCGACCGATGAAATTGATGAAGAAACCAAGCCCGAACAAACCGAACACAATAGATGGCACACCCGCGAGATTATTGACGGCTGCACGGATGATCCGAGTGAGCCACGATCCGCTCGGGGCGTATTCAGTAAGATAAATCGCTGTGATGACACCGATGGGCAGGACAAAAATGGTCATCATAAACACCCGAATGGTAGTGCCGATGATCATCGGCAATACGCCCGTCGTGGCCGGATCAAAGAAATCTTTCTTAGGAATCGTACTGACGAAATGCCAGGTCAAGTTTGGCCAGCCATTGATGATGATATTACCGAGGATGACAGCCAGAATCGCAAGAATGAGCAAGGTCGAAAAACCCGTCAATCCGCTAAAAAAGAACGAGGCAAAGTCAAACTTTCGGGTTTTGAAATTTTGAATTTCCGTCATCGCTTGCCCTCCATTTTGTGTTTCAAGCGATGGATCACCAGTTCGCCGAGCATGTTCGAGACAAATGTCACTGCGAACAAGATCGCTCCGAGCATGAACAAAATCCTGTAGTGATGTCCGCCCGCAACGGCTTCCGCCATTTCTGCCGCAATCGTCGTCGTGATACTGCGCGCCGAATCAAAAATGCTCCACGACATCACGCTCGCCGAACAGACCATCAACACGATCATCGTCTCACCGATGGCGCGACCAAAGCCCAGCACGACTGCCGCAAACACTCCCGGAGTCGCTGCGGGCAAAACGATTTGCCATGCTGTTTGCCAGCGTGATGCTCCGAGTGCAAGCGCGCCTTGCGTGTAACTGCGCGGCACGCTTGTGAGGGCATCTTCCGCGATGGAGAACACGAGTGGAATCACCGAAAAACTAAGCGCCACCCCTGCGACGAATGCGTTGAGCCGTGTTTCGTAGCCGAAAACTTTTTGCATCACCGTAGCCATAATCAGCAACGCGAAAAATCCGACGACAACCGACGGAATGCCCGAGAGCATTTCGATGACGGGCTTCACCACTTCGCGCACGCGAGGCCGGGCAAGTTGCGAGATATAAATGGCCGCACCCACCGCGAGCGGCACCGCGAATAGCAACCCGATAATTGTGATCTTCAAACTACCGACGAAGAGCGGGATGATGTTATACTTGTGAATCTGTCCGATAGGTTGCCAGATGTATTCGGGTTTATTATAGCTCGCCCATTGGCGCGGCTTGAGCATGGCGCCCCACTCGGTGGTGTTCAGCTTGGCGTCAGGATCATTCAGCAAACGTTCTGGGATTTCACTCTGCGCTTCCTGCTTCACTAACATCAAGTCGACTTTAGTTTCTCGATCCATTTTTTGAAACTGTTTCTCCGTCAAATTGAGGTAAGCACGAAGCTCTTCCGACTTGAGCTTATCAATGTCTGCTGGCGGGATGACAGGCTTGATCAAGGCGCTGTTCTCCTTGCCTAGAAAGATTGGCAATGCCTCACGGGCGACAAAAACGAAGATCAAGAACACCATCAGGATCGTCGAAAGGGAAACGAGGAAAATGAATTTTTCCGCGAGCCATTCGAGCGGTCGCGCCTTGTGGCCACGATGAATACCCATCCAACCGGATGTTAGTTTGCCTTGATGTTGTTGCTGCGGCATCGGTAATGGTTAAACGGGGCGGGCCGGAATCCATGTCCGACGCCGCCCCGATGTTTGCTCAAGCGGAACTGAGAATCAATCGTTCAGTGCGATCGTCACCTATTTTTCACGCAATTGACCCGGCAGCGGGAAATAACCCACTTCCTTCACGACTTTCTGTCCTGCATCGCTGCGTATCCAACTTAGGTAAGCAGCGATGTCCCCCTTATCGAGCGCGGGGTTGACGTAGATGAACAGGTGACGCCATATCGGATATGCACCGCTGACGACGTTTTCTTCCGTAGGTTCAATCGCCTTCGATGCGTCATCTTTCTTGACCGCGACATGTTTTGCACCAGCACCGTAAGCCGCGCCGCCATAGCCGATACCGTTTTTGTCTTTGGCCACAGCCTGCAACACAGCCGCAGTGCCAGGCATCGTCTGCGCGCTCGCCGCAAAGTCTTTGCCTTTGAGAACATGTTCTTTGAAGAACTCATACGTGCCAGAGCTGTTCTCGCGACTGTAAACCGTGATCGGAGCATCGTTGCCGCCAACTTGCTTCCAATTCTTGATCTTGCCGGTGAAGATCAATTCCAGTTGTTCGAGAGTGAGTTCTTTGACTGCATTTTCCTCAGCGACATAAACCGACAAACCGTCGAGAGCGACCTTGTATTCCGTGGGGCGCTTGCCGAAGGCTTCGAGGCACTTGGCGATTTCTGCGGACTTAATCTTGCGCGAGGCATTGCACAGCTCAGTTGTCTTGTTCTGTAACGCGGCGAAGCCCGTACCCGTGCCGCCGCCAGTGACCTGAATCTTCACGCCAGGTTTCTGACCCATGTAAGTCTCCGCCCATTTCTGCGCAAGAATGACCATCGTGTCCGAACCTTTGACCGTGATGTCTGCGTGGACAGCGCGGCCGAATCCAACTGCCACCGCCACCGCGAGGAATACTTGTTTAATCTGTTTCATAAACTTTGTCTTCTTTAGTTTGACTGAATTGTTTGGAATTTGTTTGT